>JBJXGC010000349.1:0-10890 GCA_046154545.1 Dehalococcoidia bacterium | reverse complement strand
CCGTCGATGACGCCCTGGGCGATGATATCGACGCGGGCCATGCCGCCGAAGATGTTCACGAGGATCGCCTTCACGCTCGGGTCCATCGTGATCACCTTGAGGGCGCTGACGACGCGGGCCGGGTCGTTCACGGTGCCGATGTCGAGGAAGTTGGCGGGCTCGCCCCCGGCAAGCTTGATCGTGTCCATCGTGGCCATCGCGAGGCCGGCGCCGTTGACGATGCAGCCGATGTTGCCCTCGAGCTTGATGAAGTTCGAAACGCCAGCCTCCTGGGCCATGATCTCGAGCGGGTCCTCTTCGTCCTTGTCCCGCATCGCCTCGAGCGCCTTCTGGCGATACAGGGCGTTGTCGTCGATAGTCAGCTTCGCATCGACGGCGACGACGCGGCCATCTTCGAGGAGGGCGAGCGGGTTAATCTCGACGAGGCTGGCGTCGGTGGCGAGGGCGGCCCGGTAGAGGCCGTGAGCCAGCTTCGCACACTGGTCCGCCTGGTCGCCGGTGAAGCCGAGCCGCTGGGCGAGGGTGCGTCCGACAAAGGGCTCCCAGCCACTCGCGGGGTTGACGACCATCCGGATGATGGCCGCGGGATTGGTCGCGGCGACGTGTTCGATCTCCTGGCCACCCTCGGCTGAAGCGATGATCAGATGGCCGCCGGCGGTGCCATCGACGACGATCGAGAGGTAGTACTCCTTCGCGATGTCGGCCTGCTCGGCCACGAGGACGTTCTTCACGAGCTTGCCCTCGGGGCCTGTCTGGATGGAGACGAGGTACTTTCCGAGGATCGCCCGGGCGGCCTGTTCCGCCTCGGCCGCGGTGTCCGCGAGGCGGACACCGCCGACGCGCTCGCCACGCACCTGGCCGGAGTTGTTGGCGGCGTCAGTCGTCAGTTTGGTGAACATAGCCGCCGTCTCCGGTTGGCTGACCAACCGCCCCTTCCCGCGGCCGCCCGCGTGGATCTGGGCCTTCACAACGACCTTGCCGCCGAGGCCCTCGGCGATCTGGCGGGCTTCGGCGGCGGTACGGGCGACGCTGCCCTTCGTGGTGGCGACGCCGTTCGCGGCGAGAAGGTCACGGGCCTGGTATTCATGAAGCTTCATGGTCAGCAGCTCCGGGGGAGGGGTGTCCCGCAGCGTACGGGAGTGGCCCGCTCCGGGCTATGCGAGGGGCGGGGTCCAACGTTCACGCCGCCGTCACACCGGAGCAGCGGGGGAGGCACGGCGGGGCGGCGCCCCCGCCTCCGTGGGCCCGGGACGACCGCGCCCACGGGGGCTGCGGTACTGTCCGGGTCGTATGGCGCAATCCCTCATTGCCGAACCTCGTCAGCCAGGCGGGTTCGTGCAAAAGCCTTGAATCGCACCCCAAGCCGCGCCGCCATCAGCCGGAACGAGCAAGGTACTCGCGGAGGTTCGCCGGGTCATAGTGCATCGTCGGGTCGTCCCGCCGGGCCAGGGCTTCGGGTGCCACGGACTGCGTCGCGTCCACGTGGTTCAGCTGGCGCTGGTAGGGCCGTAGGAGGCGGAACACCAGGGAGAGCGAGTTATGGAGTGTGCCGTTCGGGTCCGGGGCCACGACAACGCGCCGCCGATCCCCACCCGCAACGCCGTACGACGGGTCGAAGGCCAGCCCGGCCGCGGCCGCTTTGTCTCGCATCCAACAAAACGCGATATCCGAGAGGCCGGTCTCCGGGTAGGCGCCACCAACATCGCTGTGGACACCGGCGAACCAGCGCTGTTCGACCTTCTGCTTGGCTTCCGGCTGGACCTCCCAGAGGGTCGGGATAAAGGCGCGGCGCTGTTCGTCGATCGCGAGGGCGTGGTAGGCGTAGGGGACGTGCCGGCTGAGGCGCTGGTCGTGGAACCCGAACTTTGAGCGCGCCAACCGTCCCGGGCCCCACCCCTGGCTGGGCACCCCCAGAGCGCCCACCGTGTCCCAGACGCCGATGAAGTACGGGTTCACCTTCGGCCAACACGAGCCCGCCCGGAAGGCCGTGGCCTCGGGCCCATCGACATTCCCTGGAGCGTCCGGTTTGGCTTCATCCTCACGGCGTGACCGGAGCCGGTAGATGTCGAACGCCTCCTCGCCGTGGTGGGAGTACTCCTTCTTCAGGAGGCCCGCCTTGCGGATGAGTCCGGAGATGCTCCGGGCCGTGAAAGCGCCGCGGCTAAAGCCGAAGAGGTAGATCTCGTCGCCCCCTTCGCCGGTGCCGTCCGGCCCGGGGGCATAGTTATCGACGACGAACCGGTAGGCGTCGAGGACGGTCCCGGTGAGGCCACGCCCGAAGGCGCCACCCGTGATCTTCGAGACGATGCTCCACTCATTCCCGACTCCGGCGTGGTAGTAGACGAGCTGCTCTATGGGCGGCGCTGGCGGCTCACCCTCCACGGTCACTCCGGGCGCACTGGGTAGCACTGCCTGCGCGAGCCTTGCGACGTTGGTGATCATTCCGGCCCCCCGGTCGTTCCAGGTGCCGTCGCAACAAACCACGATGCGCTTCATGCCATTCCCCGAAGCCGGCAGATTGGTCGCCGGGCGCGTGCGAGTATAGCGAAGGGCGCAACTACGGCGCGGCCGTCGCGTCACTCGCCCCAAGCGGCTATCGTGAATGGCGATCAACTTCGGGCCAGTTGGGGCCCCCGGAGCAGACGATGACCATCACCATCCGCGACATCAACGCAAACGGCATGACCTTCCGCTGCCGCGAAGCGGGCACGACCGGCGAGCCCGTTATCCTCCTGCACGGCTTCCCCGAGACGTCCCATATGTGGACGAAGCTCATGCCTCTCCTCGTCGAGGCCGGCTACCGCTGCCTCGCGCCGGACCAGCGGGGCTACAGCGCTGGCGCCCGACCAGAGGGCATCCCGAACTACGCCACCGACCTGCTGGTCTCCGACGTGATGGCGCTGGCCCAAGCCTGGGGCGCCGGCGAGAAGTTCCACCTCGTCGCCCATGACTGGGGTGCGGGGGTGGGCTGGCGCCTCGTCAACGCGCACCCGGAGCGCATCGCGAGCTGGACATCACTCTCCATCCCCCATCCCGCCTCGTACGGGCGGGCCTTCCGCGAGGACCCGGAACAGCAGGAGAAGAGCCAGTACATCATCTTCTTTCAGGAGCCCGGCGCGGCCGAGGCAGCCATGAGCGCGAACGACTGGGCGATGTTGCGCACCATCTGGAGCGCGAGCGACCCCGAAGAAGTGGCCGAGTACGTCGATACGTTCACGAAGCCGGGCGCGATGACGGCGGCCCTGAACTGGTACCGGGCCTCCTTTGGCGGCGGGCAGCTCGCCGACGCGTCCGCTGCGGAGTTCAAGGTGGCGCTGCCCAGCCTGACCATCTGGGGGAACCAGGACCAGGCCGTCGGCCGGTCCACCACGGCGAACCAGGCCCAGTACATGACCGGGTATAACCGCTTCGTCGAACTGGACGCGGGTCACTGGCTCGTGCAGGAGAAGCTCCCCGAGGTGAGCGCCGAGGTCCTCGCCCACCTCAAGAAGTTCCCGGCCGCCTAACGCTCGGGCGTTAACGCGCACAACGGCGCAGGCTGCTAGGCTCGCGAAATGACAGCAAATCCGGCCATCGACCTTGAGAGCGTGCACAACTTCCGGGCCGTCGAGGCGTACGCCACCGCGGGTGGCCGGCTCCAAAGCGGGCGAATCTACCGCTCCGGCGCCCTCGACGTCATCACGCCCTCGGACGTGGCCTATCTCCGCGATGACCTTGGCGTGGCGACGATCCTCGACCTGCGCCACCCGGATGAGCTGGGCGAGGACGGGATCAGCCATCCGCTGCGAGAACACGTCGTCCACCTCTCGATCTTCGCGGCGGGCGAGAGCCAGCAGGCGGTCATCGCCGAGCTGAACGGCCTCTACGGACCGGGCATCTCGCCCGAGCGGTATCTCCACTACCTGAAGGCGGGCGGCAGCCAGTTCGTGCGCGCCTTCGAACTCTTCGCGCGCGAGGATTCCTACCCGATGCTTGTGCATTGCACCGCCGGCAAGGACCGCACGGGCGTGTTGCTGGCGCTCGTGCTCGACGTCCTGGGTGTCTCCCATGAGGAGATCGCGGCCGATTACGGCAAGAGCGAAGCGAGCATCCCCCGTCTGATCGCCTTCCTCGAACGTTCAGGCCGCGTGCTCGAAGGCACCCCCGAAGAGATTCGGGCCCGGCTGGCCACGCCGCCCGAGAAGATGGCCGGGTTCCTGCGCCTCCTCAGCGCGAAGTACGGGGGCGCGGAAGCGTACCTGAGGGCGAACGGCGTGACGGAGGTAACGATCGGACGGGTGCGCGACTTGCTGATCGCGCCGGCCTGAACGGCCGCGGCTTTCCGACCTGGCGCCCTTCAGCGGCGGACGGGCCTCGGCGCTCGCTCGGGCTCGATAAACTCGCGGCTCGAAGCCCGCACCACGAGGAGCGCGGCCACGCTCGCCCCGGTCGTCGCATAGACGAAGATCGCGAGACTTGCGCCGCTGTCGGTGCCACTCGTAAGGCCGTGCACTTCGGCCAGGACCCAGCAGGGAAAACTGAGGTAGTGCAGCTTTCGCCAGGTCGCGTACGGCATGCGAGTCGATAGCGCCGTGCTGGCCAGGACGATCACCAACAGCCACTGGGCCAACGTGCCTGCCCCGACCTGGAGCGGCCGGAACGAACTCGTGAAGGGCACAAATGCATCGAGCGGCGAGAACGGCACGACGTCGTCGAGGAGCAAGGCGAAGACGTGGGCCACGACGAACGACAGGGCCAGCGCCGAGGTCATCCGGTGGCTCTCGATCATCCAGGTCATCGGGCCACCGGCCGGCTTAATGCGCAGGTGGATGCTCAACCCGAGGACCACGGACGCCCAGAGCAGGAGGTAGGCGGCGAATCCCGAGGCCCGCGTCGAATCCCACGTCGCCGTCCCCGTCTCCGGGTCCTGCACGTAGTAGGCGATGGTGATGCCGGCCACCAGGGCGATGGCGACCAGGCCGGCGAGCTTCCAGCTCACGTCAGGACGCCCGGCTCTTCCTGGCCGGGGTCGCGGCTGGCTTTGGTGGGGCCGTCTGGGCCGGGGCAGGCGTCGTGACGGCCGCGGCGGGTTGCGTTGGGATAGCCGGCATCGGCGTGGGAGTGGCCGGGACGCTGCTGGGGGCGGCGGCGGGGCGTTGCTGGGCCGCGCGGACAGGCGTTGGAGTCGGTTGGGCCGGCGCGACACTCTCGCTCGCGCCTGGCTGGCCCGCAATGGTCAGAGCGGCCGGCGGCGGCTGGCCTTGGGAAAGGCCGCCGTCCGCAGGTTCGCTGATCTCGGCAAGGGCCACCTGCGGATCCTCCGTGGCGGCCGCGAAGTTGTGCGCCCGAGCAAACCCGAACCAGGCACCGCTAAAGCCGGCGACGGCGAGCACGGTAAACGCCACCTTGAGGGTGGGGTGGCGCTCGTTCAAGAATCCGCGGCGATGGGTCAAGCGAGTCTCCATTCACCTGTCTATGGCGTGGCTCGCCCGATGGGTGCCGCAGTGAGTATCGCCGACGAGGTGTAAAGAGTTCGACTTCGCGGAAAGCTTCGATAAAGCCAAAGCCCGCCCCGGCCCGGGCGAGATGGACTGCTGCCGCGGGCCGACCCGTCACCCCGGCGGGGCGTGGCGCCATTGGAAGGCAGGACAGGTCGCAACCGAAGGAGCACACGATGGATCCTGAAGATGATGGGCCAGCGCCGTCAGCGCGCGTAGCGATCCTGCGGCGACGGAGTACGCGCCGCGCCATCCTGGCCGCTGCGGCGAGTGTCGCCGCCGCCGGGACGGCCGCCGCGGTGGTCGGCGTGGCGGCACAGGGCAACGACAAACGAGCCGTCGCGCCGGGGGTCGTGAGCGACAGCGTCCCCCCACAAGGTCCGGCCCCAACAAGCGCCGTCCTCGCCGCGAAACAGGTGAGCGACCCCCTTAAGCGGGCCGCTCACCTGCTCAGGCGAGCCGGCTTTGGCGGTTCGATGGCGGAGGTCGAAGCGTTCGCGAGGCTGAGCCGGGACGAGGCCGCCGACCGCCTCCTGAACTTCGCAGCGGCAGACAACAGCGCCCTCGAGGCTCGGCTGCGGGCCGCGAACTTCGAACTGAACGACTACGGCAACGGACTGCTCAGCGACATGCAGCGCTGGTGGTTCACCCGGATGGTGTACAGCGCGCGACCCCTCGAAGAGCGGATGACGTTCACCTGGCACGGGCTGCTCACCAGCCAGCTGAGCAAGATCGGCCGCAACCGGGCCAAGCTCATGGTGAAACAGAACGAACTCTTCCGGACGATGGCACTGCCCCGATACGGGGCGTTGCTCCAGGCCATCAGCAAGGACCCGGCGATGCTGGTCTACCTCGACAACGTGGAGAGCGTGAAGGATCACCCGAACGAGAACTATGCCCGGGAGCTGATGGAGCTCTTCTCGATGGGCGTGGGCAGTTACACGGAAGAAGACGTCCGTGAGAGCGCTCGCGCCTTCACCGGCTGGCGGATCACCCAGCCCGTCCGCGGCCGGCCAACAGGGACCCTCACGGCCGTGGAGCAGCAGGAACAGTTGCGCCGGACCTTCGCCGCCTGGCAGCCCGAGTTCCAGTTTGTTGCCAGGCAGCACGACGCCGGCAGGAAGACGTTCCTCGGGAAGACGGGCGCCTGGGACGGCGGCGACATCGTCGATATCATCATGGAGCAGGAAGCGACCGCCCGCTTCGTCACAACGCGCCTGTTCGAAGAGTTCGCCTATCCGGGACCGTCGGCCGCGGTCATCGACCGCCTGGTCAACGTCTGGAAGAGCACCGGGGCCGACATTCGGGCTGTGCTGCGGGCGATCCTCGTGAGCGACGAGTTCTCCTCAGAGCAGGCCTACCGGAGCAAAGTGCGGAGCCCGGTCGAGTTCATTGTTGGCCTTGTCCGTGGGCTCGAACTGGAGTCCACGTTCACCGCCCTCGGCGCGAACGGCGGGCGCGGGGCCTACAGCCCCTACCGGGCCATGGACCAGGTGCTCTTCGAACCGCCCAGCGTGGCGGGCTGGCCCGGCGGCCCCGCCTGGATCTCGTCCTCGACCTTCTTCGCCCGGGCGAACTTCCTCGACCAGCTCTTCTGGCCGCGGAACGGCCGGCCCGCCGAGATCGCCGCCCTCCGCGGCCTGACCAGCGCCGAAGACCTGGTCGATGGCGCGGCCGCCCGGTTGGTGGACGGCGACATCACGGCGGCGGGGCGCGAGGCGATCGCCGCCCACGCCAGTACGGTCCGCGACCCGGCGGAACGGGCGGCGACCGTCGCCTACCTCGTCGCCGCCAGCCCCGAATACCAGCTCATCTAAGGAGAGATGCCATGCTCAACCGCAGAGATTTCGTCAAGGGCGGCGCCGCCCTCGTCAGCATCGGGACGACCGCGGGTTCGTTTCTCAAGGGGACCATCGCGTTCGCTGCCCAGAACGCCGCCTATGTGGCGCCGGAGGGGAAGGGACGCATCCTCATCCTGGTGCAGCTGGCGGGAGGAAACGATGGGCTGAACACCGTCGTGCCCGTCGCTGACCCCGCCTATCCGGCCGTGCGCCGGACGATCGGCCAGACGCTCGACATGGTGCTGCCCCTCGACCGGGACTTCGGCCTCGCGCCCCAGCTCACCGGGCTGAAAGGGCTCTGGGATGGCGGCAAGCTGGCGATCGTCCGCGGTGTCGGCTACCCGGACCAGGACTACAGCCACTTCAAGTCGATGGCCATCTGGGAGGCCGGTGACCCGAAGCTTGAGCTGAAGACCGGCTGGCTCGGCCGGTCGCTGGACGCGATGGAGTCGCAGGCGCACGACCCGTTCTTCGGGTTCAACATCGGCGGCTCGACGCCGCCGGAGCTGCGAGGCGAGAAGATCCCCATCCCGTCCGTCAGGGATCAGGCGGACTATGGACTGAAGGTACAGGGCAAAACCGCTGACGCTGACCCACGGAACGCCACCCTGATGAAGCTCTACCAGCAATACCCGGCGAACTCGCGCTACGGCGTCCTGTTGGAGACGACTGCCGAGACCGCGCTCTCGAGCGCGAAGGCCCTCGCGGCCGTGGCCGCGACCTACAAGCCGGCCGTGGAGTACCCGGACACGAGCTTCGCCCAGGGCCTCCAGCTCCTTGCCGAGACGATCATCGGCGGCCTGGGCATCCGCGTGGGGCACATCACCCTCGGTGGGTTCGATACGCACAACAACGAGCCAGAAGAGCACGCCGACCTTATGACCACGCTGGACGAGGGCCTCAGCGCCTTCTACGCCGACCTCGCTGCCCAGGGGCGCGCCGGCGATGTCATGGTGCTCACCTGGAGCGAATTCGGGCGGCGCGTGCAGGAGAACGCGAACAAGGGCACCGACCACGGCTCGGCGAGCGTCCTCTTCGCTCTCGGGGACGGCGTCAGGGGCGGGTTTTACGGCGACCAGCCCAGCCTCACGACGCTGGTCGATAACGGCAATCTGAGCTTCACGACGGACTTCCGGTCCGTCTACGCGACCGTCATCGAAGGCTGGCTGGGCATCCCCAGCGCGCCGTTGCTTGGGACGCAGTGGGCAACGCTGGGTTTCGTTGCCTAGACCGCGCCGGTAATATGCCGCCATGACCGCGAGTCTTGGTACCGTTCGAACGTCGCGCGAGCGCTTCAGCCAGATCTGCCTGCGCCTGCCCGAGGCCACCGAGCGGGGTGGTCAGCATTCGGCCTTCAAGGTGCGCGAGAAGACGTTCGCCTACTACCTCGATAGCCACCATGGGGATGGCCGGCTGTCGGTGCAGGTGAAGGGCGGCCCTGGGGCGCAGGACGTGCTCATCCAGGCCGACCCTGGGCGCTTCTTCGTGGCGCCCTACATCGGTCACCGGGGCTGGGTCGGGCTCTACCTGGACGTTGGCGAAATCGATTGGGACGAGGTCGAAGCGCTGACCATCGAGAGCTACCGCCTGGTCGCGCCGACGCGGCTGGCGGCGCTCGTTGGATGAGCGCCGTGGAGGTTCCACGCCCTACAATCGACCGATGGAAAGGTACGAACTCACGGCGTCGGTCGCGCTGTGGCGGGGCGAGGAGTTGCTGCTGATGAAACGCGAGGCCGGCGTCTTCGGTGGCGGCGGCTGGTTCCTGCCGGGAGGCCATGTCGAGCGGGGCGAGCGGCCCGCCGGCGCGGCAGTCCGCGAAGTACGCGAGGAGACGGGGCTGGCGCTCGATGGCGATGCGCTGGCGCTCGCCGAGGTGATGTCTTACCCACACGACGGGGCTATGGCCCATAGCCTGGTCTACAACGCCATCTGCCCGCCCGGCGCCACGGTGGCGATCAACGACGAACACGTCGTCGCCCGCTGGTACACCGTCGAGGCAGCGATCGCGCGGTTCTTCGACCCGGAAATGCTCCGCGAGCGCGGCATCTCAGAGGCGAATGTGGCACTGGCCGGCGAGGTAGCGCGGGTACTACGCGCAGCGGCGCGGGCGCGAGGACTGCGCGAACCGGGCGGCCGCCCCGCGGACGAGCGGCCAACGAACTGGTGACCGCGTGGGTTAGAGCTTCTCCACCTGGAGGAAGTCGAGTTCGACGGGCGTTTCGCGGCCGAACATGTTGACGAGGACGCGGACTTTGCCCTTCTCCGTGTTGATCTCATCCACCGTGCCAACGAAGTCCTCGAAGGGCCCATCGACGATGCGGACGTTCTGGCCGGCCGTGAAGCCAACACGGACGCGGGGCTGCTCCATGCGCATGGCGCGGAGGATGTGCGCGACCTCCTCCTGAGAGAGGGAGACAGGGCGTGTGCCCGAGCTGACGAAGCCGGTGACGCCTGTCGTGTTCCGGATCATGTGCCAGGCGTCGTCCGAAGCCGGGTCGCCCTCAAGCAGCTCGATCGTCTGGACGAGGACGTAGCCTGGGTAGAGCTTGCGCTTCACGGTCCTGCGCTGGCCATCCCGAATCTCGATCTCGTCCTCGGTGGGCACGACGACGTGGAACACCTTGTCCTTGGCGTCCATCTGGTCGACGGTGGCGCGGACAGCGTGGCGGACCTTGTTTTCGTGACCACTGTAAGTGTGGACGAAGTACCACTTCCGGCCGGGCGCGTTGATCTCATCGTCCGGGAGCTGTTCCTGCTCCGCGATGTCGTCTTCCTTGCGGCGGCGGGCGGGTTTCTTCGGCGCATCCGGCTTGACGCCGGAGAGCGCGGTGATGGGCTGGGGTTCACGGGACTCTTCCACGGTTGTCATATGCCTAGTTAAAGAAGACCCTTTCGATGACCCATCCGAAGCCAAGGTCGATGAGGCCGAGAAAGATACCAACGGCGACGGCGACGATCGCGACCACCATGGTGAGGTAGCGCGTCTCGGCCCCGGTCGGCCAGGTGACCTTCCTTAGCTCGGCGAAGATGTCGCTGATGAAGCGTGGTTGAAGGCGGGAAAGAAAGGCCAGGGGGTTGCGGCGCCGCCGGGCCGCGGCGGCCTGGCCCGCCTCGCGCGGGGCGGCCGGGAGCGCCGCCGCAGGGCGCGGAAGGTTTTCCCGCAGGGCAGCCGTGGCGGCGGGGGCCGTGCTGCCCGGTACTCGGCGGCGAGGCGAACGTGCCATCAGCGGTTACCGTGTCTCCCTGAAGACGACGTGCTTGCGCAGGCCGGGGTGATACTTCTTGAGCTCGATGCGGCCGGAGTCGTTCCGCCGGTTCTTCTCCGTCGTATAGCGGAACACCGGCCCTTCGGTGCTCTGCATCTGAATGATAATCCGGTCGCCCTTGGCCTTTGCCATGTGCGGGTCCCTCTCTTGTCGTTAGTGTACTGTCCTGGCAGCCGGAGCTACGCGTGGATCTTGGTGACGACACCGGCGCCAACGGTGCGTCCGCCTTCGCGAATCGCGAAGCGTAAGCCTTCTTCAACCGCAATCGGCTGGATTAACTCTACTTTCATCGTCACGTTGTCCCCA
>JBJXGC010000340.1:0-17173 GCA_046154545.1 Dehalococcoidia bacterium | reverse complement strand
CGGGGCGCGGCCCCGCTGCTGGAGCGTGTGCGTCAGCTCGTGGGCGAGGAGGCGGAGGCCCTCCGGGCGCTCCGGCTGGTATTGGCCACGACCGAACCAGACCGAGCTACCGACCGTGAATGCCGAGGCATCGATCGCGTCGGCCGCGCGTGCGGCGCCCTCGTCCGTGTGGAGCCGGACATGGCCGAAGCCCTGGCCGAAGCGCGACTCCATGAAGGCGCGCGTGCCGCCATCGAGGCCGCGGCCGCTACCGCTGGCGAGGGCGCTCACCACGCTCGCGGGCAGGCCTGACGGCGCCGGGCCTCGAGGTGCGCCATCGGCGGGAGAGCGCTGGACCAGCTCGGCCTCTTCGGCGCAGGAGCTGCAGGTGTCGCCGCCGGAAGCGCAGCCCGCGCACTTGCGCTGGATGACGGGGCCCGCGGCCAATGCGCCGGCGACGGCGCGGTTCCCGGCGGCCGCCTGCAGCGAGGCGACCGTGCCCGGCGCGGCGGTTGGTGTCGCGGGCGCCGGCCCGAGCCCCGGCACAAGGGGCACCCGGACGGCTGGCGCCGACTTGGCCTGGTCGTTCGTTGCCTGCCTGGTAGTGGTATTCGCTGTCATCGGATCAGGCCTGCAACTGCACGACGCTGAGCGTCGATACGTCTTTGACGAAGTCCGCGTAGAGCGGCAGGTCGGTGATGGAGGCGGGGTTCGCCCCGGGGTCGAATGGCGCCATGCCTTTCTTCAGCCGGTAGAAGTCCTGGACGACCTGGGCCTGCTGTTCGCGGTTGAGCGTCGCCATGCCCTGGCCGGCGGTCTTGCGGCGTTGGAGGCCGGCGGCCCCGCCGAAGGTGTAGCCCTCGCCCCAGGCCTGGGCGTGCACGGCCTGGGCCATGTAGATGGCGCCGGCATGCTCGTACTGCCAGACGTGGGTCAGCTCGTGGATGAGGGTGTCGATCGCGACCGGTCCCCAGCCGTTGATCGTGTGGAAGCTGGTGAACTCGCGGTGCGTGAACGAGGGGCCAATGAGCGCGCGTTCATCAATGCGCACGAGCGGGTAATTGATGGACGCGCCGAAGATGCTGCTGGCCTCGGCGATCTCATCGGCGCTGAGGACGCGCGTGTTGAACTTGATGAGGTCTGCGGCGGTCTCGGCGATCTCGCCGATGCCGAGGATCTCGGCGAGGTCGATGGCGCGGGCGCCAATCCACTTGACGAAGTCCTTCCAGGTATCGACCTTGCCGAGCGACTTCCACCAGGCGAGTGACCAGGGCTTAAGGCTGGTGAGCCCGTCCCAGAGGCCAGCGAAGAGCCGCCCGAGGCGCGCAGGCAGCTTCGTCACCCAGCGCCCGATGCGGGCGAAGGTGCCTGTCACCTTGTCCCAGAGCTGGCGGCCCACCCACTTCGCCGCGGCCCAGACCTTCTCCGCGCCCTTCGCAATCCAGCCGCCGACGCTCTTCATGCCCTCCCAGGCGGCCGCCCCAGCGGATTTGATACCGCCCCACGCCGCTTTGCCTGCGGCCTTCATGCCGGACCACACGGTCGAAGCCGCGCCCTTCAGGCCGGACCAGATGGAGTCGAAGAAGCCCTTCTTCCTGGCGCCCTTCTCGTCCTTCTTTTCGTCTTTGCGGCCGGCCGTCTTGCCTGCTTCGGCGGCGGGCTCCGGCTTCTTCTCCTCTTTCTCGAGTTCCTTGCGGTGGACGCCAGGAGCGCCGGCGGGGGCAAGCGCGGCCGTCGCCCCAGGTTGGCCGCCGGCGGCATGGCTGGCCTCGGATTCGAGCTCAGCGGGTTGGCGTGAGGCCTGCCGCGGCCCGCGCTGCTGGATCACATGAGCAAGTTCGTGGGCGAGCAGCCCCTGGCCGGAAGGCGAGTGTATGTCGTCGTGGCCCGCGCCGAGGACGACGTGGTCACGGGCGGTGAAGGCCTGGGCCTCGAGCGCTTCGGCGGACTCGGCCGCCTGGGGGCCGGCATGGACGCGCACGGAGCCGAGGTCGTGCCCGAGCCGCGCCTCCATCGCGGTCCGGGTGGCGCCCTCGAGCTGGCGGGAGGGCGAGCGCACGGCAGCATCGACGGCCGCGCTCTCACCCGGATTGGCAAGGTCGTGCAACGCCCGGCCGATGGCGCGGTTGCCCGCGGCGTCCTGGAGGTGGCCGATCGCGCTCGTCTCTGCCTGCCGGGATTGCGCGGCCCGGCCCGGTGGAGGCGCGTGCGCGTCATCGCGGGAACGGGCGTCTTTCGGCTTCGCTGCGAGGGTGCGCTTCGTCATGCGGGCACCTCATCGAGTTCCGCCGGCGCCATCGCCTTGCCCAGCTTCTGGTACTCGCGCCGGGTCGCGCGGACGAGGTGGGCCATCGTCACGTCGCTGCCGTCTTCGGCCGAGAGAAAGGCGGCAGCGAGGGCGATGTTCTTGATGTTGCCGCCGGCGAGCTTGAACCGGCGAGCGAGCGCCTCGGGGCAGACGTCGGCAGCGAGTGGGGTTGCGGAGGGCCAGATTGTCCGCCAGATGGCGGCGCGGCTCTCTTCGTCGGGGAAGGGGAAGTGGATGGTGAAGGCGAGGCGGCGGATGAACGACTCGTCCAGATTCTGCCGCAGGTTCGTGGCGAGGATGGCGACCCCGTCGTACTCCTCCATCTTCTGGAGGAGGTAGGAAATCTCGATGTTGGCGTACCGGTCGTGCGAGTCCCGAACCTCGGAGCGCTTGCCGAAGAGCGCATCGGCCTCATCGAAGAAGAGGATCGCGTTCGCGCGTTCGGCCGCCCGGAACACCTGGTTGAGGTTCTTCTCGGTCTCGCCGATGTACTTGCTGACGATGCTCGAGAGGTCGATTTTGCAGAGGTCCAGCTTCAGCTCAGCGGCGACGATCTCGGCGGCCATCGTCTTGCCGGTGCCGGGCGGGCCGGAGAAGAGCGCGGCTGTCCCCTTGCCGAGTGAAAGCCGCCGGCCGAAGCCCCAGTCGTCGAGCACGGTGCGCCGCCGGGCGACGCGGGAGCAGAGCTCCCGGAGCTGCTCGCTGGCGTCGCCGGGGAGGACGATGTCGTCCCACCCGAGCGAAGGGCGCAGCCGCTGGCTCAGCGCCGCCAGCTCGCTCGTCGAGCGCTCGCAGGCGGCCGCGTAGAGATCATCGACCGTAACCTCAACGGAGCCTGTATCAGATTCGCCGGCCGCGGCGGCGCGCCACTGGGCCTGCCACCACGCGTCAGCGACCGCGTCATCCAGCTGGCCGGCCGTGAGGCGCAGACGGGCGGCGAGGTCATCAAGGGCGGGGGGCGGGAGCGAAACACCACGGCGCATGGCCTGAGCCTCCCAGAGCCGCCGTCTCGCGCCAAAGTCGAGCCCGCCGACCGCGACGGGGACGGTCTCCAGGCCCGGAAGGTCCAGCCGGGCCTCGCCGGCAAGAGCGGTGACGCCCGGCCAGCGGGCGACTTCGCCGGCCAGCCAACGGGCTGCCACCGGGTCACCGGCCAGCGCATCGGAGTTGGCAAGGCAGGGGACCGCGCCGCTCAGCCGGGCGGCCTGGAGGAAGAGCCGGAGCAGGCCGGTGAAGTCCCCCGACCGGAGGAGTGAGGCGAGGTCGAGCACGAGAAGCGGCCCCCCACAGCTCGCGGCGATGCCATCGGCGAGGAGCAGGCGGCCCGCTTCGTCGTGGCCGTGGATGTCGATGACACGGGCGCCGGCGGCGTCCTGTTGCAGTGCCCGGGCAATCGCGCGCGCTTCCTCCTCGAACACGGCCAGCTCAGCGACGGGGTGCGCCGGCTCCCGGAAGTGGCAGTGGGGGGCCAGCGCCTCGCTCATCGCGAAGCTGCCGAGCAGGAACGAAGTGACCTGCTCTTCGAGCCTGAACGTCCGCCCGAGACCGGCGCCGCCCCCATCGGCAAGGGTGATCAGGCGGTGGGCAACGAGCGGCGCCTGTGGGGAGAACCGGTCAAGCTGCTCGATGCGCTCCGCCGCGTCGGCACACAGCAGGTTGAGCGCGAGGTCTATCGCCGGGAGGCGGAGGCTCACGTTGTCCTGGAGGTAGGCGTAGAGGCGCTCGTAGCGGCGGTCCAATTCAGGCGCCAGCGCGAGGAGGACGACATCGCAATCGAACGGCGAGAGGCCGAAGGCTTCGCGCAGCCGGGGGAACGGCGCTGTGGCCGGGGCGCCCGGGCTCCAGAGGAGCGGCTGGCCAGCGCGGCGTTCAAGCAGTTGGGCGGGCTCGGTCTCACTGATGTACAGCCCACGGAACTGATCGAGTGCGGCCCCGGGGCCATAAACATCCTGCGCCCGATCGAGGGCGGCCGAGAGGAGGGTGTCGAGGCGCTCGAGCGCGGGTACGAGCTGGTCCCAGGCGACGCCGTGACCCGTCCACCGTCCGTCCAGGCTGGTCACCGCTTCAGCCCCTGCCGCCACTGGCGGGCGCGCCAGCAGCGGTTAAACCGCACGCCGACACGCTGAAGGTAGGGCATGACGAAGAGGACAAGGTCATCGATCTCCCTGAGGTAGCGTTTCTCCTGGCTGGCGACGTGGGTGATGTGGCCGCGCCAGGTCGTGCCGCCGCGTCTGCCGGTCTCTTCAATCCAGAGCCGGACCACGAAGGCATGGCTGCGGGCGTTTGGCGCCGCATCGTCTGGTGGGTAGCCGTCATCTCCGTCTTCCATCGACAAGCCTGGCCAGACTCTACGAAACGGGGGTTCCGCGGGCGTTGCCGGGCCATATCCCCGGCCGTTCCCGCGTCCTCGTGCTCTGGCGCATGGCGGCGGCGCACGGCAGCGCTCCTGCGGCGGGGCGGCGGGGACAGGCCGGGACCGCGGTCAGCGGCGATGGGCCTGGTCGAGGGTCTCGATTTCGTGGGCGAGCTGGCGCTCTATCGACTGGAGGAGGCTCCGGAGCTGCCGCAACTTCGGCAGAAGGCCCTGGCCACCGGCTGCCCCCGGCAGGACCGGCAGGGCTGGCGATGGCTCGGCATCGGCAGGCCCGGCACCGTCGCGAACGCGCTCGTAGAGCGCCACCGTCTTCGCCGAGGGGGCCACATCGAGCTCCTCACGCAGGGCAGCGCAGCAGCGTTCAAACTGGCGGAGCGCGCCCGTGCGGTCGCCGGCAAGGAAGTGGAGACGCATCAGGGCGCGGTGCGTGTACTCGCGGGCGCGGTCGCACCGCAGGATGGAGAGGCCGTAATCGAGGCCAGCTTCATACTCGCCGTGCGCTTCGCAGTAGCCTACGAGCTTGTCCAGGGCCGAGAGATACATGAGCTGGAAGCGCTCGCGCTCGACGAGGCACCAGTCGTGATACCAGGATTCCAGTAGTTCCCCGCGGTAGAGCGCGACAGCCGAGCGCAGGGCGGCGGCCGCGGCCGTTTCCAGTTGGCGCCCGGGTACGCCTCGAGCACCGTTACAGGCTGATTCGAAGCTCGCCACATCGACCCAGAGGACGGCGTCCTCGTTGATGGCGACATCTTCTCCATCGACGCGGAGCACGCCATCCTCCGGACAGTGTGGGCCCGCGTTGAGCGTCGATTGGAGCTGCCAGAGCGTCTTTCTGAGGTATTGCCGGGCCCGCGCCGCCGGCTGATCGGCCCAGAGGACACCGGCGAGCAGTTCGCGATGGTGGCGGCCGCGATGGAGCAGGAGATAGGCGAAGAGTTCCTGGGCTTTCGCCGCCTCCAGCGGGACGGGTGCGTCGTCGCCGGCCGCGGTGAGGACGAGGTTGCCGAAGAGGCAGACCCGCATTGAATGCGTCACTGGGACCTCCTGTGCCGGGTTCACGCCAACGATCCGGCGCGCTCGGCCAGGCACAGAGTCCGCCCCTGGTCCGGGGGCGGCGGCTGGCTCAAAAATTCGGCCTGAGTATGAGTCACCCCGCTGCAGGCCTGTCAATAGCCAGTGTTAGATATGGGCAAAGTAACAGCGTTCGGTTTTGCATCGGCCAGTCGATCCTGAACGAGGCGTTCAGGAATGCCCGATGCGGCGCCACGGCCCGGTGGCTCGCCTATCTGGTAAGCAGAGCGTCACGTGCGCCTCGCCGCTGCGGCGGCGGAATCGGCAGCGCTCGCACCAGCCGGTGTCGCAGCCGGCTGGCTAACGGAAGAAGGCGCTGGCCCGGAACTTGGTCCGGGTATCTGGAGTTCCTGCCGCATGAACTCTCGCAGATCCTCGCGGGCGATAGCGGCGCGCGGTCGAAAAGCGGTCGCCAGGTTGAGCGTCACGCCGCGGTCGTTCCGGGCTTATGCGGCCCAGGAGAGGGAGCCTCCCGGGCCGCTCGAAGCTCCGCGGAAGGGGCCGATCAGCCTTGCGGCCGGACCACAAGGTGGTCCGGCCGCAAGGACACCGGCGCCAAGGCCGGCGAGATGTTGCCACAGATAACGGCCGCACTCATCAGCGAGGTCGAGGGCCCGTGAGCCCGGCCAGCCGTGCCGCGGGCGCCTCACTCATCGCCGTCTACGCGGGGACCATGGTGTAGAAGCTGGCCGGGTAGGCGTTGCCCGGGAGCGGCTTCCAGTCCTTCACCTTGTCCTTGCGGACGGCCCAGATGGAGTTGCTGTAGGGGAAGCTGATGCTCCAGGCCTCGTCGAGGATCTGCTTGAATGCGTCCTGGACGAGTTGCTTATGCTTCCCCTCGTCGAACTCGCCGCCGATAGCCTTGATCTTGTCCTGGAGCGACTGTGGCACCGGGGCGCCGTAGGCGGCGGGGCTGGCGTAAAAGGTGAGGAGCGACGCTTCGCCGTTGGTGCCAGCACCAGAGCCGAGGACGGCAAGGTCACCGACCTGCTTGGCACGGTACTTCTCGAAGTAGGCCCCGGCTTCGGTCTGGACGATCTCGACGTCGATCTTCTCCTTCTTCCACATGTTCGCGACGGCGACGATCGTGTCGGGGATGAGCTGGACGGAGGATGAGTCGTAGCCGTTGATCTTGACCTTCGTGCCGCCGGTGAGCCCGGCCTGGGCGAGCAGTTTGCGCGCCTCTTCAACGTTGAATGCCTGGGTTGGCATGATGTTCTTGTCGTATTCATCAGCAATCGTGAAGACGTGGGCCGACGGCGCTTCCGTCCCATGATTCTGGAAGAGCGACTTGATGATCGTCTTCTGATCGATGAGCAGGGCCAGCGCCTTGCGGAAGCGGACGTCGTTGTATGGCGCCTGGTCGGGCGAGTGGAAGTACACGGTCGCCTTCGCGGTCGCCGCGCTCTCGTAGATCTGGAGCTTGCTGTCGCTTTCGAGGGCGGCCAATTGTGGGCCGAGGACGCCATCGGCGAAGGCCGCTTCACCGGTCTGGATACGGGCGACGCGGGTGGCCTGCTCCGGCACCAGCTCAATGCGGATCTTCGCGATCTGGGCCTGGATAGCCCAGTGGTTTTCGATGGCTTCGAGTTCCACGAACGCCTGCGGCTCGTTGGCCGTGACCCGGTAGGGCCCGGTGGCCATGGGGATCTTCTTGAAGGAATCCTCGCCGACTTTGTCGTAGTAGGCCTTCGAGGCGATGTTCCAGCCCTGGGGGGCGAACGCCCCGGCCCAGCGCAGACGGAGCACGCTCGGCTTCTTCAGCTTTACCGTCACCGTCGATTCGTCGGTCGCCGTCACTGAGTCGATCAGCGGCGCAGCCTGGCCGGCATACGTATCCAGCGGTTTCTGCGCGACCCAGCGCTGGAAGCTCCAGACCGCATCCTCGGCCGTCACCTTCGAGCCGTCCCAGAACTTCGCCTTCGGGTCGATCTTGAAGGTCAACTGCAGGTGATCCGGCGTCTCCTCCATCGAGCTGGCGATGCCGGGCTTGAGCTTCCCGTCGGCCCCCATGCGCGCGAACTGTTCGAAGCAGGAGTTAATGATCGGCAGGTTGTTGCCAGCGTTCTGGCGGGCCGGGTCGCTCGACTGGTCGCCCAGCGTCACGAGCGCCATCTTGATCTCGCCCTTGGGCTTCGCCGCCACGGCCGCCGTGGCCGCACTCGTGGTGGTCGTCGCGCCAGCAGCGGGCGAACTCGTTGCCGCGGGCGTCGCGTCGTCGTCGCCGCAGCCCACCAGCGCCATCCCTGCGGCGCCAGCGCCCAAGACCGCACCGCCCTTGAGTACTCGCCGCCGGCTAGCGCGCGCGTTTATCCGTTGCCAGATTTCTGATTCCATAGTCCCCTCCAAGAATGCTCTTATCTGTTTTACGTTGCAGCTGCACGTTGGATCTCTATTTCGTGCCGTTCGCAGGGCTCTTCGCCGTCACGGGTTCCCGTCCCGACAAGAGCGCAATCCCAGGCGCAGTGCTTTCGAGATGCGATCGCGGGGCGCAATCCGCCGCTGGACGGCTGGAACCCGCCGTCCTCGCTGAACAAAATGCGCTCCGCCGCCTTGAATGCCGCGGGACGGTAGTTTAGCATCGTGCCCCTGTCAAGAGCCATGATTAGATACACGAGAATCCTTTGTCCTGGGCGAAGCGCCTGCGCTGCTCGCCCTCTCTGCCGGGTGCTGCCGTGGAGCGCCGTGCAGCCGCGCGCGGCTCATCCTGCCCACGCCGCCGCCTGCCGGTCGAGGGACTGATGGCACGTTACGTCGTGATCCGGCTCGGATTTGCGATGGTCACGGTCGTCGGAGTCAGCATTATCGTGTTCGCCCTGGCCCGCCTCAGCGGCGATGTCGCGAGCACGCTGATTTCGCCAGAGACGGCCCGGAACCCCGAGCTGTTCGAGAAGGCCAGGCACGATCTCGGGCTCGATAAGTCCTACCCCGAGCAGTACGGCATCTGGGTAGGGAACATGCTCCAGGGCGACTTCGGTGAGTCCATCGTCTTCAAGCGGCCGACACTGGAACTGTACGGGGATAAGTTTCCGTTCACCCTCCGCCTGGCGGCCGTGGCGTTTGCTTTTTCTGTGGTCGTGGCCATTCCGATCGGGGTCACCTCGGCCCTCCGCCCCGGCTCCATTTGGGACCGTGCCGCGACCGGCTTCGCCCTCATGGGGCAGGCTGCGCCCAGTTTCTTTGTCGCCATCCTGCTCATCTTCTTCCTGTCCGTGAAGCTTGGCTGGCTGCCAACGAGCGGGCCCGGGGGCTTCAAGTACTATCTGATGCCGGCCCTCAGCCTCTCCTGGTTCTCGATCGCCGCCCTCGCCCGTCTGACGCGCTCGGCCATGCTCGAAGTCCTCGACCGGGACCATATCAAGCTGGCGCGCCTGAACGGCGTGCCCGAGCGCCGGATTATCTGGCGCCACGCGCTCAAGAACGCCGCCATTCCTGTGCTCACGCTCTCCTCGCTGCAGTTCGTCTTCTTCATCTCCGGCTCCGTGGTGATCGAAACGATCTTCGCGTGGCCGGGCATCGGCCAGCTTTCGATCCAGGCGATCCGCTCGCGCGATTACCCGATGGTCCAGACGGTTGTCCTCCTCACGTCGTCGTTGGTCGTGCTGACGACGTTATTCGTGGACCTCGTGTACGCGTGGGTCGATCCCCGCATCCGGTACGGCCGCGCATGACCGCAATCCAGATGGTCGCCGAGGTCCCGGTCGGGCCGTCGCGAAAGGCGCGTTTCGCCAGGCGATTTCTGCGTGACTTGCCGGTCGTGCCCGTGGCGATCCTCGTCATCGTCTTTGTCTGCGGCGTGCTGGCGCCCTGGGTGGAACCACACGACCCGACGGAAGGTGACCTCGCGCTCGCCCTCAGGGAGCCGGTCTATAGCGGTGGGGATTGGACGCACCCGCTTGGCACCGACCACCAGGGCCGCGACATCCTCAGCCGGCTGATCGGCGGGGCGCGGGTCAGCATCCTCATCGGCTTTGGCGTCGTCATCGGCGCCGGGACGATTGGCGTGGTGATCGCGCTGCTTTCGGGTTACTTCGGCGGATGGGTCGACCAGGTCCTCTCTCGCCTCACGGATGTGCTGCTCTCGATGCCGTTCCTGCTGGTCGCGATCGCCGTGGTCGGGGCCGTGGGGGCGAGCGTCCAGAACCTGGTCATCATCCTGATCGTCATGGGTTGGGCCCAGTACGCCCGTGTCCTCCGGGGCGAAGTCTTACGCATACGCAACGCCGACTTCGTCCGCCTGGCGCGCATCAATGGGGCCCGGCCGCCGCGGATCATGGTCCTCCATATCCTCCCCAACATCACGAACACCCTCATCGTCCTGGCGACGCTCCAACTCGGTACCACCATCCTGACCGAGTCCGCCCTGAGTTTTCTCGGTCTTGGCGTGCCGCCCCCCAACCCGAGTTGGGGGAGCATGCTCAACGATGGCCGCGCCCACCTGACCACCTCGTACTGGGTCGCCGTGGTGCCCGGCGTTGTCATTATGCTCACGGTGCTTGCCGTCAACCTCCTCGGCGACTGGCTGCGCGTACGCCTCGACCCGCGGTTCCGCCAGCTTTGAGCGCGGCCAACGGCGCCACGCCGCTCCTCAGCGTCCGCGGATTGCGAACCCACTTCGCCTCCCAGGAGGGCGTGGCGAAGGCGGTCGACGGTGTCTCCTTCGACGTCTACCCGGGCGAGACCCTCGGTCTCGTGGGTGAATCGGGCAGCGGGAAGTCAGTCACCTGTCTTTCGGTCGTCCGCCTCGTCCCTGGACCGGCGGGCCGGATCGTGGCTGGTGAAGTGCTCCTTGAAGGCCAGGATGTCCTCAAGCTTTCGGACGACGAGATGGCCAGGATCCGGGGAAGCCGCGTGGCCTACATCACGCAGGACCCACTTACTTCGCTCGACCCGCTGTTTCGCGTCGCCGACCAGGTCGGTGAGCCGATGCTCGCCCACCACCGGGCCACGCGCGGCAATGTCCGCGAGCGGGTGGTGGCCATGCTCCGGCGGGTGCGCATCCCGGCCCCCGAAATACGGGCCCAGCAGTTCCCACACGAGATGAGCGGTGGCATGCGCCAGCGCGTGGTGGCCGCGCTTGCCCTCGGTTGCCAGCCTCAGCTGCTCATCGCCGACGAACCGACGACGGCGCTCGATGTCACCGTCCAGGCCCAGATCCTTCGCCTCCTCCGCGACCTCCAGGAGGAGAGTGGGCTGAGCATGATCCTGGTAACCCATGACTTCGGCATCGTCGCCCGGGCCTGCGACCGGGTGGCGGTCATGTACGCCGGCCGCATCGTCGAACTGGCGCCGGTGGCGGAGATCTTCGAGCGGCCCGCCCACCCATACAGCGTCGGCCTCCTCGCCTCGATCCCGAAGGTCGGGATCAAGAACGACCGGATGCTCTCCATCGATGGCCAGCCGCCTGATGTCCGGCGCATTCCCCCGGGATGTCCGTTCGCCCCCCGCTGTACTTCCCGGATGGAGATTTGCGACAGAGAGTACCCGCCCATCACGACCCTGAGCGAGGGACATATCGTCGCCTGTTGGGCCGTCGAAGGCGGCGTTCCGCAGCCCGAGGGGACATCGTGACGGCGCCGGCCAACAGCTCGACCAGAGCCGGGGCGGCCGGCGCCCCGGTCGTGGAACTCGAGGCCGTGTCCCGTCACTTCCGCGTGCGGACCGGAGGAATCCTCTCCCGCAAGGCGGCCGTGGTCCGGGCTGTGGACGATGTCTCGCTCTCCATCGGCGCCGGGCAGACGCTTGGCGTCGTCGGGGAGTCGGGTTGCGGCAAGACCACGCTCGCCCGCCTGATCCTCCGCGATATCCCGCTCACTTCCGGACACCTGCGCTTCGGTGGCAGGGCGCTCGACGACATGTCGCACAGCGAACGAGCAGCCCTTACCCATTCCGTTGGGGCGGTGTTCCAGGACCCCTTCAGCTCGCTCAACCCGCGCCACCGGGTCTCTACCATCGTGACCGAGCCAGATGCCATCGTCAGAGGAACGCCCCGCGGTAAGCGCCGCGTCGCGACCCAGGAGCTGCTGCGCCTGGTCGGCCTTCCCGCGAACGCCGCCGACCTCTACCCGCATGAGTTCAGCGGTGGCCAACGCCAGCGTATCGCAATCGCGCGCGCTCTCTCGGTGAACCCCGATCTCCTGATCCTCGACGAACCGATCTCGGCCCTCGATGTTTCCATCCGGGCGCAGATCATCAACCTCCTGAAAGACGTCCAGGACGCGTTCAACCTGGCCTATGTCTTCATCGCCCACGACCTGGCAAGCGTCTACCACATGGCGGACCGGGTGGCCGTGATGTACCTCGGGCAGGTGGTCGAGGTAGGCGAGACGATCGAGCTTTACTCGCGCCCGGCCCACCCCTACACGCAGGCTCTCCTCTCCGCGTCGCTACCGATCAACCCCCGGGACCGCAAGTCGGAGGTCATCCTCGGCGGTGAGGTCCCGAGCCCGCTGAACCCACCCTCTGGCTGCCGCTTCCACCCCCGCTGCCCGCTTGCCTTTGACCGATGCAAGACGGAGCAGCCGCCGCTCGACCCCGTCGCGCCCGACCACGGCGCGGCCTGCTTCCTTGCGGACCAACTCCACGGGGGCGCGCGCCCTGACACTCCGCCGTCGGCCTGAGCCGCAGCGGCGCCGCCCTCAGCCGCACCATTGATCCCATATCAGGCCAGCGGCACCATATGGCGCTCATCTCGTCTGCCCGCTCGCCCCGGCAGGGCGCGGCCTTGCCGGGCGCGCCAGGGAAGTGTCTTGACAGCGCACTGCATTCGGCGTAAGCCGTCCCCACGGTGCCCGTGCGCCCGGTGATTCCCCCTGAGGTGAAGACGCCATGTCCAGGTTCGACATTCTTATCAAGAACGGCACCGTCGTTGACGGCACCCGCCTTCCGAAGTTCAAGGCCGATGTCGCCATCAAGGATGGCCGGATCGCCCAGATCGGTGGCCGTCTCCTTGAAGCGGACGCCGAGCGTGTGCTGGACGCTTCGGGGATGATCGTCGCCCCCGGGTTCGTGGACCTCCATACCCACTACGACGCGCAGATCCAGTGGGACCCGTACTGCACCATCTCCGGTTGGCATGGAGTCACGTCCGTGGTCCTCGGGAACTGTGGCTTTGGCTTCGCCCCGGTCCGTCCCGAAGAACGCGATCGGGCGATGCTGACGATGTCCCGGACGGAGGCCATCCCCTTCGACTCGATGAAGGCCGGGATGCTCTGGGACTGGGTCACCTTCCCCGAGTGGATGGACACGCTCGACCGCATCCCCAAGGGGGTGAACTGCCTGAGCTACGTGCCCGTCTCGCCCTTGATGATCTGGGCGATGGGCCTCGAAGCCGCGAAGAACCGGCCGGCCACCGAGGCTGAGAAGAAGGAGATGAAGCGGCTTCTGAACGAGGCGATGGAGGCCGGCGCCTGCGGATTCTCGCTCCAGCGGCTTGGCCCCAACTCGGCCCAGGCCGACTACGACGGTACGCCGATGGTCACCGACATGATGGCCGAGGACGATATCTACGCCCTGGCCGAGGTGCTGCGCGACCGCGACGAAGGCTTCGTCCAGATCAACAACTCGTTCAGCGGCAACATCAAGATGGACCTTGAAGTGCAGGAGCGGATCGCTGAGATCTCTGGCCGGCCAATCCTCCACAACCTCGTCGGGATCAATAACGACAACCCGCGTTTCCATCAGCGCCGCCTGCAGTGGCTCCAGGAGTGCAACGACCGTGGCCTCAAGATGTTCGGCCAGGCGGTCACCCTTCGCCCCGGCTTCGCCTTCACGATGGAGCACTGGAACCTCTACGATTCCAGCCCGGCATGGAACGAGGCGACGGTCGGTACCTACGAAGAGAAGATGCACAAGCTCGCGGACCCGGGCCGCCGGGCCGCCATCCGCGCTGAAACAGACGCCGCCATCGCCGAGGCGCGCCGTGTCAACAACGTGGGTGGCCCTATCGAGGACCTCGTCATCCAGTCCGTTGACCAGTGCGCAAACAAGGACGAGCTGGAGCACTACGTCGGCCTCTCGGTGAAAGACCTTGCCGCTCGCGAAGGCAAGGACGCCCTCGACGCCATGCTCGACCTCTCCGTCAGGGGTGGCCTCAGGGTGGAGTTCGTCGGCCAAAACCCCGGCTACAACGCCCAATACATGGCCGAGATGATCACGTCGCCGTTCTGCGTGCCCGGTGTCTCCGATGGCGGCGCCCACACGAAGTTCTTCACGGGCGGCTCGTATACCACCGACTTCCTGGCCTGGCTTGTCCGGGACGAGAAAGTGCTCTCGCTGGAAGAAGCCCACTATCGCCTCTCCTACCTTCCCGCCCATGCCGCCGGGTTCAAAGACCGTGGCTTCCTGCGCGAAGGGGCGCCCGCCGACATCGTTGTCTACAACCTGGATGAGCTCAAGATCCTGCCCGAGGATGTGGAGGTCGGCGCTGTCGCGTACGACTTCCCCGCGGGCGAATGGCGGCGCATCCAGACTGCCGAGGGTTACCACTGGACCATCGTCAACGGTGAAGTGACCTTCGAAAACGGCAACTGCACCGGCGCGACCCCCGGCAAACTGCTGCGCCACGGGGTTGCGACGCCAGGCTGAGGCCGGCGAGAGGACCCGACTGGCACCGGCCCCCTCATGACTGCGTTGATCATCTCATCAGCGAACTGCTGATGGTGGTATCGATAGGCGCGCCCCAGCCATCGTTCAGCATCAGCATCAGTATCAGCCTGGGTTGCGGACCCGCCGGGGTCACCGTCAGCGCTGAATTCTTACGCGATGGCGTTCACATCGAGCCAGTGCGAGGGATACCTCACGCGATGCAAGTAGCGCGGCCGGGAACGCACTCAAGGAGGCGTCTCGGCAGCACCCTCGGGCGGTCAACCACCTGGAGGTTTCGCTCGTTGGGCACGCCGCTCCAGCAGCGCCAGCCAATCTGCCGAAATCGGCTCGAGTTCAAACCCCTCCGGGAACGGGGGCCGTGCCGGCTCGCCGAGCGCTATCAACACGGCCGGCTGCTGGTAGTAGGCCATCACGGTCACGCGGGCGAGGGCCGGCATGAACTCTGGACGTTCCGCCGTCACGGATTGGACGACCTCCAGCGCTGCAGCCGGTGCAAGCGCGGCCAGCCCACCGGGATCCCGCGCGAGGGCCGCCCCGCGGACCGCGTCGAGCGCAGCGGTTAGCGCTGCGTCCTGGCCAAGTGGACCGGCCATCGCCGGCCAGAGGTCCAGCGCGCCGGCGCCGGGCATGCGTCCCTCAGGCGGGATCACCAGGTTGAGCATGGCCCGCAAGAAGCCGGGATCGCCGAGGGCTGCTGATTGTTCACTCAGATCAGTCAAACAGGTTCGCGAGGTTCTTCTTGACGTTCGCCGCGATGTAGAGCGCGATCGCCTGGATGGTCGAGGTCGGGTTCACGGCCGCCCCGGTGACGAAGACGCTCCCGTCGATGACGAACAGATTCTTGACGTCGTGAGCGCGGCCCCACTCGTTCACGACGGAGGTCCTGGGGTCGCGGCCCATACGGGCGGTGCCCATCAGGTGCCAGCCCGCGTTCTTCATCTGGGGGTCGATCATGATGTCGTGGGCGCCGGCGGCCCGCATCACTTCGTCCCCGCGTTCGGCCGCGAACGCGAGGATCTTCCTGGTGTTTTCGCCCACCGTGTAGCTCACCCTCGGCGCCGGGATGCCGTTGCTATCCTTCAGCATGGGGTCGAGCGTCACGCGGTTGTGTTCTTCCGGCAGGTCGTCGGTGAGGCAGACGAAGGTCGCCGTGTGACCGAACATCTTCGCGTAGGCCTCGTGGTGGCCGGCGCCCCATGGGATGCGCCCGTAGGCCATGCCCATCATCGCCGTTTGGGCCGGGCCGAAGCCGCGCACCGCTTCGAACGAAAACCCGCGCACGAACCCCCGCGACCGGTTGGTGTGATAGAACTCGTGGCTCCAGAGCGTCGCGCTCACGGGCCCGCGGCGCCCGTGGAACTCCTCGTCGAAGACGCCTGTCACGAAGGCCGCCGGGTGGAACATCAGGTTCTTCCCAACCTGGCCGCTGCTGTTCGCCAGTCCGTCCGGAAAGCGCTCGTTCTTCGAGTTGAGCAGCAGCCGGGATGTGCCTACGCCGTTGCACGCGACGACGACGATCTCGGCCTTTTGCTCCTGGAGCGTCCCTGTCTCGTCGTAGTACAGGACGCCGTCGGCAAGACCGTCGGGCCCGAGCGTGATCTCCTTCACCCGGCAGCCCGTGCGGATTTGCACGCCCCGCCGCTGCGCCACCGGCCAGTAGGTGATATCGGTGCTCGCCTTGGCGCCCTGCGCGCAGCCCGAGCCGCATGTCCCGAGGTTGATGCAACCGCCCCGGCCCTCGTACTCCCGCGAGATGATCGCCGCATCGGAGGGCCACCAGTGCCACCCGAGTTTCTCGAAGCCGCCGGCCAGCGTCTCGCCGAGCTTGCCGAAAGGCAGCATCGGCAGGGGCGGTTCGTGGTAGGGGTAGGCCGGGTCGCCGGCCAGGCCGGAGACGCCCATCATCCGGTCGTTCGTGGCGTAGTATGGCTCCAGGTCGTAGTACGAGATCGGCCAGTCAGCGGCGACGCCGTCCAGGCTGCGGACGCGGAAGTCGTGCGGCGTGAACCGGGGGAAGTGCGCCGTCCAGAGGATGGTGCTGCCGCCAACGCCGTTGAACATCAGCGGCGAGATGGCCGAGGCCTCGTCGTTCACCGGGTAGTCCGTCGGCCGCTTGCGGATGTTCGGGTTCGCCGACCACTCGGTCGGGGCGCGCGACTCCCAGTCCATCCCATTCCCCGGGTATTCGCTTTGCTTCACCCAGGGTCCCTGCTCGAGGCAGAGGACGCTCATCCCGGTCTCGGCGATGCTCCAGGCGAAGGCCGCGCCCGACGCGCCTGCTCCGATGATCAACACGCCAACCGGTTCATCCGACATCGCGCGGGATGCTACACCGGATGCGATTGGCGGGCCACCATCGGGTGATCTTCGTCGCCGGGAGCAGCCCCTCGGCGTAGACTTCGGCGTCAGGCTGGCGCCGGCCAACTTCCGGGAGGTTCACGCGCCGAACGCGCAGTGTTCTGCGGGACGCGGGCGATCGTCTCCATGCAACATCGCTCGGGCCGCCGTCCACCAGGCGCTGAAAACGTCGACCAGGCCGATTGGATTCTCGTCCTGCAGGAGAAGCACGTGATCATTCACCGAGTCCGCGAACAACTCCCCATCGTTGTCGAACGGGATGTCCCGATGGTCACGCGCGATGGCGTAACGCTTTTCGCCGACGTTGCCCGTCCCGATATGCCTGGCCGATTCCCAGTCCTTATCAGCAGGACGCCGTACGGCAAGCAGTTCGCCATGGACAACCCGAACGGTTCGAACCAGTACTTCGCACGCCATGGCTACGTGAGCATCATGCAAGACTGCCGCGGGCGCTTCACATCCGAGGGCAACTACGA
>JBJXGC010000306.1:0-4464 GCA_046154545.1 Dehalococcoidia bacterium | reverse complement strand
CGCCGAGGACCGCAATGTACGGCAGGTTGCGGTAGCGCTGGTTGTAGTCGAGGCCGTAGCCGACGACGAAGTCGGGACCGATTTCGAAACCGGCGTACCGGGGCTCGATGCCCGGGGGGAGGGCGCGTTCTCGGCGGACGAGGAGGCTGCAGACCGCGACCGAGCGGGCGCCGCTGGCCGCGAGTACCCCGGTGACGGCTGCGATCGTCTCGCCCCGATCGACGATGTCCTCCACGACCAGGACGTCAGAGCCAGCGAGGGGTTCGCTGAGGCCGGACAGAAGTTCCGGGGGCGCGGCGCCGGTGCCCTGGTAGCTGCGGACGGTGAGGAGATCAACCCGCAGAGGCCGGTCGATGGCGCGCATCAGGTCGGCGAGGAAGGGAAGCGAACCGCGCAGGACCCCAACGAGGACGGGGTCCGGGGAGGCCGCGTAATCGGCCCTGATACTGGCTCCGAGTTCGCGGACGCGGTGTGCGATGGTCGAGGCGCAAATGAGGGGCTGCACATCCGCATCGTACTGGCGGCCGAAATCTGCGGCTCACGGGCTTCGTACCGAGCGCCGGGGAAAGGGCCTTTTCCCCGGCGCCGGGCGGGTGTGCTGACCGCTACCGCCGCCAGCTCATACACTCGCCTCATTCCACGACGGGGCTTTGCGCCACATGACCCTCATCACACCGCTCCCGACCGACATCATGCCGTTCACGGCGCACGAGACCACGCTCGGGAACGGGCTCCGCGTGATCGTGGTTCCGACGGGCTTCCCGAACCTGGTCTCCCTCCAGATCCCGGTACAGACGGGTTCGCGGAACGAGGTGGAAGCGGGGAAGTCAGGGTTCGCCCACTTCTTCGAGCACATGATGTTCCGCGGCACGAAGCGCTTCCCGCCCGACCGTTACCAGGAGATCGTGACCCGCTCCGGCGCGCGCCAGAACGCCTACACGACGGACGATTACACGAACTACCACATGACGTTCGCGAAGGAGGACCTGGAGACCGTCCTCGAGATCGAAGCGGACCGCTTCATGCACCTCGACTACTCCGAGGCGGACTTCCGGACGGAGGCCCGGGCGATCCTGGGCGAATACAACAAAAGCGCGTCGGACCCGCTGACGAAGCTTATCGAAGTGCAGCGCGACCACGCCTACACGACCCACACCTATAAGCACACGACGATGGGCTTCATCGCCGATATCGAGGCGATGCCGGAGCAGTTCGCCTACTCACGGGCCTTCCTCGAGCGATGGTACCGGCCGGAGTACACGACTATCGTCCTTGCCGGCGACGTGGCGCCGGAGAGCGCCCTCGCCCTGGTCGAGAAGTACTGGGGCGGGTGGGGGGGCGGGGCCACCACGTTGACCGCCATCCCGCAAGAGCCGGCGCATGAGGCGGCGAGCGCGGCCCATGTCGAGTGGCCGGCGGAGACGTTGCCCTGGGTGACAGCCGGGTTCCGGGGACCCGCCTTCTCGGCGGCGGAGAGCGACTACGCCGCCCTCGACATGCTCTTTGACCTCTTCTTCGGGGAGACCTCGGATGTCTACCAGGACCTCATGGAGCGCCGCCAGCTGGTGGACCAGATCTTCCCCTACGGCGGCGGGAGCCAGGACCCAGGGCTCTTCACGATCTTCGCCCGGGTGAAGCGGGCTGAAGACGCGCCGGCCGTGCGCGATGCGGTCGTCGCGGCGATCGCCGAGGCCCGGCGGGCGCCGGTGACGCCGGAGCGGCTGGCCGAGGCGAAGTCGAACGCGCGCTACAGCTTCGCGCGGACGCTCGACAACTCGGAGTCGATCGCCTCGACCCTCGCCCGCTTCGTGCGCTACGACCGCTCCTACTCGACGCTGAATGAGCTGTTCCGGCGTTTCGACGCGCTGACGCCCGGGGACCTGCACGCGGCCGGGCAGCGCTACCTCCGGGACGAGCGGATGATCTTCACGACGCTCTCCGCGCACGCCCTGCCGGCAGGGATGGAGCGGCCTCCATCGATCAGGGCCGTGGAAGAGGCCGTCCCGGCAGCCGCCGCGCCTGGCTTCAAGACCATCCTCCAGCAAACGCCGTCACCCCTGGTGCGCTGCAAACTCCTGTTCCGGGTGGGTTCGGCCCACGACCCGGCCGGGACGGAGGGCCTGGCCGCCCTCGCCGCCGAGATGATCGCGAGTGCCGGCAGCGAACGGCTGCGTATCGATGAGATCACAAAAGCCCTGTTCCCGATCGCGGGGTCATTCACGGCCCGGGTAGACAAGGAGATGACGACCTTCTCGGGCGTAACCCACCGCGACAACCTGGACCGCTTCCTCGATATCGCCCTGCCGCAACTCTTGAAGCCCGGGTTCCGCGAGGAGGACTTCGCGCGGCTGAAAGAGGCGCAGCAGAACGAGCTCGTCCAGGACCTCCGTTCAAACAACGAAGAGGAGCTGGGGAAGGAGCGGCTTCAGGCGCTGCTCTTTGCCGGGTCGCCCTACGGCCATCCCGTCCTCGGGTCGGTGGGCGGGCTTTCCGCCATCATCCTCGAGGATGTGCAGGCGTTCGTGGCGGCGAACTACTGCCAGGCCAACCTCGTCCTCGGCCTGGCTGGCGACATTCCGGCGGCGGCGAAGGAACGCATAAGCCGCGAGCTGGCCACCTTGCCCGCGGGCAGCCCGGCGGTTGTGCCGCAGGTGACGGCGGCGAGCGTCGGCGGGATCAGCGTCGAGGTCATCGAGAAGGAGACCCGCTCCACGGCTATCTCGTTCGGGCATCCGATCGCCGTGACCCGTAGCCACCCCGACTTCGCCGCACTCTGGTTGACGCGGGCCTGGCTGGGCGAGCACCGGGCATCCAATGGGCGGTTGTTTCAGCGGCTGCGTGAGGTGCGCGGCCTGAACTACGGGAACTACGCCTACATCGAAGCGTTCCCGGGTGGCATGTATGGCTTCTTCCCCGAGCCGAACCTCGCCCGCCGCGCCCAGATCTTCGAGGTCTGGATCAGGCCGGTGGCGCCCGAGCACGCCGTCTTCGCGCTCAAGGCGGCGCTCTACGAACTACGGAAGCTCATCCGGGAGGGACTCACCCCCGAGGCTTTCGAGGCGACGCGGCAATACCTCATGAAAAACGTCTTCGTGATGACGAAAACCCAGGACCAGCAACTTGGTTACGCGCTCGACAGCGACTGGTACGGCATCGGGGACTTCGTCGAGACGATGCGCGCGGGCCTCATGACGCTCACGCCGGACGCGGTGAACGCGGCCATCCGGCGGCACCTCTCGGGCGAAGACCTGCAGGTGGTGATGATCACGAAGGACGCGGCGGGGCTCCGGGAGGAACTGTTGAGTGGCGCCTTCACCGGGATGAGCTACGAGTCGCCGAAGGCGGACGACATCGTGGCGGAAGACCGGGAGGTCGGGGCACTCGCCCTGGGCCTGGCGGCCGAGCGAGTGCGAGTGACGAAGGTGGAGGACGTGTTCGCGTAGGAGTGGGCGGCGGCTCCCGGTTTCTGGTAGGCTCGCGGCCGTTCCAGCTCGCGTTTGAGCACGAGGAGAGGCCATGCAGGAGTTCAGCGGCCGGGTCGCCGTCATTACGGGCGGGGCAAGCGGTATCGGGTTCGCACTGGCGGAGCGAGCCGCCCGCGAAGGGATGAAGGTCGTCATCTGCGACGTCGAAGCGACGGCGCTGGAGAAGGCGCGGGCCTCGCTCGCCGCCAGCGGGGCGACGGTCGCCGCGCACCGGCTCGACGTCTCGAATGAGGCGGAGATGGAGGCGGTCGCGGCGAAAGTCTTCGCCGAGTTCGGGGCGGTCCACTTGCTCTGCAACAACGCGGGCGTGATCAACCGTCAGAAGGCGGCCTGGGAACATACCGTCGCGGACTGGCGATGGCTACTGGAGGTGAACCTCTGGGGGGTCATTTACGGCATCCGGGCCTTTGTGCCACGGATGGTCGCCAGCGGCGAAGAGGGCCACATCGTGAACACGTCCTCAATGGCTGGCCTGGTCACCGGGAGCATGGGCAGCGCCGTTTATGACGCGACGAAGCATGCCGTGCTCTCGCTCACAGAGAGCCTCTACCGGGACCTCATCGTCCGCCAGGACAAGGTGAGCGCTTCCGTGCTCTGCCCGGGGGCGGTGACGACGAACATCATGGAGGCCGAGCGGAACCGGCCCGGTGGCCCCGACTCGAGCGACGCGCCCCGCCGGCAGAGCAGCGCGGCGGACCCGCTCTCGGGCATCGAGTCGTTCCCGCCGTCCCGGATGGCGGACCAGGTCTTCGAAGCCGTGCGCGAGAACCGCTTCTACGTCCTGGCCGCCCAGGACGTGATGTACGAGTGGACGAAGATGGGCCACGACCGGATGTGGGAGGGCCGCAACCCGGCGGTGCCTCACCGCCTGATCGCGGCCCGGGACGCGGGCAAACCGGTGGTGTAGCGGGGTAGGCGTCACTCTTTTGCGCGCTCGGGTGGGCGTTGGGCTCCGCCAGCCGGCCGCGGCCCTCACCCC
>JBJXGC010000303.1:0-18595 GCA_046154545.1 Dehalococcoidia bacterium | reverse complement strand
CTACAGCCCGCGGTCGACCAGGTAGGAGCAGAGGTCGCTGATCCGGCAGGCGTAGCCCCACTCGTTGTCGTACCAGGCGGCGACCTTGATCAGGTTGCCGCCGACGACGTTCGTGCACTGGCCATCGACGATGCTCGAGCGTTCGTCGCCCTTCATGTCCATGGAGACGACGGGGTCCATGGTGAAGCCGAGGATGCCCTTCATCTTCTCGCGGGCGTTTTCGACCATCGCCGCGTTGATCTCTTCCTTCGTCGTGTCCCGCCCGACGAGGGCGACGAGTTCGACGATCGAGACGGTGGGCGTCGGTACACGATAGGCGAGGCCGTCGAGCTTGCCATCGACCTCGGGGACGACGAGCTTGAGGGCGCGGGCCGCTCCCGTGCTCGTGGGGACGATATTCATGGCGCCAGCGCGCATCTCGCGGAGGTCGCTGCCGCCGGCCTGATCGAGGATCTTCTGGCTGTTGGTGTAGCTGTGGATGGTGGTCATCTGACCTTTGATGAGGCCAAAATTATCGACGATCGTCTTGACGACGGGGGCGAGGCCGTTGGTGGTGCAGCTCGCGTTGGAGATGACGTGGTGTTTCGCGGGGTCATAGGCGCCGGGGTTGACGCCGAGGACGAGCGTGACGTCCTCGTTCTTGGCGGGGGCGCTGATGACGACCTTCTTCACGGTGTCGCGCTTGTGGGCGATGGCCTTCGTGGCGTCGGTGAAGAGACCGGTCGATTCGATGACGATATCGACGCCAACGCTGCCCCAGGGGATGGCGCCGGGGTCGCGCTCGGCGAAGACGCGGACGAGGCGGCCATCGATGGAGATGCCGTCGGCTTCCGCCTTCACCTCGCGGTGCCAGCGGCCGTAGTTGCTGTCGTACTTGAGGAGGTTGGCGTTGGTCTCGACGGGGACGAGGTCGTTGATCGCCACGACTTCGAGCTTTCCGTCGTAGCGGTCGCTAATCGCCTTGAGGACCTGGCGGCCGATGCGGCCGAACCCGTTGATGCCAACCTTCGTGACCATGTTTCACCCCGATCGCTTTGATGGGCGAAGCGTAAAGCGTCCGGGGGCAGGGGGCCATCGGCGGGTCGCCGGTGGTGGGCCAGGGACTACCCCAACTTCACGGCCGTACCGCAGGCGGTGATCATCAGCATCTGGCCGCCGACCGTCTCGTAATCGACCTTCACGCCGAGGACGGCGTCGGCGCCCATCTCTTCGGCGCGCTGCCCCATCTCGAGGATCGCGGTTTCCCGGCCTTTTCGCAGCTCCTCTTCGTACTTACCGGATCGGCCGCCGACGATGTTGCGGAAGCCGGCGGCGATGTCCTTGAAGACGTTGATCCCGAGAATGGTCTCGCCGGCGACGACGCCGAGGTACTGCGTGGCCGGTCGGCCTTCGATCGAACTGGTGGTGGTGACGGTGATGGCCATGGCGGGGATGCCTCCTGAGGGGTAGCGTCGAGTGTATCAGACGCGGGTTCGCCGGCGAGCTATCAGTTTGGGCGATCAATCCATAGCCAAACCCGATGGAAGCCACTGAATCGATACGCAATCGGCCCTACCGTAGGGGATACACTCATACGACGATGCTATCGAACCATAGTTCTGGAGTAGCCCTTTGAACCGACGCGACGTTGTTTGTCCTTCCTGTCAGCTGCAGTTCACCTCGGCCCGGGCGAAGACGTACTGCCCCGGTTGCCACCAGCTCGTTGAGCCGCGCGCCATTTCCGCAGCCGCCTGACCGGACCGGCCGCTCAGCCAGCCGCTGCCAGCAGGGCGGCGAGCCCGGACGGGTGCGCGATCTGCGGGCAGGCCGAGGCCGCTGGCATGGCCCATGCCGCCTGGTAACAGGTGAAGCCGAGTTCGCGGGCGGCTTCGAGGTCCTCACCGTCTCCGGCGACGAAGGCACACTCGGCCGCACCCCGTTCGAGGAAGCTGAGACAGTGGAGGAGCCGCTCGGGGACATCCCAGGGTGCTTCCGGCGGCGTCGCGCTCAGGACCGCGAGGAAGCGGTCGAGTCCCGTCGATTGGACCTGCTTGAGAGCCTGGGCGTGGCGCTCCCGTGATATGGCCCCGATCTCGATGCGCTCGCCCCGGATGCCGTCGAGGGCCATCCCAAGACCATCGTGGATGAGCAGCCGTTTCAATGCACTTCGCTCGAACATCGATTGGCAGAGGGCGCCGCAGCGCTCGACATCGGCCTCCGAATCGAGGAGGACGCTGAGGGCCGCGCGCCATGGCCGCGCCCGGTACTCGCTGCTCAACGGCGCGGCGGTGACCCGGCGGCCGGTGACCGTGAGGACGGACTCCTCAACGGCGTAACACCAGGCAGGGGAACGGAGCAGCAAGGTCTCATCGAGGTCGAAAATGACGGCGCGGAAGCGGCCGCCGCCCTTCGTGAGGATGGCCACGGTGGGCCTACCCGCCGGTACCGACGCTGGCGAGGGCGGCGCGGTACTCCTCCGGCGTGTTCACATCGACCTGGCAGAGAGCGTCGGATGGGATGTCCTGGATTTCGGCAGCGTGGGCGCGGATGATTGCGCGGAGCCCGCCCTCCTCTTCGACGGCGTGGAGCAACTCTTCGCGGAGGGCCCCGGAGACGACGAGCGGATGGCCCGAGTGGCCGTTGTAGTGGGGCCGGGTGGCCGCGAAGGTGGCCGTATGGGCAGCGAGTAAGGCGCGGATATGGCTGGCGGGGCGAGGTTGATCGACGTTCATGATGACGATCGCCTCGGCGTCGCGGTTCACGGCCCTGGCGCCAATGCGGAGGGAGCTGGCGCGGCCCTGGACGTAGCGGGCGTTGAACATCACGCGGCAAGGGAGCTGGCCAATGCGGCGATGGATCTCGTCCCCATGGTGGCCGACAACGACGATTACCTCATCGACGCCGGCCTCCTTCAGCTGCTGTACCTGGTAGGCGATGAGCGGCTGGCCGCCCCAGTCGAGGAGCGCCTTGGGCTCACCCATGCGTGTGGATAGCCCGGCGGCAAGAAGGATGCTCGAGATCACGTGTGGTCGTCCTCTGGTCTGAAAGATACGACGTGCGCGAGCGCGGACCGTCCGGCGCCACCCGCGGCCGCTGAGGGCCGCGACTCGTGGCCGTCACTTTCTCTCGTGAGTCTAGACCGGCGCGGGCCTTTCAGACCACCGCGCGGTGGACGATCGTCCCGCCCTTGACGACGAAGCGGACGCGGTCGAGAGCGGTGAGGTCGGTGGTGGGGTCGCCATCGACGACGATGAAGTCCGCGAGCAGTCCGGCCGCGATGGCGCCGCGGTCGCCGAGGCCGAGTTCCCTGGCCGAGGTCGAGGTGGCGAGTTTGAGCGTATCGACCGGTGAGAGACCGGTGAGTTCGGAGAGGACGCGCATGCCCTCGGCGAGGGAGTCGTGGGGGACGCCGGGGATGCCGCAGTCCGTGCTCATGACGAAGCGGGCGCCCCGGGCAAACATGTCGCGGAGGACCTCGGCGCGGCGCTGGCGGAGGCCGTCATCGGGCCAGCGCCGCCAGCCCACCGAGACGGTGGGCGAGACGACGATCCCGCGCTCGACGATCATGGCAGTGAGGGCAGGGTCGTAATCGACGGAGCCCTGGCCGGTGAAGGAGCAGTGCTCGAGGGTATCGACGCCGGCCTCGACGGCAGCCCGGATGCCCTCGGTGCCGTGGCAGTGAGCGGCCACCCGGCGGCGGAGGCGGCGCGCTTCACCGACGACGGCGCGAAGTTCATCGACCGTGTACTGGGCGGCAAGGGTGTTCGTGCCACGGGTCATGTTCCCACCGGTGGCCATGACCTTGATCCAGTCGACACCGGCCTTCACGCGTTCGCGCACGGCCTTGCGCAGTTCGAGTTCGCCGTCGGCCTCGCCTCCCATGAAGTGGCAGTGGCCGCCGGTGGTCGTGATGGGCGCCCCGGCGACGAGGAGACGAGGCCCGGGCATCATGCCGGCGGCGAAGGCCTCTCGCAGCTCCACTGCAGCCGTGGTGGGCGCCCCGAGGTCACGGACGGTGGTGATGCCGGCTTCGAGCATGGCGCGGCCATTGGCGGCCATACGGAGGAGCATCGTCCCGGGGGTGTCGGCGTCGTAGGTCGCCCGCCAGTTGGCGTTGGCGTTGAAGCAGAGGTGGGCGTGGGCCTCGATCAGGCCAGGGATGATGGTGAGGCCGGAGACGTCGATGGAAGCGGGGGCTGGGGCATCGAGCCCGACACTCGAAATGACTCCCGAAATGACGCCGCCATCGACGGTGACGGTCGCAGCCGAGGCAAACGCAGCGTGGCCGTCCCAGACGCGGCCGCCCCGGAAGGTGAGGGCGGCAGGGGACTCAGGCTGTGGCATCGGGCCCGGCCCGGCTCTCGAAGGTGTTGACGATGCCGTATTCGGCGGTCAACTGCTTGAGGAAGTCGCGGAGTGGGGGAGCGACGGCCCGGTTGCGGAGGACATGGACGCCGACCTCGCGCTGAGCGGGCTGCTCCATGTCGCGGATATCGACTTTGACGAGGGTACGCTGCTCGAGCTCGCGTTCGAGCGAGACGAGTGGCAGGACGGCGATGCCCAGGCCGGCCTCGACCATGTGCTTGGTCGTCTCCATGGAGTCCAGCTCCATCACGGACTCGGGCACGACGCCCACGCGCAGGAACATACTGTGGATGAGGGCGTAGTAGCTCGTGCTCCGTTCGAAGAAGAGGAACGACTCTCGGCCCGCTTCGGCGACGGTGACGCGGCCTTTATTGGCGAACGGGTGGTTCGGGGGGACGACGAGCTGGAGGTCGTCGTTGTAGAGGTGGATCGATTCCATCTCCGGGTGCTGGGTGAGGCGGGTGATGGCGACGTGGATTTCGCCGGCAAGGAGCCGTTCGATGACCTCTTCGCTGGAGCCGGTGCTGAGGTGAATGTGGACACGCGGACGGGCTGCCCGAAACTTGTGGAAGATGCCGGGAAGGACGTAGGTGGCGATGCTGTCGCTGGCGCCGATGCGGATGCTGCCAACATCGCCGTGGCGCACCGCTTCGATGGCGTCGGTGCCCTCCTGGACGGCGGTGAGGGCGCGCTGGGCGTGTGGCAAGAAGGCGCGCCCGGCATCAGTGAGGGTGACGCTGCGGCCGGTCCGCTCGAAGAGCCGCTCGCCGATCTCGCGTTCGAGCGTCTGGATGCGGGCGGTGACGGATGGCTGCGTGAGGAAGAGCGCCTCCGCCGCACGGCTGAAGGAGCGATGATGAGCGACCTGCAGGAACGCTTCGAGTTGGGCCAGTTCCACCGTCTGCACCACCGCGCTAACGCCTGAAGAATTCGGCGTTGATTTGGATGTAGGGCTTCTGAACCTCGGACAGGTCGTACTCGTGGAAGATGGCTGTCACCGGGCAGGCCGTCTCACAGGCCGCGCAATCGATGCACTGGTCCGGGTTGATGTAGTACTGGGGCGCGTCGTCCGCGGTATGGATGCAATCGACCGGACAGACATCGACGCAGGATGCGTCTTTCACGCCGATGCAGGGCTCAGTGATGATGTAGGGCACGCTCGTCCCCTCCGCCGCTCAGAATGGTTCGACTCCTCGCTTATACACGACAACATCGCCATGCACACGCGCCTGGCAGGCGAGGCGGAGACGTGGGTCATCGACGGCACGGGGACCACGCTGGCGGAGGAGGTTCGCCCGTTCGTAGCGCCCGATGGTGCTGAGGCGGCCAATCCCGGAGATGACCTGCATGGCGCAGTTGGTGCATTCCCCGTTCTTCGCGCAGCCCACGGGCCAGAAGTAGCCGGCGCGCTCGGCGGCGTCCATGACGGACTCGCCATCGTCGGCCAGGAGCTCGATGCCGGAGGGTTCGACGAGGACGCGGGGCATGTCTCAAGTGTAGCAGGCGGCAGGCAGGCTACTCGCTCCAGAAGGCGCCGTTCGAGGCTGTGTTCGGGGACGGGCTGGTGGGTCCGTGTTCGAGGATCTTGAGCACTTCGCTCCACTGACTGGCGAAGGTGAGGGGGGCGCCGAGTGACGCCTCGACATCCTCCACTGGCATGCTGTCGAGGAACTGGCGGCCGAAGTAATCGAGGCTGGGACGGGGGAGGATGAAACAGTCGGGCCGATAGCCGGAGAGGGCGCGGAGATAGTCCTGGCCGCAGAGGAGACCGCTGACGTTGACGCGTTCGCCGAAGATGGTGTTCGTGACCGGGACGACTTCGACCCGCGTCCCGGTCAGGCTGGAGAACTCGGCGGCGATCTCCGCGAGTAGCGGGGCGATCAGGGTGGCTGTGGCGATGACGGCGGTACGGGGGGTCTTGCCGGACGTGGCGAGTAGGGCGCCCAGCTTGAGCAGGCGGCGGCGGGTGCGCTGCCAGTCGTCGAGCATGGTGCGGACCATGCCGATGCCGTTCTCGTACTGGGGGAATCCGTCGTAGGACGGGCGGGTGGGGATGCGAAGGCCGGCGGTGATGTAGTACTCGTCGCTGCACTGGACGACGGTGGCGCCGTGTGTGCGGCGGAACTCGGCCTGGAGCGGGCGGAGGAGGGAGACGACACCACGCGCGTATTCCGGGGTGGCACGGACGAGTTCGATGTGGTCGCGCGAGAGCGACCAGTCTTCGAGCTTCGGACTGGCCCCTACGGGGACGACGGAGATGGTCTGGACGGTGGGGTAGAGGGCGGCGAGGTCGCGGACGGACCGCTCCAGGTGGGGGCCGTCGTTGACGCCGGGGCAGAGGACGATCTGGGTGTGGGCGCGGAGGCCGAGAGCACCGAGGCGGCGGAGCTGGGCGATGATGTCGGGGGCGCTGTCGTTGGCGAGCATGTGGCGGCGGAGGTCGAGCTCCGTAGCGTGGACGGAGACGTTCAAGGGACTGAGGCGTTGTTCGTCGAGCCGCGCCCAGTCGGCCTCGGTCAGGTTCGTGAGGGTGACGAAGTTGCCGTGGAGGAAGCTCAGGCGGTAGTCGTCGTCCTTGACATAAAGCGTCTTCCGCATGCCCTTCGGTAGCCCCTTGAGGAAGCAGAAGAAGCAGTTGTTGTTGCAGAGCGTGACCTCGTCCCAGGTGGCGCGTTCGAACTCGAGGCCGAGGTCTTCGTCGATCTCCTTCTCGAAGACGATGAGGTCGTCGAGGCCGTCGGCGCGCCGGACATGCAACTCGACTTCCGCTTCGGCCTGGTAGAACTGGTAATCGACAACGTCACGGAGCGTGCGCCCATCGAGGGCGACGATGGAATCGCCGGCGGCGAGGCCAGCCTCATCGGCAAGCGAACCGGGACGGACGCCGGAGATGAGGGCCGGAGTGGCGGGACGCATCAGTCGGGGAGGAGCTCGCGGAGGCGGGCTTCGACAGCGTCGATGGAGTAGTCCGGGGTCGAAGCGCCGGCGGTGAGGCCGATCCGGGTCTTCCCGGCGAACCAGGCCGGGTCGAGTTCGCTTGCGTCCTCGACGTGGAAGGCCTCAGCCCCGTGCTCGCGGCAGACCTCGGTGAGGTGACGGGTGTTCGCGCTCTTCTTGCCCCCGACGACGACGACGATTTCGACCTGCTGGGCGAGCCGGGCAGCCGCCTCCTGCTGGCCGGTGGTGGCGTGGCAGAGTGTATTCACGACGTGAAGTTCGAAGTTGTGGTCCCGCTGGAGGAGCATGACGTTCGATACGAAGCGGGCGAAGTCCTCGATCTTGTGGGTGGTCTGGACCATGACGCCGAGCTTGTTGGGGAAACCGCCGGGGAACTCTTCGATGACACGGCGGAGGGCGCCGAGTTCGGGGGATTGGACGATGGTCGCCTGGGAGAGGCCATCGGCGTCGAGCGTCCAGCCCATGATGCCGCGGACCTCTTTGTGGCCGGGGTCTCCGAAGACGAGGAGGTGCCAGCCGTCGCGGACGAACTTCTGGGCGTAGCGCTGGGCGCGGGTGACGATGGGACAGGTGGTATCGACGATCTCAAGGCCACTGGCCTGGAGTTCGCGGACGACCCGCTCGCCCACGCCGTGAGCGGTGATAGCGATGCGGCCGTGGCTGACAGCGGCGACGGTGGCCACGCCGATATCACCCTCGACCTCGTCGGGGCCGGGAAGCTGGCGGACGCCGACGGCCTCGAGGCCGCGGACGACATGGGGGTTGTGGACGATTTCGCCCACGCTGTAGACGGGGCTCTCTGGTGTGGCTTCGTCTTCCATGATCTGCACGGCGCGACGCACGCCCATGCAGAAACCCATTTCACTTGCCCGGAGGATGATCGCCATGCGCTGTCTGTTCTGCCTCATCCCCAGTATAGGGGGCGCGGTATTGGGCGGGTAATAGGGCGCTGATCTCGGAAAAGATCCGGTCCGTGAGGGCGCTTACCTGTGCCTCGGTCGGACGGCGGACGGGGCTCACCGCGATCGGCTCACCGATCGTCACGCTGACGCGAGGCTTCGTGAACAGGGCCGGGATGCTCTTCAGCCGTTCGGTACCGGTGATGGCGCAGGGTAAGACGGTCGCGCCGGAGCGGAGGGCGATGAGGGCGGTGCCAGGGTGGGCCGAGCCGAGGTAGCCGGTGCGGCTGCGGGTGCCTTCGGGGAACATGCCCAGGGCCTCGCCGCGCTTGAGGATGCGCTCGGCGTTGAGCATGGCGCCGACATCGGCGTCAAAGCGGCGCACGGGGAAGGCGCCCCAGAGCCGGCAAAGCACGCCGAAGAAGCCGTGAAAGAGTTCGATCTTGGCCATGAACCGGATGCGGCCGTGGCCAAGGACGGCGGCGCTGATGATCGCCGGGTCGGTGTTGCTGAGGTGGTTGGAGACGACCATGAGGGCGCCGGTGGCGGGCACGCGCTCGCGGCCGATGACCTTCCAGCGGGTGATGACGGCGAGAAGGAAGCGGAGGAGATAGGTGCCACCCCAGTAGAAGGCCGGGACGAAGGTGGCCCAGGTGACCTTGCGGCGGAGCGGGAGACGCCGACGGGCGCGGCGCGGTTGGGACGGGTGCTGTTGAGCGGCCTCCCGGCCGCGCTCGGAGGGTTCGTGGGGGGCGGTCTCCCGGGCGCGGTTGGACGAATTGTGTGGAGCGGCCTCCCGGCCGCGCTCGGACGAGTGCGGCTGAGCGGGCTCCGGGGCGGGGTCGGACGAAGGCTGACCCTCGGCGGCGCGGGCCGCGGCGAGGGCGCGGGCGAGGACCTCGGCGGGCGTCATTGCGGTGCTATCGAGTACGACCGCGCCGGGCGCGGCGGCGAGGGGCGTGGTCTGATGGTCGCGCTCGTCCCGCACGAGGATCTCGCGCACATCCGAGGCGGCCTGGGCGTTCCGCCGCCGTGCCCGCTCTTCGGGCGAAGCGGTGATGAAGAGCTTCAGGGGCGCGTCAGGGATGACGACGTTGCCGATGTCGCGGCCCGCGAGGATCACGCGTCCCCGGTGCGCGATCTCGCGTTGGCGGGCGATCATGGCGGCGCGGACGGCCGGTATGCCGCTGTACGCGCTGACGGACTGGTCGATGGCGCCGGTGTGCAGGAGTTCCGTGACATCCTCGCCACCGAGGAGGACGCGGGCGGGAAGAGCCGTGGAGACGGCGAGTTCGAGGCGCTCGGCCAGGGCGCCGCAGGCCGCCGCATCGCCAGGGTCGATGCCGGCCCGCGCGGCGGCAAGGGCGAAGGCGCGGTACATCAGGCCGGTATCGAGGAAACCGAAGCCGAGTTCTTCCGCTAGCGCTTGGCCGACGCTCGTCTTGCCGGACGCGGCCGGGCCGTCAATGGCGATGGGGCCGCGGAGCCGCGTGGTTGTGGCCATGGCGGGATGGTAGGCGATGTTTGCGGTGGCGACCACGCGAGCTTCTTTACGGATTCGTAGAGGGCCACGACCTCTTCATCGCTGAGTTCGCGGAAGGCGCCGGAGCCGAGCGTCCCAAGGCGGAGGGCGCCGACACGGATGCGGCGGAGCTGAGTAACCGTGCGGCCCAGGGCGGCGAACATCCGGCGCACCTCGCGCTTGCGACCCTCCTTCATCACCACCACCACCCAGGCCGTGGGCGCGGCCGCTTCGCCTTCTTCGACTGCGTCCGGGGGTGGCGCGGAGGCGGGCTTGACGGAGGCCGCGCGCAAGCGCTCGCCCTCAGAGACGACGCCGCGGACGAGCCGGGCGAGGTCGACCTTGGAGGGGAGGGCGTCGAGGGCGACGAGGTATTCCTTCTCCACTTCGTGCTTCGGGTGGGTCAGCATGGCCGTCAGGTTCCCGTCGTTCGTGAGGATGAGGAGGCCTTCGCTGTCGATATCAAGTCGCCCGACGGGGTGAAGCTGGATGTCGCCGATGGGGACAAGATCGAGGACGGTAGCGCGGCCCTGCTCATCGCGGGCGGTCGTGACGAAGCCGGTGGGCTTGTTGAGCATGAAGTAGCGGTAGCGGCCGCGAAGGGCGGGTACGCCATCGACGGTCACCTCATCGACCTCGGGGTCAGCGCGGGCGCCCAGCGTGGCCTGGATGACGCCGTTCACCGCGACGCGCCTGGCGAGGATCATCTCCTCAGACGTGCGGCGCGACGCCACGCCCGCGTTCGAGAGGATCTTCTGGAGCCGTTCAACCGCCATCACGCCGCCTGAAGCGCTGCCGGGCGAGGCCGGCGAGACCAAACGCGCCGGCGCCAGCGAGTGCGCCAAGGACATAGTACGGCGCGTTGCTGCTACTGCGTGAAACGGCTACCACCGGTGGCCGGGAGCCATCGCCGTCCGCGTCGGCAGCGGCGGCCTCGTCCTGGATGCCAGCGCCGGCAGCCGTGGGCGCCGAGCCCGCCGGTGCCGCCTCGGCCTGGCCCGGGCCGGGCGCTATCGAGACGGCCCAGGAGCCGCCGCCCCGGTCCCGGTAAAGCGAACGCCCGGCACCGGGAGCAGGCGGCGCCGGGTCAGAGATGGACGAATCGGACCCGAACGAGAGGGCATCGGCGATGGACCCGTCCGGCGCCACCAGGCGGACACTGTCGCCGCCGTTGTTCAGGCCGCTGCCTATCTGGCCGTCGGCGACGCGGACTACCGTGACATCGCCCGGGAGCAAGGCCGATCGCCCGGCAACAACGACCGAACCGCCGGGCGGCACGATTGTGGCGGGCAGGGGGTCGAGCTGACGCGCGTCACCGAGGCGCCAGCCGCTCAGGTCGATGGCGGTGTCCCCTTCGTTGACCAGCTCGACCCATTCGAAGGCGGCATCGGTGCCCGGTTCGGCGGGGTCCGGCAGGACTTCGGAGATGCGCAACCCGGGTGCTGACTGGTCGCGGGACCGTGCATCCAGGCCGTCGTAGGCGAGCTGAGGGAGCCGGATACCGGAGGGCAGGTCTTCCCCTTCCTCGTCCTCTTCGGGCGCGCGTTTGCCCGGCGCCGGCGCGGCGGGCTCATCGACTTCGAGGAGGGAGGCGTCGTCGAAGACAGCGGACGACGGACCGCGTGGGCGCAGCACCAGGCGGAAGCGGACGGAGCGCGCTCCGGCGGGCGCCTGGACGGGGCCGGTGGTGAGCTCGGTCCAGTTGTGGGAGGTCGACTCCTCGCTGTCCACGGCTTCGATGCGGCGGCCGGAGGCATCGGGCGTGGGGTACCAGGCGAGGCGGATGAAGACCGCGCCCTCGCCGGACGGGATCTGGGCCCAGGCCCGCCCTTCGTACCACGCTCCGGGCTCGACGGGTGAATCCTGGTAGAGCCACTTCGTGGATGTGGTTCCGGAGAGCAGGAGGCCGCCGGTGGCCCCGCCGTGGAAGGTCGAGACCGAGAACATCGAGCCGCCGAACTTGCGCCAGAAGGAGGGTTGGCTGTCATCGACTCGTTCGAAGTCCCCGTTCGCGAGGAGCCCGCCGGCGTCGGTGTTCGGCTCGGGCCGGACGGGTGAAATCGAACGCGGGCGGGCCGCGGTGGGCGTCCGGACGACGGCCTGGGTGGGGGCTCTCGCCGTCGGCGCGGCTGTCGGCGGGCGGGGTGTGGAGGTAGGCCGCACGGTAGGGCTCGACTGCGGCGTTGGACCGACGGTCCCTCCCCCGCCGGGCGATGTCGGTCCCGGCGAGGGAGGGACCGGAGTCACACTCGGCACGGCGGTAGGGAGTGGCACCTCGGTGGGGACGGGCGTCGGCGTTGCGCCGGGCGTTTCGTCGAGGGTGGCGGCGTCGAAGACCGTGCCCGGGCCGCCCTGGAGGACGAATTCGACCCAGGCTGCCGCTGAGGGCGCCGTCGCCAGCACGTTGAGAGGGGTGAAGGCGTTGGCAACGGTGGCGACGGCGTCGGCCTGGCCGACGGGCTGGAAGCCGCTGTCGAGGAATCTCAGTCTGAGGGTCGCCTGGCCGGCCCCGGCAGGACGGGCGGCGTGGGCAGCGGCTGTGTACGAGCCGAAGGGGAGGGCGGGCAGTGTCTGCTTGATGAGGCCGTCCCCATCGATCTGAACCGCGAATCCCGACACGGCGGGCGTGGTCGCCCTCGTGACGGTGGTCGTCATGGGTGACCAGTTGTCGGGCTCGGCGCCGGTCCACTGCTCGAAGCCACCGTTGGCGAGAATGTTGGCCGCGCCGGCGGACTGCAACATGAACAAGGCGGCCGCCGCCAGGACGATGGGAAGCACGACGATCAGGAGACGCCGCCGGGTCATGGCGGCGCATCATAAACGGCGGGGAGACGCCTGTGTGGCAGCCTTCAAAGTGTCATAACGGGCAGTTGCGTATCACTTTGGGCTCTATAGATTCAGCGAGTGCCGATGGGCTTCGTCACCACGAACTCCCGCGCCTGGCCCGGCTGGCGAAATGAAGGAGGGCTGGTCCCGTGAGCGACGCATTCTTGCAGGTGGTCGATGACCTGGCGGCCGAGCAGGCCGCGCTACGCGCTGTCCTGGAGCAGATGCCTTTCGATCGGTGGGAGAGCGCCACGCACGCGCCCGGCTGGGCGATCCGGGACCAGGTGGCGCACCTCGCCTTCTTCGACGAAGCCGCGACGGCGGCGATCCAGGACGCCGAGAAGTTCGCGGCCGATGCCAGGCGGATGAGCTCAGGCCGGGGGGACGCCGCCGGCGACCCGGGCTACCTGGCCGAAGCGCGGAAACGGCCGGCGGCCGAGGTGATGGCCTGGTGGCAGGAGGCGAGCGGCCGGCTGGTGGAGGCTTCGCGGACGCTGGACGCGAGCCGCCGGATGCCGTGGTATGGGCCGCCGATGGCGGCCACGTCGTTCGTCACGGCGCGGCTGATGGAGTGTTGGTCGCACGGCCTGGACGTGGTCGATGTGGCCGGGGTCACGCGAGAAGCGACGGAGCGGTTGCGGCACGTGGCCTTCCTGGGCGTGAGGACGCGGAACTTCTCCTACGTCACCCGTGGGCTGGAGCCCAATACGGAGCCGATGCGGGTGGAACTGACCGCCCCCTCCGGGGAGACCTGGGTATTCGGCGAGGTGGACGCGCCGAACAGGGTGTCGGGCCTGGCGATCGACTTCTGCCAGGTAGTGACGCAGCGGCGGCATGTGGCTGATACGGCGCTCCAGGTGACCGGGGAGGCGGCAGCGGAGTGGATGCGGTACGCGCAGGCGTTCGCGGGCCCTCCGGGGGCGGGTCGCGAGCCGGGGCAGTTCCAGCAGGCGCACCCGTGAACGACGAACTCGTCCATCTCGAGATCGCCGCGGGCGTCGGCACGATTACGCTCGACTCGCCCTCGAACCGGAACGCGCTGTCCTCGCGCCTGACGGCGGACCTGGAGCGGCAGGTGGCGGCGGCGCTCAACGATGAGCGCGTGCGGGTCGTGGTCCTGACGGGGACGGGGCCGGTGTTCTGTTCGGGGGCGGACCTGAAGGAGCAGCGCGAACGGAACGCCAGCGGAGAGACATCGTCGGTCCTTGGGGCCGTGGGCGGCGGGTTGCCGGCCATCTTCATGCGGTTGTGGGAGTCGCCGAAGCCGGTGATCGGACGGATCAACGGGGCGGCGCGGGCGGGCGGTCTGGGGCTGGTGGCGGCCTGTGACATCGCCGTTGGGGTCGATAGCGCGACCTTCGGGTTCAGTGAGGTTCGCCTGGGTGTCATCCCGGCGATCATCTCGGTGCTTTGCCTGCGGAAGCTGGGGGAGTCGAGGTGCATGGAGCTGTTCCTGACTGGCGAGCCCTTCAACGCCGGCAAGGCGGTTGAGTGGGGGCTGCTGAACGCGTCGGTACCGGCCGCAGAGCTTGACTCGGCGGTGGGCGGGTATGTGGCGAACATCCTGAAGGGCGGGCCGCTCGCCCTGGCCGGGGCAAAGCAGCTCGTGCGCCGGGTGCCCGGGCTCTCGCTGGCCGAGGGCTTCGCTTGGACGGCCGAGGAGTCAGCCCGCTACTTCGCCAGCGCCGAGGCGCTGGAGGGGATGACGGCCTTCGCGGAAAAGCGGCCGCCGCGGTGGGCGCAGCAGTCGTGATGGCGCCCTGCGGTCGCGGTACGGGCATCGCTCTATTACGATGGGGCCATCCCAATTTCGGACTGAGGTAGACCTATGGCTGAGACGGCCACGTTGAAGGTGGGCGACGCCGCCCCTGATTTCGAATTGACCCGCGACGCAATGACCCGCGAGAAGTTCAAGCTCTCCGATCACAAGGGCAAGAACGCGGTCGTTATCAACTTCGTCCCGGCGGCCTTTTCGCCGGCCTGTTCGAACCAGCTGCCGCTGATCGAACAGAAGCGGAAGGACTTCGAGGCCCAGGGCGCCATCCCGGTAGCCATCTCCACGGACCACGCCTGGGCTTTGAAGGCCTGGAAAGAACAGCTTGGCCTCGGCTACGACGTGCTGGCCGACGATGTGCCCCAGGGCAACGTGGCGAGGCAGTACGGGGTCTTCATCGAGCCCGCGGGCGTCGCGAACCGGGTGGTCGTGGTCGTCGGCAAAGACGGCAAGGTGGCCTGGATCCAGCCGGTCGAGAAGATCACGGACATGCCGGATTACGACCCCGTCCTGGCCTGCAGCAAGGACTGACGACAGGGGCCGGGGGTCGTTGCAGATGGACACGCTCGCGCTTCTCACAAGGTCGTTCGAGGACCTCCACCAGTCGTTGGAGCCCGAGTTGTGGTCAATGGACGACGACGACTACTGGTGGCAGCCAGGCCCGGCGATCAGCCATGCCGGCTTCATCGCCTGGCACATCGTCCGCGATGAGGACGATGTCATCAGCCACCTTGCAGGCAAGCCGCAGCTATGGCTGGCGGATGGCTGGCATGGCCGCTTTGGGCTCCCGGCCGAGGGGCAGGGCACGGGCTTCGACCCCGCGCGCCTCGAGACCTTGCGGTATGACCGCGGCCTCCTCCGAGCGTACGCGCAGGCGGTGTGGGCGGGCACGGCGACCGCCCTCGCCAGCCTGGCGCCGAGCCGCCTGGCCGAACCAGCGTGGCCGGAGAGCGAGTGGGACGGGGGCCGGCTCCTGACCGAGGGCTGCCTCTGTCACGCCTGGGCGCACCTCGGGGAGATCCGCGTGATTCGGGGCCTGCGGGGTTGGCGGGCGGCGGAGTAATTTCAGGCGTCGCGCGAGCCGCGCGGTCCGTTACCCCGACGTGAGGGCTGGTTCGGTCGGTTTGGCCGCTGGTTGTGGTCGCCCGGCCCGGTGATACGGCAGACTGATCGTGAAGGTGGTGCCCTCGCCGCTCGCAGAGGCCGCTGTGACGGTCCCGTCCATGCTGTGGACGAGTTCGCTGACGATGGCGAGGCCGAGGCCGGTGCCGCCTTCGCTGCGGCTGCGCCCGCGGTCGATGCGGTAGAAGCGGCCGAAGATGTGGGGCAATGCGTCGGCGGGGATGCCGGCGCCGTTGTCCTGGACGGTGATCTCGGCGCGGTCGCCGCGCTTGGCGGCGACGATGTCCACCTGTGAGCCGTCGCCGGCATACTTGATCGCATTCTCGACGAGGTTGAAGACGGAGCGGTAGAGCGAATCACCGTCCGCCACCGCTTCGACCGTGTCGTCGCCTTCGACCTTGAGGACCGTGCCCCGGGCCGCTGCGGTTGGGGTGAGGTTGCGGACTACTTCGCGGCCGAGCTGGACGAGCGCGATCGGTTCCAGATCCGGGAGGTCCCGCTCGGCCGAGGAGAGGAGGAGGAGGTCCTCGCTGAGGCGGGTGAGCCGCTCCGTCTGGGTCTTCACGGTCTCAAGGAGGGTGCGGTACTCCTCGGGGCTGACCTCGGGGTCCATTTCGGTGACCTCGATATTGGTGCGGATGGCGGCGAGGGGCGTGCGAAGTTCGTGCGAGGCGTTCTCGACGAACTCCCGCTGTTGAGCGAAGGAGTGCTCGAGCCGTCCGATCATCGTGTCGAAGGTGTCGGCCAGGGCCTTGAGCTCGTCGTCTGGCCCGGAGTGGTTGATGCGCCGCGTGAGGTTGGTGGCACTGATCTGCGAGGCAACCTTCGTCATTTCGCGCACGGGACGGAGCATCATGCCAGAGAGCACGTAGCCGCCGACACCGGAGGCGAGGGCGAGGCCCACGACCGAGATGAGCGACCAGGTACGAAGGTTGTCCAGGTTCCGGTTATACAGCGCCTCTTCGGCCTGCTGAAGAGTTTGGGGCAGGGGCCGAAGGGTCAGCGCCTGGCCGGGCTCACGGACCAGCTCATAGCGCACGTCGCCCGGGTCGCCGGGACGGTCGAAACGCGCGGCGAGATTGAGCGACACCACGAAGGCGACGCCGAAGACGAGCAGCAGGCTCGAGTACCAGACGGTGAGCTTGAAGCGCACAGTCTGGGAGAAAGAGGGCATGTGCACGCTAAAGGACGTATCCCTTGCCACGGATGGTCTCGATCAGCTGTTCTTCGAATCCTTCGTTCAGTTTGCGGCGGAGGTTGTTCATGTGCACCTTCACGGTCTGGGTGAAGGGGTTGGCGTGCTCATCCCAGATATGTTCGAGGAGCTCTTCCTGGGGCACGGCCCGGCCCTCGTTGCGGGCCAGGTAGTAGACCAGCGAAAACTCCTTGGGCGTGAGGTGGACCTCCTGGCCGTTGCGCCGGGCACGATTGGTGTTCGGGTCCAGTTCAAGCCCGCGGGTGTCGATCACCGGTTCGCGCAGGCTACCTTCGCGGCGGGTGATGGCGCGGATGCGGGCGGCAAGTTCGCTGAAGGCGAACGGCTTCACGAGGTAGTCGTCGGCGCCACCGTCGAGCCCTTCGACCCGGTCCCGGATGCCGCTGCGCGCGGTCAGCATAATGATGCCACCGGCGAAGCGGTCGGCACGCAGCCTGCGGCAGACCTCGACGCCATCGACCTTCGGGAGGTTGAGGTCGAGGCAGATCACGTCATAGGTGTTGACGCTGGCCTTTTCGATGGCCTCGGCGCCGTCGGCCGCGACATCCACGGCGTAGCCGATCTTGATCAGGCCGCGCTCGATGGCGCTGGCGATCGGCTCTTCGTCTTCAACAACGAGCACTCTCATGATTCCATACCGGCCCTTCGCATTCCTTGATACCACCGTAGTCCCGGTGCGCCGAAGCCAAGGTAAAGAACGAGCGTTCAGTTGCGCGGCGGCGGGACATCGGCAGGGCTGTGGACTACGTGCGCCAGGACCGGTTTCGCCGTGTGGTTAGCCTGTAGTTCATCGATCATGAACCTGAACCGGGCCTCGAGGCCGGCGAACATCGCAGCCTTCGCCGCCGGAGCGATGGCCCAGGTTTCGGCCTTGAAGGCGCCCCAGGCCGTCTTGCGGACGCTGTAGAAGAACTGATCGTCCGCTTCGCCCGGCTTCCGTTCGGCGGCCAGCGACGTCTGGGCCCAGCCGCGCATGGCATCGAGGAGGGGCGCCGGGAAGGCGGGATGGTCCATCAGGAGGTTCTGGAAGCCCGTGGCGAGGTGGACCTCGGCCGTCTCCGCTTCGGGAAAGAGGTGGAAGAGCTCGTCTGGCAGGGTGCTCGCGCCATGCTGCACGCACCCGGCCATTCCGTAGCGCGTGCGGGCCGTGTGTCCGAGGCGGCGAAGCGCGTCAAAGTCGAGGGCGACCTCGGCAACGCCGCCACCGGGGAGCGGGATGCCGCCGTGGGTGGTGCCGGTCTGGACGCTGAGTTTCGAGAGCCCCGGGCCCGGTTGGCCCTCCGTCAGCTCCCGGACGGCTTCGACATACGCGACGAGTTCGTCCTCGGTGCTGTTGTGGGCCCCAACCTCGCCGATCTCGCCGCCGATGGAGATGGAGACGCCCGGCGGCTCCAGGTCGCGCACGAGGGCCACGAGGCGCGCGGTTAGGGCCGCGTTTACGGCCTGCTGCGCGGCGACGCCGGGGAAGGAGAGGTCGACGAGGGTCGAAGCGTCGATGTCGATGTTATAGAACTGGGCGGCGACCATGCGGCGGACGAGGTCTTCGACGGCGGCCGTTTCGGCGGACGGGTCCGTGGCGTAGGCACGGGCGTTGAACTGGACGTGGTCGCCCTGGATGAAGACAGGCCCGCGATGGCCCTCGGCGATGGCGGCGCCGAGCACGCAGACGGCGAACTCTTCCGGCTCCTGGGAGCTGAAGGCCACCTCGGCTCGATTCAGTTCGAAGACGGCCGCGAGGCAATCGCTGGCGGCCATCGCCCGGAAGAGGGCGCGGGCGGTGTCGTAGGTCATTCCCCGGATGTTGACGGCGGGGACGGTGAATCCGCTGACCTCTCCGCGGCCACGGGCGGCGTAGAGGCCCTGGATCGAGGCCGGATAGGCGCCGAGGAGCGGGGCGGCGGCCCGGACGGCATATCGCGCCAGGGTCCGGTCGG
>JBJXGC010000285.1:0-3292 GCA_046154545.1 Dehalococcoidia bacterium | reverse complement strand
GTGCTACCCTCAGGTGGGTCCAGCGGGCCGGGCGGCCGCTCTACGAAGGTTTCGGCCTGTCGTGTGAGAGGAAAGTCCGGACTCCAGCGGGCAGGGTGCCGGGTAACACCCGGGCGGCGCAAGCCGACGGCCAGTGCAACAGAAACATACCGCCTTCCCGGGCTCGTCCCGGGAGGGTAAGGGCGAAATGGTGCGGTAAGAGCGCACCAGCGTCCTGGTAACAGGACGGCTGGGCAAACCCCACCCGGAGCAAGGCCAAATAGGGGAGAAGGGCGCCCGCCCCGTTATCACTCCCGGGTTGGCCGCTAGAGCGCCACGGCGACGTGGCGTCGAGAGAGATGGCCGCCGCTCCCTCCGGGGAGGCACAGAATCCGGCTTACAGGCCCGCTGGACTCTCTCAACCGCACCGGCAACGGGGCGAGCCACGAATTTGGGCGGTTCTTGCCGTTCACCCGCGGCGGGGGATGACGATGATCGGGTATGTGCCCGGCATTCGCGCGGCGCGACTGAATGCGCGGGCCAGCGGAGTGAAGAGACTTGAGCCAGCTAACCCTTGAACAGGTGATAGCCTCCCCGAGGCTGCCCAGCCTCCCGGCGGTCGCCGTGCAGATCATCGAACTCGTGCAGCAGGAGGATGTCGGCCTCCCTGACCTGGCGGCGACGATCGGGCGGGATGCAGCGCTCACCGGAAAGATCCTGAAGACGGCCAACTCGAGCTACTACGCGCGCGCCCGCGCCGTGAGCAAGCTGAGCGACGCGCTCATGGTCCTCGGCTTGCGGCGGGTGAAGACACTCGCCCTCGGGTTCTCACTGGTCGATGGGATGCGCAAGGAGAAGGGTTCGGGGTTCGACCACACCGGATTCTGGCAGCGGAGCCTGATGGTGGCGACAGCGGCGCGGGGCATCGCGGCGCTGACGGCGAGAGCCGACCAGGAGGAGGCGTTCCTCGCAGGCCTCACCCACTCCCTCGGCGTCGTCGCCTTGAACCAGGCGATGGGTGAGGAGTACCAGGAGCTCTTCCGGAAGGCCGAGGGCAGCTACTGGCGTCTCGTGGACGTCGAGCGGGAGCGGCTCGGTTTCAGCCATGCCGACCTGGGCGGGGCGCTCGGGGAGAAGTGGAACCTGCCGCCTCAGCTGGTGGCCGCGCTGCGGTACTACACGTCACCCGAACTGGCGCCGGCGGAGTACCGCCAGCTCGTGAGCTGCATCACGACGGGCGCGCTCGCGGCTGACGTCCTCACCAGCAAGACGCCGGCTGAGCCCCTGAACGCATACCGGACCGCCTGTGACCGCTGGTTCGACCTGACCACCGAGGAGTCCGACGAGCTGATCCGGAGGATCATCGACGAAGCACGGCCGATGCAGGCCCTGCTGAACCTGCCCGCATCCCGTTTGAGCCCTGGTGAGATCCTTGCCCAGGCGAACGAAGCGCTGGAGATAATCAGCTTCGAGGCAGAAGACCAGAACCAGAAGCTCGAACAAGAGCGCGCCCAGCTCACCGCCCAGGCCACGACCGACGGCCTCACCGGCCTCAGCAACCGGCGCCACTTCGACGATTTCCTGGCGCGGGCGGTGGCAGAAGCGCTGCAGACGAATACGCCGCTCAGCCTGCTGATGCTCGACCTCGACCACTTCAAGCGGCTCAACGACACCTACGGCCACCCGGGCGGGGACGTGGTCCTGAAGGCGGTTGGGCGCACACTGCGCGAGTCGGTGCGGCTGACTGACATCGCCGCCCGGTACGGGGGCGAAGAGTTCGCCGTCGTGATGCCGGGCACCGGGGCGTCCGGGGCCTTCGGCCTGGCGCGGCGTATGCGAGCGGCGATCGAGGCGCTCGAACTGGACCTCGGCGAGCAGGGGCTCGTGCACGTGACCGCAAGCCTCGGCGTCGCCGGCATCGACCACCAGCGTCACCGGCAGCCGGAGGACCTGATCAGGGACGCAGACGCGGCCCTGTATGAGGCGAAGGAATCGGGCCGCAACACGGTGCGGCTGGCGCGGCGAAAAGAGCAGCCGGCAGCGTAGCCGGGAGCCGAGAGCCGAGAGCCGAGAGCCGAGAGCCGAGAGCCGAGAGCGGAGAGCGGAGAGCGGAGAGGGGAGAGCCGGGAGCCGGGAGCCGGGAGCCGGGAGCCGGGAGCCGAGGGCCGAGGGCCGAGAGCTATATCATAGTATGAACCGATAGATCGATAGTCATAGCAGGTGTCTTCTCCATGTGATTGTATACAATCATGCTATAGGAGGTCGCCTTCATGTCGAACGCCGCAACCTGGATGAGACTCGCAGAGCCGGGGCCGCGACCCACCGCGGACGGCCCGGACTACTTTCGCGACAGCTTCCCCTACGTCCTCCCTCCGCTCGTGCAGTTCGAACGGGAGGCGGTGCCACTCGACCCTCCGGAGGCCATCTGGATCACGGACACGACGTTTCGTGACGGCCAACAGAGCCGGGCGCCGTACACGGTGGAGCAGATAGGCCGCCTCTTTGAGATGCTCCATCGCCTGGGCGGGCCGGGCGGGATGATCCGCCAGTCCGAGTTCTTCCTCTACACGAAGAAGGACCGTGAGGCCGTGGAGCGGTGCCGCGAGTTCGGGTTTGTGTTCCCGGAGATTACGGGCTGGATCCGGGCGACGTTGGGCGACTACGCCCTGGTGCGCGCCGCCGGGTTGCGGGAGACGGGCATTCTCACCTCGATCTCGGACTACCACATCTTCAAGAAGCTCGGTTCGACCCGGGAGAAGGTGGTCGCGGGCTACCTGGAGGTTGTGGACGCCGCGTTGGCGGACGGCGTCATCCCTCGCTGCCACATCGAGGACAGCACGCGGGCCGACTTTTACGGGGTGGTACTGCCCTTCGTCCGGGCGCTGATGGAGCGGGGGAAGCAGGCCGGCATCCAGGTGAAGTTACGCTTCCCGGACACGATGGGCGTCGGTGTGCCCGACCCGCACGCCGCCCTGCCGAGGGGTATCCCGCGGCTGACCCACCTGCTGCGCAGCGAGGGCGGCGTACCGGCAGAGGCACTGGAGTTCCACGGACAGAACGACCTCAACGCGATCATCCCGAACGCCGTCTCGGCCTGGCTGTACGGTGCGTCGTCGAACAACGGGACGCTGCTGGGTATCGGCGAACGGAGCGGGAACACGCCGATCGAGGCGCTCGTCTTCTGGCTGATCGGCCTGACGGGCGAGACGCACGGGATGGACACGACGGTCATCTCCGAGATCGCCGACTACTACCGGAGCATCGGCGAGGTGGTGGACCAGCGGCTGCCCTTCGTCGGAGAGAACTTCAACGT
>JBJXGC010000280.1:0-21394 GCA_046154545.1 Dehalococcoidia bacterium | reverse complement strand
CGGGTCGGCCGGGTCAAAGTCCTTCGTGTTGCGTGTGATCAGAGGGACGCCCAAATGCCGCGCCGTCGCCAGGATGATCGCGTCGGGCAACTTCAGCCGGCGTTCGCGGCGGATGCGGACGGCTTCCTCGGCAATGGGCTCAGTGATCCCAACGATTGTCACAATCGTAAAGAGGTCCTCGGCCGCGGCGCGCGCTTCAGCCGTCGTGGCCCCAACCATGACCTCGATCCAGCTAATCAGGCTGGCCGACACTTGTTCCGGGCCAGTGAATAGCGTGGCGGCTGGAGCCACCTCGTTCAGTTGATCGACCAGAATGACCGTATCTACGACCGAACTCACCGTTCCCACTCGGCTCGCAGCTTTTGTTGAAACTCAAGCCCGTCGATCCCGAGGTGCTTCCACGCGCCGGCGGTTCGAGCAACGACGCGCCGCCGCCGCTCAGCGTCGGTCTCTTGCGTCAGGGCATCCACTGCGCGACGGATGGCTTCCGCCCGCGATACGCCATGGCAGGCCGTGTACTCAGCCAGCCGCTTGAGCTGTTCGTCGGTCAGGTCGATGATCGTGCGCATTGCGTCATCATACCATGATGCTGCGGGCTGATGAGGCCCTACACCTAGACCGTGTAGGGGACGCGGATCATCGGGTCGCCGGGGTCAAAGTCCTTCGTGTTCCGGGTCAAGAGCGGCAGGCCGAGATGGCGCGAGGTGGCGAGGATGATCGCGTCGGGGAGCTTCAACCGCCGCTCCCGGCGAATGCGCACAGCCTCCTCCGCCACGCCCTCGGAAAGCGGCACCAGGTCGAATCCAGTCAAGAATCGGCGCCCCTCCGCCTCGAAGGCCGATTCACGAAAGCCAAGCATGACCTCGATCCAGGTCACGACGCTGATAGCCGGCGACTCCGCCGCTTCAAGCGCAGCAGTGGCGCCCTGGATTCCATTGAGGGCATCAATGACGATCATACTGTCGAAGACGCCGGAACTCACCGCTCCCACTCGGATCGAATTTCAGCGAGATAGGCGTCCGTATCGATGCCCATGCCTTTCCAAAGACCGAACCCGGCCCGCAGGGCATCCTTCCGCTCCGATTGGCGCCGGTCGCGCTCCTCGATCAGGGCGGCCACTGCCCGCCGCACGGCCTCCGCGCGGGAGATGTGTTCTTTTGCACACAACTGCGCCAGCCGCTCAATCTGATCCGGGGGCAGGTCTATGATGGTACGCATGCTGTCATCATACCTGATGACGCACTCACCGTGGCAATGTCCTCAGCCACGCGGCGCCGCCGCATCCACGGCCTTCGGCAGCTCACCGAATCCCACGCTCCCGCCAGCGAGCCTGTCGAGCGACGGGAGTGTGATCGAGTGTTGACTCCGTTGGCGCTCGTCGAGTGCGGTCGTCGGCAGCACATAGAAGCGCCACTGATCGAGGTTCAAAGGATTGATGGTGGGCTTGTCCTGGTGCGCCAGGAGGGCGAAGACGTAGACATCGGCATGTCTCCTCGCCTCCACGGCATACGTTCCCGTTGGCGCATCCCAGCCACGCGATTTCCGGACTTGAAAGGTCACGCGAGAGAGCGTCCGCTGGCCCCAACTCTGAATGTACGCCGCGGACTTGACCTCGACTCGAATGCCCGACGAGGTCGTCAGGTCGAAGGCAGCCCATTCGTCCCGCACGCCCGTCGCGTCCACGCCGAGAGCGCGAGCGACGATGTACTCAGCGAGTACACCCCTTGTTGCATTGCTGACAAGGTCCGAAGCGCTCCACTGCCAGAATCCGAGCAGATTCAGGTCGTGTGTTGAGCCCTGTGAAGTGAACGGCTCTGCCCCAGTCTTGCGCTGGGTGGGGAGTGCGCCCCAGTGAGTGTCCGTAGCGTCCATCGTTGGCACCAAGTTCTATCGGAGTCTCCCGGACGGGCTGGGCGGAATGGCTGTGACGCGGGAAGCACAGCCGCCGCCACCTACGCCATCTTCGCCTGCAACCTTCGGTCGAGGGCCGCGAGGAAGTCCTCGGTCGTGAGGAACGGGGCGTCTTTCGAAATGCAGATGGCGAGGTCCTTGGTCATCTCGCCTGCTTCGATCGCCTCGACGCAGACCTCTTCCAGGGTGGTCGCGAACTTCGCCAGCTCGGGCGTGTTGTCGAGCTTTGCCCGGTGCGCGAGGCCGCGCGTCCAGGCGAAGATCGAGGCGACCGGGTTCGTCGAGGTCTTTTCGCCGCGCTGGTGCTGGCGGTAGTGGCGGGTGACCGTGCCGTGGGCGGCCTCGGCTTCGACGGTGCGGCCGTCCGGGGAGAGGAGGACGGAGGTCATGAGGCCGAGCGAGCCGAAGCCCTGGGCGATGATGTCCGACTGGACGTCGCCGTCGTAGTTCTTGCAGGCCCAGACGATGCCGCCCTCCCACTTCAACACCTGGGCGACCATATCGTCGATCAGGCGGTGTTCATAGGTGAGGCCCTTCGCGTCGAACTCCGTCTTGAACTCGGCGGCGAAGATCTCCTCGAAAAGGTCCTTGAAGCGGCCGTCGTAGGCCTTGAGGATGGTGTTCTTGGTCGAAAGGTAGAGGGGCCAGCCGCGGTCCGCGGCATACCGCATAGATGAGCGGGCGAAGTCGCGGATCGACTCGTCGTAGTTGTACATGCCCATGGCGATGCCACCGCCGGTGTACTTCGCCACCTCGCGGACGACCGGCGCGCCGCCACCATCGGGCGTGTAGGTGATGGTCACTGTGCCGGGGCCGGGGACGACAAAGTCCGTGGCCTTGTACTGGTCGCCATGGGCGTGGCGTCCGATGACGATCGGCTTCGTCCAGCCGGGCACCAGGCGGGGAATGTTGCGGCAGACGATGGGCTCGCGGAAGACGACGCCGCCGAGGATGTTGCGGATCGTGCCGTTGGGGCTCTTCCACATCTGCTTGAGGTTGAACTCCTCGACGCGGGCTTCGTCCGGCGTGATCGTCGCGCACTTGACGGCGACGCCGTGCTTCTGGGTCGCGAGGGCGGAGTCGATGGTGACCTGGTCGTTGGTGGCGTCGCGGTGCTCAATACCGAGGTCGTAGTACTCGAGCTGAATATCGAGGTAGGGGAGGATGAGCCTGTCCTTGATGAACTGCCAGATGATCCGGGTCATCTCGTCGCCATCCATTTCGACGACCGGGTTGAGCACTTTGATCTTCGCCATGTGAGTCACCCTCGCGGTTTGTATGAGGGGCCATGGTAACGGCGGACGCGGTTGCAGGCTCTCGTTTGGCAGCGCACTATGCCAGCGGCGGGAGGCGTGGGTGGATCGGGATCTGCAGCGAATCCTCATACAACTCGCTGTAGACCGAGGGTTCGACCCGACCGTTGAGTATCTCCCGCAGGCTGAAATGACCCGGCTCATCCCGGATTTCCGCACCTTCGCACCCGATCACATGCTTGACGACACCCATGGGCGCGCTCTCCTGCAGAACCTCTGCCTGGTCATCACGGGAACCGCTGCCACACGAAATCACCCCGGGTCTGTCAAGAAGCAATCGACACTCAAACGGTGGGACTATCTGCGGCAGGTCATGCCCGAGGCCGCGGAAGCTTATGCAGCCGTCCTTGGCTACCTCGGCATCCCCGTGCCACACTGTCTAAGGTAGGAATTACATGTCTCAAGCGCCCACAGCAAGAGTCCAGATGCCAACCGAAGCTGCGGCGGCCGAGGTTACACGGTTCCTGCTCGAGACACCCGAAGCCCAGCTAGACAGTGCGTTGCTCCGCTGGGGTTGCCCTCCTCCGCTTGGCAACTTCGTGGTCGGGCTGGGCGCGCTCCGCGATGCGAACGTGGTGGACGTAGCGATGTGGGATTCGAAGGACGGCCCTCAGAATCGGTGGCCTTATCGTGCGAGAGTCGTCAAAGCAGGAGCAGGCTGGCAGGTCGAGTTCATCGTCGCTCAGTGTGCGAGCTGCTTCGGAACGGGGTGGCTAGGGGACGAAGACAGGCAGTGCGACACGTGTGACGGGAGCGGTTGGGGCGTGGGCCGGAGCGGGACGTTGGACATGAGCGCACTCACCTGGGAGCCTGCCAGCATCATCACCGGCTTCCGCCTGGAGACCCCGCTTGGCAGCGGGGGCTTCGGGTCCGTCTGGCGGGCCGTGCCTGAGGGGGGTGGAGACCCCGTAGCCCTCAAGCTGCTGAACGGCCGCTTCTCCGATGAAGACACCGCGCGCATGCGGGGCGACGTCGAACTGTTGGCCGCCAGCGCCTCGTCCTCGTCGCCGCACATCGTCAAGGTGCTGGGCGGCGGCACTGATCCCGTGCCCTACGTCGTCATGGAGCTGATCGACGGTACGGACCTCGGCCGCGAACTCGACCGGCGCGCGCGCGTGGCGCCACCGGGCAGGTTCTCGCAGGGGGAGACCATCGGCATAGCCCGCTCCGTCGCCAGTGCACTCGGCGTCCTCAGGGCCACGGGCATCATCCATCGCGACGTGAAGCCGGCCAATGTCATGATCGACAAGGCCGGCGTGGTGAAGCTCGCCGACTTCGGCATCGCCAAGATCGTCGGCTTCGACAGCGTGACCGCGACAAGCCAGCTCCCGATGAGCATGGCCTACGCGGCGCCCGAGGTCTGGGAGGGCCACGCCACGCACCAGTCGGACCTCTACGCGCTGGGATGCATGCTCTACCAGTGTCTCGCCGGGAGGCCGCCGTTCACCGGCAGCTACGCCGAGGTCTTCCGCAAGCACTTGAGCGCCGCGCCGGATCTCGGCGCCCTTCCTGCTGACATCGCGCCCTCGCTGCTCGAGTTGCTGCGGCTCTGCTTGATGAAGCAGGGCGCGGATCGACCCGCCAACAGCGATGCGGTCCTGGCGCTGCTCGAATGCGCGGAGCGGGAGGTCGCGGCACGGCCGACCAGCGAGACCACGGTCGCTGTCGTCGCCGTCCCGGCGCACGAGCCCCAAGGGGCGGCGCGACGCTCAGGCGACACTGCCACCAGCCCGCCAAACTCGACTTCGTGACTGCCCCGCCGCTAACCCTGCGCCGCGAGCTGCCTCAAGACGTACTGCAAGATCCCGCCGTGGCGGTAGTAGTCCAGCTCCACCGGGGTGTCGATGCGGCAGAGTGCCCTGAACGATGTCGTTGATCCGTCCGCGGCGATTGCCGTCACGGTCAGTTCCTTGTGGGGCGTGAGGTCGTCGGCGACGCCTGTGATTTCGTACGTCTCGTGACCCGTCAGGCCGAGCGACTCGCGGGTCTCGCCGGCGAGATGCTGGAGGGGGAGGATGCCCATGCCGACGAGGTTGCTGCGATGGATGCGCTCGAAGCTCTCGGCGATGACGGCGCGTACGCCGAGGAGGAACGGGCCCTTCGCCGCCCAGTCGCGCGACGACCCAGAGCCGTACTCCTTACCGGCCAGGATAATGGCCGGGATCCGTTCGTGGGCGTAGCGCTGAGAGACGAAGTAGATCGAACCCTGTTCGCCATCCGGCAGGTGGACCGAGACGCTGCCCTCAGTCCCGGGCACGAGCAGGTTCTTGATGCGGATGTTGGCGAAGGTGCCGCGGGCCATGATCTCGTCATGGCCACGCCGTGCCCCATACGAGTTGAACTCGCCCGGCGCGACGCCGATCTCCCGCAGGTAGATGCCCGCTGAGCTAGTCGGGTTGATGTTCCCCGCGGGGGAGATGTGGTCCGTCGTGATCGAGTCGCCGAACACGGCGAGGACGCGAGCGCCGGCGATGTCTTTCACGGGCGCCGGGGTCATCTCCAGCTTGTCGAAGTAGGGCGGGTTCTTGATGTAGGAGGACCAGCTATCCCAGTGGTAGAGCTCGCCCTCCGGCGTCTCGAGTTCCTGCCACTCCTTGTTCCCCTTGAAGACGTCAGCGTAGCGCCGCCGGAACATCTCCGAGCGGACGGAGGTGCGGACCGCCTCGTCTACCTCGGCCTGCGACGGCCAGATGTCTTTGAGGAAAACGGGGCCGTCTTTGCCGGGGCCGATCGGTTCGGTGTAGGGGTCCCAATCCATCCGCCCGGCGAGGGCGTAGGCGACCACCAGCGGGGGCGAGGCGAGGTAGTTCGCCCGCGTGTCGGGGTTCACGCGCCCTTCGAAGTTGCGGTTGCCAGAGAGCACGGCGGCGGCGACGAGGTCGCCGCTCTTGATGGCGTCGCTGATGCGCGGGTCAAGCGGGCCGCTGTTGCCGATACAGGTCGTGCAGCCGTAACCGACGAGGTTGAAGCCGAGCGCGTCCAACGCAGGCGAGACGCCGGCCGCGTCCAGGTAGTCCGTCACCACCTGCGATCCGGGGGCGAGGCTGGTCTTCACCCAGGGGGGCGTCTTCAGGCCGAGGGCCACGGCCTTGCGGGCGAGCAGCCCGGCGCCGAGCATCACCTCGGGGTTGGACGTGTTCGTGCAACTGGTGATCGCGGCGATGACCACCGCGCCCTGTTTCAGTTCGTAGCCGTCGATCGTGACGCTGTTTGCGCGATGGGCCTCTTCGACCATCGTCATGCCGTTGGCGGCGAAGTCCTGCTTCGACTCGCGCAGGTTGACGCGGTCCTGGGGGCGCTTGGGGCCCGCGATGGCGGGCTCAACCTCGGCGAGGTCAAGTTCCAACGTGTCGCTGAAGAGCGGGTCGGGCGTGGCGTCGGTGCGGAAGAGGCCCTGGGCCTTCGCGTACGCCTCGACAAGCTGGACGAGAGCCTCGTCTCGGCCGCTGAAGCGGAGGTAGTTCAGGGTCTCGGCGTCGATGGGGAAGAAGCCCATCGTCGCCCCGTACTCCGGCGCCATGTTGGCGATGGTCGCGCGGCTGGCAAGCGGCAGGCTGGTAAGGCCCGTGCCATAGAACTCCACGAACTTCCCGACGACGCCCCGGGCGCGCAGCATCTGGACCACGCGGAGGACGAGGTCGGTGCCTGTGGCCCCTTCCGGGAGCTTGCCGGTGAGCCTGAAGCCGACCACCTCGGGGATGAGCATCGAGACGGGCTGGCCGAGCATCGCGGCTTCGGCTTCGATACCGCCGACGCCCCAGCCGAGGACGCCGAGGCCGTTGATCATCGTGGTGTGCGAATCGGTGCCGACGAGGGTGTCGGGGTAGGCGAGGGTCGAGCCGCCCTCGTCCTTGCGGAAGACGACGGTCGCCAGGTACTCGAGGTTCACCTGGTGGACGATGCCCGTGCCGGGGGGGACGACGCGGAAGTTGTCGAAGGCCTGCTGGCCCCAGCGCAGGAACTTATAGCGCTCGACGTTCCGTTCGAACTCGCGCTCGACGTTGAGGGAGAAGGAGTCGCTGAGGCCGAACGAGTCGACCTGGACGGAGTGGTCGATGACGAGGTCGACCGGCTGGAGCGGGTTGATCTTCTTCGGGTCGCCACCGAGCTTCTTGAGCGCCTCGCGCATGGAGGCGAGATCGACGACGACGGGGACGCCGGTGAAGTCCTGGAGGAGGACGCGGGCGGGGGTGAAGGCGATCTCGCGGTCCTCGCCGGAGTTCGGCTTCCAGTTCGCGAGGCCTTCGATGTCCTCACGGGTGACGGCGCGGCCGTCCTCATAGCGGAGGAGGTTCTCAAGCAGGATCTTCAGCGAGAAGGGCAGGCGCGTGACGTTGGCCAGCCCGGCATCGGCGAGGGCGCCGAGGCGGTAGTAGCCGTAGCTGTCTCCGCCCAAGGTGAGCGTGGTTCGGCTCGTAAAGCTATCAGTCATCCGTGATGCTCCTCTTCCTGGGGTGGACGGCGCGAACCGCCGATCCACCATGTGGCGATGAAGGGTGCCGTCTCAGAAGCGTCGTAGGACGGTGGGCGGACTCGTTCCCATATCCCAAGCCTCCTTCCACACGCGTGGAGGTACCTGGGCCCTTTCCCGGAGCGTGCGCTTTGGCCGGGTGCCGTCTCGCCAGGTTCCCGCGACTTCCCTTGAGGAGGACCGTTGGGCCCGGGGCTGGCATGCGAGGGGACGAACAGGATCGACTATACCACACCCTGACGCCGTTGACCGGGCAGTTTAGGATGCGCACCAGCCTCAACTCTCTGGAGACGACCCCATGACGACCGGCTGGGTGTATCACGAACTGTACATGTGGCACGACACGGGCCGGGCGCGCCCGTCCTCTGACTGGGGCCGCTGGGTGCAGGCCTGGGAGCATTACGAAAACCCGGAGACGAAGCGCCGCTTCCGCAACCTGATTGAGGTGGCGGGGCTGTTCGACGACCTGGTCTCGCTCAAGCCGCGGGCGGCCACCATCGACGAGGTCCTGCGCTTCCACACGCCCGCTTATGTGGAGTCGATCATCGAGAAGAGCGCGGATGTGGGCGGTGACGCGGGTGACGGGACGCCGTTCGCCCAGGGGGCGTACGAGATCGCGCTGCTCGCCGCCGGCGGTACGATCACGGCGGTCGACGCCGTGCTCGAGGGCCGCGTCCAGAACGCCTACGCCCTCGTCCGGCCGCCGGGCCACCACGCCGAGGCCGATATCGGCCGAGGCTTCTGCGTCTTCGGGAACGTCGCCATCGCCGCCATGCATGCCCGGGCCGCACGGGGGGTCGAGCGCATCGCGACGGTGGACTGGGACGTGCACCACGGCAACGGCACCCAGAAGGCGTTCTACGGCGACCCGGACACACTGACCATCTCGATCCACCAGGACAACTGGTACCCGCGCGATTCGGGCGCAATGGAGGACCGCGGCGAGGGTGCCGGGCAAGGCTACAACATCAACGTGCCGCTCCCGCCGGGGTCGGGCCACGAGGCCTACCTGGCCACCTTCGAACGGGTCGTGCTCCCGGCCCTGCGGGCCTTTCGGCCGGAGCTGATCATCGTGCCCTCGGGGTTCGACGGCAGCATGTTCGACCCGCTCGGCCGGATGATGGCCTACAGCGAGACCTACCGGGAGATGACGCGGATGCTCATGGAAGCGGCGGACGAGCTCTGCGGCGGGCGGCTCGTGCTCAGCCACGAGGGGGGCTACTCACCGACCTACGTCCCGTTCTGCGGGTTGGCCGTGGTGGAAGAGCTGAGCGGCGTGCGCACGGGCGTCGATGACCCGTTCGGCCCGATGGCCGCGACCGCGGGTGGCCAGGACTTGCAGCCCCACCAGGACGCGCTCATCCGGCAGGCCGAGGCGATGGTCGAAGAGTTGAAGCGAGGCGAAGGGCGACTCGTCCGGGCCTGAGCGGCGACAGTACGCGCCGTCGCCAGGCGTTTAGCGGCCGCGTCACCGCCTCGCCGCTCCGACCCCCGGCGGGAGCACCTCCCGGGGCGCCTTTCGCGGGGCGAAGCGGAGCGCGAGGAGCAGCCCGATGAGGCACATGCCCACCACCACGACGAGGGCGTCGCTGTAGGCCACCGGCGTCCCGTTGAAGAGCGGGTCCCAGGCTTCTGTGGCGGCATCGCGCCGCCGGAGAATGGCGCCCTGGAGCGCGACCGCGACGGCCCCTCCGAGGAAGAAGACGAGGTTGAAGGCCCCGGCGCCTACTCCCGCCAGCCGTTCGGGTAAGGCCCCGGTGGCGGCGGTGACCATCGCCCCCTGGAGCATCCCGTATCCGGCGGCGATGACGACGTAGATCGCCGCCACGGGCGCCGGGCCCCAGCCAGCACCGCGCAGGTGGAAGAGCAGGCCCCCGGCCAGCATCAACGCGCCACCGCCCAGCAGCAGCGGACGCGCGCCCAGGCGATTGAAGGCACGTCCCCCGACCGTGCCGAGGACGGCGATGGCCAGCGCCCCGGGCAACAGGTAGAGCCCGATCTCGACGGTCCCCAGGTCGAAGTGGCTGGCGAGGAGAAGGGGGATGAGGACGATCACGGCGAAGTGGGACCCCTGGGCGGCGGCGCCGACGACGGCGAGGGCCCAGAACCGGCCATTGACCGCGACCTCGCGATTGACGAAGGGCTCACGCGCCTTCGCCACCCTCCAGGCCAGCACCGCGAACAGGGGGACGGACGCGAGGAGACCACCGATACCCCACGGGTCGCTGGGGCTCGTGGGAAGGCGATTGACCGCGATCACGACGCCGGTGACGCCCAGGACGGTCGCGAGCGCCCCGATCACGTCGAAACGCTGCCCCGGGGTGCCGGGCACGCCAGGCACGAAGCGGTAGGCGATGGGCAAGAGGGCAACGGAGCTGAAGCCGATCGCGAGGAACGGCCCACGCCAGCCCCCGAGTTCGACGAGGGCGCCCCCGAGAATCGGGCCGAGGGCGAAGCCGAGGCCGACGCTCATGATGGTCGCGCCGTTGGCCGCGCCGCGGTCGATGGGGGCGGTCGTCCGGATGATGGTCGCAAGCGAGAGCGCCGGGACGGCCGTCCCACCCATCGCCATCACGACACGGCCCAGGATGAGGAGCGGGAAGTTCGGGGCGGCGGCGGTGGCGAAACAGGAAACCGTGAAGAGCATGAGGCCGAAGAGGTACATCCGGCGCGTGCCGAACATGTCGGCAAGGCGGCCGTAGACGATGGTGCCGGTGGCGAACGGGATGAGGTAGGCCGTCACCACCCAGGAGAGCGTATCGGGCGCGACATCGAAATCGCGCGCGATATCCGGGAGCGCAATCGAACTCATCGAGGCGTTGGTGACCGAGATGAAGATCGTCGCGCACATGACGGCAAGGGCAGGACTGGTGAGGGTCGTAGCGGTCGCGCGGGAAGGCACGGCGGCATTGTTCACGCCACGCGGCCGGGCGTCGAACTGGATCTGCCGCGGACAGGCGAAAGTCGCAGTATTCGGGCGGAAATTTCGCCCGCACACGATGACATGGTGCGCCGGAAACGCTACCGTGTTCGCGGTTCCTCGACCCATCGGCCTCACGGAGAGGCTCCTGTTCGCTGGCGCCCCGATGACCGTAGGGATCCACTCTTTGAAGGAGGTCGTCGGGTGCCTTTCACCGACAAAACACTCAACTGCTCAGACTGCGCGGCGGAGTTCACGTTCACCGCTGGCGAACAGGAATTCCACCAGTCCAAAGGCTTCACCAACGAACCGCGACGCTGCGCCAACTGCCGCCGGGCCCGGCGCCCTGACGGGGCCGGCCCGGGCGGGCCTCGCCCCCAACGGGAGCTCTTCAGCGTGACCTGCGCGAGCTGCGGCAAGGACGCGAAAGTGCCCTTCGAACCGCGCGGCGACCGGCCCGTGTATTGCAGCGACTGCTTCCAGCCCCAACCGCGCTCGTTTAGCGGCGGTGGTGGCGGCTACAGCGGCGGTAGCGGTAGCGGTGGCGGTTATGGGGGTGGCCGTCCAGCCCCGGGCGGTGGCGGTGGCTTCGCCGGTGGGTTCGGCGGTGGCGGCGGCTTCGGCGGGGAACGCGGTGGCTATGGCGGCGACCGCGGCAGCCGCGGCGGTGGCTCAGGCCGGCGCGGAGGCGGCGGTGGCCGGGACCGCGACCGCGACGACCGCCGCTGGTAACAAGGGAGCGAGCACAAGAAGCCGCCTGTCCGGCGGGCTTGCGGCCGTATACTGGACCTGTGGGGGCCCGTAGCTCAGCGGTTAGAGCGGCCGGCTCATAACCGGTTGGTCCTGGGTTCGAATCCCGGCGGGCCCACCAGCACCCTCACCGGACGCGTCCTCGACCTCTACCTCACGACCAGGCGGATTGTCGCCTGCAATTGCACCTGCGTGGCCCCTTCTCGGCAGCCCGGCGGAAGGATGAGGCTGACGCGGGCCGTGAGGTCCCACGTCCCGGCGGGCAGCCGGAAAATCGGGTCCGCGAAGAACTCCTCGTAGAACGGCGCGTTCGGTTCGCCGGGCTGGTATCCCCCGGACTTCCGGTACGGGACGATGAGGGGCGCGCCGGCGGTGATGGTGGACGTGCGACAGTCTAGAGGTCCGGCCGAGAAGGCGTCATTGAGAGCGGGGCCGAACGGGAGGCAAGGCGGCCGGCGTTCGAGGGCGCAAGTGCAGCGGTCACCAAGATCGAGCGCTGTTGCGTCGCGCGGAGGCGCTGAGGGCGCCCTGCGAGCGCTCCGAGCAGGAGCAAAGGGAGCGCCAAGAGGGTTGCTGGGGTCCCGTCGGCAGTCTCCCAGTTCCCTTTGTTCGCCAGCAGGGTGAGGTTGGCCACGGTGGCCGCCATGAGCAGCTGGAAGAGGGTCTTCTGGCGACCGAAGTAGCGTGCCTGGCGGATGCCGAGCTGTACCAGCCGGGCAAGACGGTGCTCAGCGACCTGTCGCGCCTCGCGGTACTGGGCGAACTCGGGGCTGCGTTGGAGCGCCCGCGCCTGCTGAAGCAGCGCTTCCTGGGGGTGGACAGCGATGCTCCGCCCACCGTTCCCGCGCACGCACTGCGCTCGCAGCGGGCAGGCGGCACAGGTGGGCGCGGCAAAGCGGAAGCCGCGGAGTCTGCGTCCCTCGCCGGCGTTGTCCATCCTGGCGTAGCGCGCGACGCCGGCCTTCCCTGCTGGGCATACACAGCTCTCGGTCGCCAGGTCGAGGTGGAAGTCGGTCTTGGGAAAGCGATCGCCGTTGCGTGTCACCGCCACCTTCGCGACCAGATCCCTCCCTGCCGCCGCAAACTCCTGGCGTGTCGCTCCGCTCCCGTAGGCGCAGTCCGCGACGGTCTCCCCCACCTCCTCGCCGGTGTTCACCTCCGTCTGCTCGACCATCGCCAGCGCCTGCTCTGAGTCCGGCGCGTTCCCCGCCAGCACAGCCACCGCGGTGATGAGCTGCGATTCGGTATCCACCGCCACTTGCGCCTTGTGCCCATCGAAGCGCTTCTGCGCGCTTTTGCGCCCGTGCCGCATCTCTGGGTCGTGCACCGCAGGCATGCGGTCTTTGGCGACCCCCTCAAGCAATGCTGGACCGTCTGCAGCCCGGGTGATGTCCTGGAGCAGCACCTGGCTGAGGACCTCCGCCGCCTTCGCCAGGCCAACTGCCGCCGCGCTCCCCTCGGCGAGCTCCGCCTGCACACTCCGTGCACATTCCAGGAGCCGGTCAGCATCAGTCACGATCTCCGCCAGGAGCCGTGCCCGCTCCCTGGCGCTGTCCCAGTCCAGCGCGGCGCTCCCCTTGAGGCTTCGTTCGCCGGCATAGCGCGCGTAACCCAGCTCAGTGGCGAACGGCACGAACTCCTCCTGCGCCAGGCTCGCCAGCTGCCGCAAGAGCAGGGCGATGCCGTCCCCCAGGAGGTTGTAGGTGTCCTTCACCGCTCCCCGGCCAAGGATGTTGGTCGTGTCCAGCGCCGCCAACAGCTTGCGGTTCTTATTCAGCACCCCCTGCTTCTTCGCTAGCACCAGACTCTTGCGGAAGATGCGCTGCGCCTCGCCGTTGGTCACCAACTGCGCCCGAAACAGCTGCAACGTGCTCTTCGCGAAGGGGTGCTCCTCGATGCCAACGCCCAGCGCGACCTTCCAGCGCAGGTCGTAGTCCGCCCGCTCCTTCGCCTGCTCATCCGACACGCCGTCGTGCGTCTGCAGCAGAAGGGCCGTTGCGAGCAGGCTCGGCGGTACGCTCGGCCGGCCGATCTTCGCCGCATACAGGTGGGCGAACTCCTCGTCCCGGAAGAGTGTCCCCCGCCGCTGCGCCAGGAAGGCGTAGAAGCTCTCCTTCGGCACCGTCTCCAGATACTGCGTGTCCGCCTCGAAGAGCCCACGCTGGTCGTTTCGCCCGAGCATCGCGCCACCCCGCTTATCTGATCATCTGCATTATCACCTAAGCGGCTGCCTGAAACTACCCCTTTTCGGCCGGACCTCTAGGGTGGCTGCACCGTCGAACACCCGCGTGCCGCCCACCTCTCGCAGGTCGAACACGATCGGCCCGCCACCAGAGGCGTAGTACGTCATGCCGGCCCCCGGCCCCACGTACCGCAGGGTGGCCTGCACGGTGATCGGCTCGCCTGCGGCCCACTTCGGCTGTCCAGCTTCGAGGAGCAGGGCGAAATTGTCGTCGCGGTCTTCGGCGGACGGTGCGATCGCCACGGGCGGCGGACCCGGTGGTGGCGCGTCGTCCTCGCGGACGAGGATGAAGAGCACGGCTGAAGCGCCCGCAACCGCGACGCCCGCCCCGGCGCCAAGCCACTTGAGAGCGGCGGTGCCCAGGATCCCGCGGAACACGCGGGCGAATCGCGGCGCGAGGCCGTTATGGCGGCGCCAGTACTCGGCCGCTTCATCGCGTGACTCGGCCTGGAGCTTCGAGAGGATCTCGCTCACGTGCCACTTCACGCCGGCTATCGAGAGGCCGAGCAACTCGGCGATATCGAGGTTCGACTTCCCCAGGACGATCAGGTCCAGGACCTGGCGCTGGCGGGGCGTCCAGCCAAACTCCATCTGAAGCCGGTCGCGCATGAGCATTGGGGCATGGTCCATCATCCGGGCGAACAGTAGCGCGGCACGTCCCGGAGCGCTCTAGTCGCAGGTAAAGACGCCCCAGGGCCCGTGCCCTGCGCCTGGGGCATCTCACGCCGGAGTGGCATTGCCGAGTTCCGGGGCCCCCGTGCCCGACCTGACGGTCAGACCGGGACCGCGAGGGACTCGGGATTAATCGGCGTGGCCATCGCCTGGACGTGGGGCAGGACCTTCTCGGCGAACAGGCGCAGGCTTTTCTCCGCCTTGGCCCGCGGCATCCCGCCATAAAACACGTGGAGGATGCACATATCCAGGCTGATGGTCTTCTGGACCAGTCTGATCTTCTCGATGATCTCGTCCGGTGTGCCGATCGGTTGGATGGCGCGGCGGGCGGCGAGGCTGGCGGTCGCGCTCCCGGCGTCGGCGGCCTGGCGCTTAAGGTACTCCTCGTAGCCGGCAATGCCGTCGAAGCCAGGGTTGTTCCATTCGAAGTAGTGGTGTTGGGCCGCGGTGAGCTGGTTCGTGAAGTACTCCCACCCCTCGTCCGCCTCGGCGGCGGTCTCGGCGCAGTACATCCAGAGGAGGGTCGTCGGCTGGTCGGGCGGCAGCCCGAGGCCGGCGCGGATCGTGTTGAACTGGCGGACCTGGGCGGTCATCGCTTCGAGGTCTTCGCCCGCGACGAACATCTGGCCGAGGCCGTTCTCGGCGGCGAGCCGGGCGGAGGTCTGCGTCGTGAAGGCGGCCTTGATGCGGGTGGTGAGGTCGCCCTTGTGGCGCGCCTGCGGCCGAATGGTTGTTGGCGGGACCTTATAGACCTCGCCATCGAACGAGAAGCGTTCTGCGCCATCGGCGGCCTTCAGGACGTTCACCACGTCATAGAAGTACTTGTGGGACTGCTCGATCGGGTAGCCCAGGGAGGCGTATTCGTGTGGGGCGATGCCACGGCCGATGCCGAGGTGGAGGCGCCGACCCTTCAAGAGAATATCGAGCATCGAGATCTCGGAGGCGAGCCGGACGGGGTTCCACCAGGGGGCAACGATGACGGCCGTGCCGACATCAACGCGCCGCGTGCGCCCCGCCCAGTAAGCGAGGTACTGCAGCGGGTTGGGCTGCATCGAATAGGCCGAGCCGTAGTGTTCGGTGGCCCAGATGGAGTCGAATCCGAGGGGTTCGACGAGTTCGCCCATCGCGAGGGTTTCATCCATGTTGGCGGCGTCCGAGACCGCTGGCGGACGGTCGTAATCGCCCTTCATAAGCCGTTCCCAGTCGCCCTGGTTGTAGCCCGTGACCATCACTCCGCAATGCATCGTCGTGCTCCTCTTCTTCAGTCCTGCGCGATACCGGAGGCCTCTGCGCGCGCCCGATAATGCCGGAAAGATCCGCCCCATGCGAGCGCGTGGGCTGATGACGGCGTTGGATGCCGTCACCGCCCAACGGGGGCGGGCCGCGCGGCGGACGGCCGGGCTACTCCTCGGCGGTTTCGAGGAAGCGGATGGATACCTGGCCGCTGGGCGCCACGACCACCCGGAAGGGCTTTTCGAAGATCGGCGTGTTCCGTGTGAGGCCCTGGATACCGGCCTGGATGCCGATGGAGACGAGGCGCATCGTCAGCGGCGTGGCGACCCGCTTGATGAAGTTTTCGTCGCTCAGTGCGGCCCCGAAGGCAGGGCGGATCTCCCGCGCCCGCGGCGGCGTCAGATGATTACCTGTGCAGCCACGAGCTCGGCGAACCGTTCGGGTTCCATCCCCAGCCACTCCACGAATACTTCCCAGTTATGTTCGCCGAGCAGGGGGGCGTGGCGGACGGGCAGGGCGCGCGCCGCTGGGAGGTCCCAGGCCAGGCCTGCGAGGCGGCGCTGCCCGACCTCCGGGTGATCCTGGTCGAGCCAGAAGCCGCGCGCCGCGAGGGTTGGGTCGGCGAGCAGGTCCTCGACCTTCGCAACGGGGGCGGCGCTGACACCGGCGGCCTGGAGGAGCGCCGCGGCCACGTCCGCCGGGAGCGTCCTGGTCCAGGCCGTGACCGCCCCCTCGACCTCCTGGCGGCGCGCGAGCCGGCCCGCCGCGGTGGCCAGCGATGCGTCGTCCAGCCAGGCCGGCCCAGCCATAACCGTCAGCAGGCGCCGCCAGTCCTCATCGTCCTGGACCGCGATGGCCACCCAGCGATCGTCCCCCTCCGAGCGGAAGATGCCGTGGGGGCACATGGCGAGGTCGCGGTTGCCGCGCGGGCCGGGGACATCGCCGGTGAGGCCGAATTCGATAAGCGCATCCGAAAGGTGCCCCGCCACCACTTCGGCCATCGAATAGTCGACCATCTGGCCCTCGCCGGTGCGGTCACGGTGTTCGAGGGCGGCCAGCAGCCCGAGGAGTGAGGCCATGGCCGACTGGTGGTCAGTCCAGACGCCAGCGATCCAGCGTTCGGGTTCACCTCCATCCTGGCCCGTGAGCGAGGCCAGGCCCGTATAGGCGGTGAGCGGCGGCCCAAAGGTGACGTACTTCCGGTAGGGGCCCGTGCGCCCGAGTCCAGAGGAGCTGACGAAGATGATGTCCGGCTTCACCTTCTTCAGCTCTTCGTAGCCGAGGTTGAACTTCTCCATCTGGCCGAAGGCGAAGTTTTCGATCGCGATGTCGGAGCGCCGCACGAGCTCCTTCGCCAGTTCCTGTCCTTCCGGGCGGCGGAGGTCGAGCGTCACGCTCTTCTTATTCAGGTTCAAGCCGTGCCAGAGACCACTCCGTTCGGTGCCGAGGATGCCCTCGGCGCCCGGTGGCAGCCGCCGGTTGATGTCCGTGTGGACCGAACTCTCGATGCGGATGACCTCGGCGCCCATCATCGCCAGGGCCAGGGTGGCGAACGGCCCGGCGATGACCCACGAGAAGTCCGCGACCCGTATCCCTTCCAGCGGCAGCGTCATCTCCGCACCTCCAGCGCCTTTCGCACTTCCTGCGTATGTTCGCCGGGCGCGGGCGCCTCGAACCGTGGCTCCCAGGGCGTCTTTTCGAGCCGCACCACGGCCCCCGGTACCTTCACGAACCCTCCCGGGGCCGCGGCCGGCAGCTCCACGAAGAAGGCCCGCGCCCGCTGCTGCGCATCGTCGAGCATTTCGGCGACGGTGTAACAGGGGAACAGCGGGACGCGCTCGGCCTGGGCGGCGTGGAAGATCTCCTGACGGGTGTGCTGGATGGTCCAGGCGACGAAGTGCGGTTCGATCTCGTCCCAGAAGCTGAAACGGACGATCGGGTCCTGGAACCGCTCTTCTTTCGACCAGTCCGGGTCGCCCATGACGCGCATGAGCCCCTCCCACTGGTACTGTTCGGACGCCTGGAAGGCGAAGTACCCGTCCTTGCAGGGGACGAGTCCCCAGAGTGTCGAGAACCGGCCGGTAGGCGATTGGCGGCTCGCCCCGAGGATGCCCAGGGCGTCGAGACCGTTGTAGGTGCGATAGGCGATGTCCATCCGGACGAAGGAGGCGAAGACCGCCTGGGCGGACACATCGATCACCTGTCCGGCGCCCGTGCGGCGGCGGAGCTGGAGCCCGAAGAGCGCGCCGTTCGCGGCGTGGAGCCCGCACGTATAGTCGGACTGGTAACCGCTGGGTTTGAGCGGCGGGTAGGTCTCAACGTCCGGGACGCGCGAGGGCGTGCCGTAAGCGACGCCACCGGCAGCGATAGCGGCGAGGTCGGAATACCGCCAGCCTCTCGCATCGCCCTTTAGCCCGCCCAGCGAGATGCAGACGACAACGAGGCGGGGAAAGCGCTCGGCGAGGGCTTCCGGAGAGAGACCGAGGGCGTCGATCTCCGGCAGGTGTTGGTCGATCAGCAGGATGTCGGCCTGCTCCATCAAGGCCAGGCCGAGTGACCGGCTCTGGTCATCCCCCGGGTTGAACCAGACGGAACGCTTGCCCCCGTGGAGAAAGCGTGTCCGCGCGTCGAGCTGGGCAGCGCTGGATGGTCCGGGGCCCGGGTCGAAGGCCCGGTCGCGCGTCCCGGCGGCTTCGAGGAGGGTGACCTCCGCTCCGAACCCGCGCAAAAGCTTGCCGGCGTAGGCGCCCGCGCGGCCCGCGCTCCATTCAAGGACGCGGACCCCATCGAGTGCGCCACCGGCCTGGCTCGTTTCATGCATGCCGGGCGACGTATACCGCGCCGCGAGATGCACGGCAAGCGAGGAGGGTGCGCAGATCACCCGCCGGGTGGCGAGACGATCTCGTCGCCCAGACCGGAGGCGAGGTGTTGAGCGGCCAACTGCCCGTAGCCCGCGTTCCAGCGCGATGTGTGCTCCCGGAGGTTTTCCGGCAAGGGACGCACCTCGGCGGGCACGCCCACGAGAAAGCTCGAATCAGGCGCGTTCGTCCCCGGCCGGACGACGGCGCCGGCAGCGACCACGCAATGCGCCCCGATCTCGGCCCCATCCAGGAGGGTGGCGCCGTTGCCAACGAGGGTGCCGTCGCCGATTCGCCGGCAGTGGACGACGACGTTGTGGCCAACGGTCACGTTGTCGCCGATATCGATGCCGTCCGGCCCGTGATGGACCGTGGAATTGTCTTCGATGTGCGTGTTCGCGCCGATGCGGATGGCGCAGACATCGCCGCGAATGACCGCGCCCGGCCAAACGGAAGAGCCGGCGCCGATCGTCACGTCGCCAACAACATAGGCGGCCTCACTCACAAAGACCGACGGGTCGAGCTTCGGGTGCTTTCCCAGGAATGTGCGGATCACGTGCGGACGGCCTCCCCGATAGCTCGCCGCGGCCCGGCGGCACTGCGGAAGCCTACGCGTGCGGCGGGGACCCACAAGCTGGCAGGGCCAACGAGGCTGGGCGCAGGTCCATCGGAGACGACACTCCGAAAGCCTGGTGGGCGGTACTGGACTCGAACCAGTGACCTCGTCGGTGTGAACGACGCGCTCTAACCAACTGAGCTAACCGCCCAAGGGGATTCAGCATAGGCGGGCGGGGGTGGCAATTCAACCAGGTACGGCGGGCCACTTCATGGCCTCGCCATTCACCGCCCTACGCGCTACCGGCCCCGCGGCCGGATGTTCGCCGCCCTGGCAGCGCCAGCCGCCGGCGCCCGGTGAGGAGGAGCGATCATAATTGCATTGGGACGCTTTCCCGCGCTACGATTCGAGGGAAATTCGTGTCCAGGCAGGGTGATCGGACGATGCTCGACAGTGCCCGCGCCCGGCCGGCCAACCCGCGGCCATGACGCTTGCCCTACAGGGGATCAGCCGCCACCTGGTACTTTCCACACTCGTCGCCGCGGTGAGCCTGGCGATCGTCGCTGGCCTCCAATACGCGGCGCTCAACGACCTCCGGACGGCGAGCGACGATGTCCACGCGATCGCCCGCCTCGAACAGCTCAGCGGAGCCATGGCCCGCCGCATCACCCTCATCCGGGCAACGCTGTTCCCGCGGTACGAAGAGGAACGCTCAGCGGCGGCGCAGGCTGAGCTGGAGCGGGGGTTCGATGAAGCCTCGGCCGCCATCGATGCGTTCGTCGCCTGGAGCGACAACTCGCTCATGGTGCTTGATGACGAGCGGGCCCGGCGTGTCGAGAGCGCGAGAACGTTCGTCGGCGCCTCGCGGGAGCGCCTGGCGTTTCTCCAAACGGCGGGCGCGGACGTTGGCTACCCGGACGAGCAGGCCTATCTCGCCTTGCGCGAACGTAACCTGGAGGACCAGGAGCGATTCCAAGAGGCGGCCACCGGCGTCCTGAGTTCAAGCGACGCCGAGGAAGGCGCCGCCGCTGCCAGCCTCCGCCGGACCGCGGTCGTCTCGGCGTTCGTGCTGTTGGGCCTATTCGTGGGCTATGTGTGGCTGGAATCGGTCCTTTCGGAGCGACGGTGGCGGGGCGAACAGCGGGGCCGCGTCGCCGAGCAGCTTTCCGCACACCGCGGCGACATGGTGAACCTCGCTTCGCACGAACTCCGGAATCCGCTCGCCGTCATCCTCCTCACGGCCGAATTGATGGAGAGCGCCGCCACCGACTCGGGAAACGCCGACCTGGCGGAGGCCGCCTCGGACGCACGGGCCGCCGCCCTGCGGGCCGATTCGATCGTCGCCGAACTGCTTGACCTTGGGCGTATCGACGCCGAACGGCTGGTGTTGAATATTCAACCGGTCGCTGTCGCGCCGATGATCGCGGAGGCCATCTCGGGCGCCACCAACCACCATGGAAGCCGGGACGTATCGATCGATTGTGGGCAGGCGATGGTCGTGGCGGCCGACCCGGACCGGTTACGCATCATCATCCGGAACATGATTGACAACGCGTTCAAGTACTCAGCCGCCGGGACGAAGGTCCGGGTGGCTGTCCACCGCCAGAACGGCGTCACGACCATGGAAGTGAGGGATGAAGGCCCCGGAATCGCGGAGGCTGCGTTGGAGGAGGTGTTCAGTAGATTCGGCCGCCTCCAGAACACCTCTTACGTATCCGGCATTGGCATCGGACTTCACCTGTCGCGCGAACTCGCGCGGCGCATGTCGGGCGACCTTTCGGCCCGCAAGGCGGAAGGCGGCGCCTGCTTCGTGCTGGCCCTGCCGAGCGTCGGGGCCCACGGTGTCTGACGGCGGCCGGCGCCCGGTGGTCCTCGTCATCGACGATGAGGCCGCACTGCGCCGCGTGCTCGTCGCCCTGCTCACGCGCGGGCGCTTCGACGCCGTCCCGGCAGTTGACGGGGCCGACGCGCTCGCTCGTCTAGGGGCGGGGCTCGAACCTGACATCGCCCTCATCGATCTCCGGATGCCCGCGATGAATGGCGAGACGGTCCTGCGCAAGCTCCGCGCCGCCGGCCACCGCTTCCCGGCGTTGCTCACCAGCGCGTCGCTTCGGACCGAGCAGGCGGTAGCAGAGATGGGCTTCGATGCTTTCGTCTCCAAGCCGTACCAGTTTGCCGCGCTCCTGGATCTGATGCGCCGTGTGCTCGCCGGCACCGGGGAGCCGCCGCGCAGGCCGGGACATCCCGCGGATTGAACGCTGGCCGGGCGTCAGCGATACTATGAAGTCCGAGCCGAAGTGGCGGAATGGCAGACGCGCTACGTTCAGGGCGTAGTGTCCATTAGGGCGTGTGAGTTCAAATCTCACCTTCGGCACCACGGCAAGGTACACGGGCGCCCGTAGCGCAGGGGATAGCGCGTTTGGTTGCGGACCAAAAGGTCGGAGGTTCGATTCCTCCCGGGCGTACCA
>JBJXGC010000275.1:0-28162 GCA_046154545.1 Dehalococcoidia bacterium | reverse complement strand
AGGGGGTTGGTGACGTTGCCTTCGAGGTAGCGCATGTGGATGCCTTCGCCGATGACCGCGCCCTTGAAGGCGGCCAGCAGCCGGTAGAAGCGGAGGTCGCCGGTCGATCTTCCGCTCAGGCGCGTGTAGATCGCCGCGAGTTCCTGCTGGTCAGGGAAGCCCTCCCGGATCGTCACCGGTGGGCCAAGGGCGGGCGGTTCGGGCGGCGGCGCGTCCGCTAGCTCGGCGCGGTCGCCCCAGGTGTTCACCATCCAGGCGACGTCCGAGAGCGGGCTACCGAAGGTCGCGAGCTCCCAGTCGAGGATGGCCACCACGCGCGGCTCCTGGAGGTCGAACATGACGTTGTCGATCTTGTAGTCGCCATGGGCGATGGTCGTTTCTGACTCCTCTGGGAGGTGGGCCTCGAGCCAGGCGCTCACCCGGTCGAGGCCGGGGAGTTCGCGGGTTCGGGGCCGCGTGAGCTGCCACTGCTTCTGCCAGCGCTGGAGGGTCCGTCCGGCGTAGCTCCCGGGCGGGGCCGTGAGCCCGGCGGCGCGCCAATCGACGGCGTGGACCTCGACGAGGGCGGCGACCATCTCCTCCGCCATCCGGGCGCGGCCAGCGGCGGTGTCGTAGGCCGCGGGGATGGTTTCGCGGATCTCGGTGCCCACGACCCGCTCCATCAGGTAGAAGGGCGCCCCGATCACGGCCCGGTCCTCGCAGCTGGCGACCGGGCGCGGCACGCGCGCCTTCCCGTAGATCGCGGAGATGAAGCGGTACTCGCGCAGCACGTCGTGCGCCGAGGGGAGGAGGTTCCCGGCCGGTGGGCGCCGCATGACCATGTGCTGGTCACCACGATCGACGAAAAGCGTCACGTTGCTGTAGCCGGCCACATGCTTCCGGACGGTCACCGGTTGCGGGCCACCACCGAGCCGCTCATCCAGGAAGCGCTCCAGCGCCGGCACATCGACGAGCCCTTCGAGCCCCTGCGATTGTTCGACCGTCATCTCGTCCTCCTCGTCCGCCCAGCGAACGATACCCCATCGCCTCACGAGAAATAAGACGCGTACCATGTGCGGCGAGCGGCTGGAGGTTGGTATGCGTGTCCTCGTCCTCGGCGGAAACCGGTACATCGGCCGTCACCTGGTGGAGATGCTGGCCGGGCGGGGCCATGAGGTGACCGTCTTCAACAGCCACCCCACCGCGCTGCCGGAGGGGGTCCACCGCCTCCACGGCGACCGTCAGCAACCGGGCGTGATCGAGAGCGTCCTCGGGCCGGAACGGGAGAGCTTCGACGCGGTCTTCGACAACACCTCCTACCAGACCACGGACGTGACGCCCCTGGTGGAGCTGTTCCGTGGCCGCCTCCAGCACTACGTCTTCACGAGTTCGACGGCGGTCTACCCCTGGTCGGACGTCCAGCCCGTGACCGAGGAGTCGCCGGTCTCGGACGACGAGGCGGCGAACCCGTCGCGCGGCTACGGCGCCGGGAAGGTGCGCTGCGAGCGGCTGCTCCGGGCCGAATTCGAGCGCTCCGGCTTCCCGGCCACGAGCCTCCGCGTGGGCCACACGCTCGGGCCCCACAGCCCGCTGCCACGGGAGCACGCCTTCTTCGCCCGGCTGAAGGCCGGCCGCCCGATCCTCATCCCGGGCGACGGGCTGCCGTTTGTGCACCTTGTCCACGTCGATGATGTCGCGTCCGCGATGTGCGCGGTCATCGCCACCGACGCCTCGGCCGGGCAGACTTACAACGTGAACGGCGCCCAGTACTCCAGCATCGCCGCCTATATGCGGATGATGGCGAAGGTCGCCGGGGTCGAACCGAAGCTGGTCTTCGTGCCGCGAGAGACGGCGAAGGCGATCCGGCCGCCGATCCTGCACTGGGCCGAGTGGTATCGCGGCGGCGCGGTGTTCTCGATCGACAAGGCGCGGCGCGAGCTGGAGTGGGCGCCCACCTTCACCCTGGAGACAGGCCTCGCCGACGCCTACCGCTGGTTCGAGGAGGAGGGCGAGAGCTGGTACTCGTTCGACTTCTCCCGTGACGACGACCTTCTCCGCACGCTCGGCGAATCGCCCTGAGAGCCTCATCGGCGGGGCGTTGCCGCACGGGTGCGATTCACTGACTTGGGCGAGCGCCGGGCGGGCGGCTTGCCGGTGTTCCTCCGCTTTCAGGGAGCGATGACGGTGGCCATCGCGGCGCTTGCTCACGCGCGCGCTACGGACAGGCCCTCCGTCCGCTCCAACCGCTCCGGATTCCTGGGATGGCGTCGTTCCCGGTGGTAGCGTGAACTGGCATCATAGCGGCCGCCGTCAGGCGGCTGTCCGGGCCGCACCCGCTCAACGGATCCACGACACGGGACTGGCAGCACGTAAGGACGTAACGGCCACCCACCGCACCCCTGCCGCACGCCGTCCGAATGGGCGTCTGATATAATGTGATGCGCAGTACGGCCACGCCCCTGCGGTCCGCGAGCGTAGCTCAATGGTAGAGCGCCTGCCTTCCAAGCAGGACACGCGGGTTCGATTCCCGCCGCTCGCTCCAACCTCCTCGACCGTCGCTACTCGCCGCCCGGTACTGTATGCGGCCGCGCGTGCTCTCCGCTACGATACGTTGGCCGTCCGGCCAGTTTCGGCACGCGGATGCAGGGGAACCCCCGAGGAGTGCGGTTATGAGTCGTGAGCAGCTGATCGAGATGGCCCGGCGCGAGGTCGAGAACTTCCAGGCGAACAAGATCGACCTCGCCCCCGATGTCTACAAAGTGCCCACCAGCCTCTACTACGACCCTGATCGCTGGCAGCAGGAAGTCGATCGCGTCTTCAAGCGGCTGCCACTGGCCCTCGGCTTCTCCTGCGAACTCCAGGGGCCGGGCGCCTACCGCGCCCTCGAAGTCCTCGGGATGCCGGTGCTCCTGACCCGCGCTGATGACGGCGTCGCCCGCGCCTTCGTGAACATGTGCAGCCACCGCGGCGCGATCATCGCCGACGAAGGCTGCGCTGTGACCCGCGGCTTCCGCTGCCCCTACCACGGCTGGTCCTATGACCTCCAGGGCAAACTCGTCTCGGTCTTCGACGCCGGCAACTTCGGTCCCATCGACAAGGCCAGCTACGGCCTCACGGAACTCCAGGCCGCGGAGCGGGCCGGACTCATCTGGGTCACCCTCACGCCGGGCTTGAAGGTCGATATCGACGTCTTCCTCAGCGGCTACGACGACGTCCTCGGCGACCTCGGCTTCGCCAACTGCCACGTCGCCGGGCGCCAGGAGCTGGACGGGCCGAACTGGAAGGTGGCCTACGACGGCTACCGCGACCTCTACCACATTCCCGTCCTGCACAAGAACAGCTTCGGCGCCGACTCGGCCTATCAGCCGGATTTCTACGCTTTCGGCTCCCACGTCCGGATGGTCTCGCCGAAGGGGTACGCCCGGCTCTCCGACCTGCCCGAGGACCAGTGGGACACGAACAGCCTCGTCGGTGGTGTCTGGACGATCTTTCCGAACATTAGCATCGCCGCTTTCGACGCTGGGGGGACGGTGTACATGGTCTCCCAGATGTTTCCCGGCGCGAGCCCGGGCGAATCGCACACCATCCAGAACTTCCTCCACACCGTGCCGCCGGAGGAGGGGCAGGCAGAAAAGTTGGGCGGCATGATGGAGTTCCTCAAGCGAGTCGTCGCTGGCGAGGACTACTACACCGGCCTCCGCGTCCAGAAGGCGCTCAAGACGGGCGCCAAGGACCACAACCTCTTTGGCCGCAACGAAGGCGGTGGCCAGCTCTTCCACCGCTGGGTCCAGGCGCTCGTCGATACGGAGGATGCAGAGCTGCCGGAACTGCTCGTGGCGGGCATCGACGGGCGGGCGTAGGGGCACCATCTGGGCGCCCGGGTAGGCCGGGGCGGTGCCACACGCGGAGCAGTGGACGGAAGCCCGCGGCCGCTGTGGGCCGCGACTACCGGCGCTCCGGAAGTGACCGGCGTAGGACACGCCGAACGTCCCACGCCACCCGCGGCCACTGAGGGCCGCGACTCCTTGCGGCGCCCTCAGATGTGCCGTGATGTGGGGCCGCTAGCGCGGGGCGGCTTGTGCCCCCCGCACCAGGCGGCCTGGCAGCGCGCCGGTGTGCACGCCGTCTTCGAAGGTGACCTGGCCGGACTGGAGCGTGTAGCGGTACCCTTCGGCGCGCTGGAGGAGGCGCTTGCCGCCCGCCGGGAGGTCGTAGTGCATCTCCGGCCGCCGTAGCTGCAGGTTGTCGAAGTCGATCACGTTCAGGTCGGCCTTGTAGCCCGGGGCGACGACGCCGCGGTCGAACCAGCCCACGTGGCGGGCCGTGTCCTGGGTCTGGCGCTTCACGACGTGCTCGAGTGGGAGCTGGGCGCCGCCGTTCACCCGGTCACGGCACCAGATGGTGAGGTTCGAGGTCGGGAAGCTGGCGTCGCAGATGAGGCCGACGTGCGCGCCCCCATCAGAGAGGCCCGGGAGCGTGCGGGCGCTGGCGTTCATTTCGTGCGCGGCGTCGAGCGAGAAGCCCGAGTAGTTCGAGAGCGGGAAGTAGAGCAGTTCGTGGCCGTCGTTCTCAAGGACGGCGTCGTAGATGACGTCACTGACGGGGAGGTCCCGCCTATCGGCTTCAGCGGCGAGGCTCTGCTCGGGCTGCGGTTCGTAGTTCGGCGGGTCGCCAATGCGGAACATCTTGTGGGGTGACCGCGTGATGTTCGTGTACTGGCCCTTCGAGGGGTCGTCGTACTCGGCGAGCATGCGGGCCCGCACTTCGGGGCGGCGCATCGCCGCGACTCGCTCGGCGAGTGGCAGGTGGGCGATCGAACGGTAGGTGTCCGTCTGCATGAAGGGGTTCACTGTCCCTTCGAGGCCGAGGAGGACGCCGATCGGCCGGGCGCAGACCTGGGCCTTCATATCGACGCCATCCGCGGCCGCTTCGTCGAGGAAGCGGATGACGTCTCGCCAGCGGTCCGGGGCCTGGTCGGCCTGGGCGAGACTGACGGAGAGCGGGCGTCCGCACTCCTCGGCCAGCCGCCGGAAGAGGCCGAGTTCGAAGGGGAGGTCGCGGAAGTCGGAGACGAACTGGAAGACGCCGCGCTTCGTCTCCTTCAGCGCCTCGCCAATGCCCAGGAGCTCTTCCTGCGAGGCGGTCAAGGTGCCGATGCTCTGGCCCGTGCGCGAGCGGTGGTTGAACGTCCGCGAAGAAGCGAACCCAACGGCGCCGGCCATCAGCGCTTCTTTCGCGAGGTTGGCCATCGCCTTGATCTCGTCCGGGGTCGGGTCGGTCTCGTGGTCGGCGCCGCGTTCGCCCATGACATACGCCCGGAGGGCGGCGTGCGGCACCTGTGCCCCGATATCGATGGCATGCGGGCGGCTATCGACCGAATCGAAGTACTGGGGAAGCGACTCCCAGTCCCAGGGCAGCCCTTCGGAGAGCGCGGTCTCGGGGATGTCCTCGACCCCTTCCATGAGGGAGATGAGGAAGCCGTGCTTGTCGGGTGCGGCCGGCGCGAAGCCGACGCCGCAGTTGCCCATGACGATCGAGGTCACGCCATGCCAGGAGGAGGGCGCGAGGAGGCTGTCCCAGGTGGCCTGTCCGTCGTAATGGGTGTGGATATCGACGAACCCGGGCGTCACGAGGTGGCCGCTCGCGTCGATCTCGCGCCGTCCCGTCCCATCGACCTTCCCAACGGCAACGATGACCCCGTCATCGACGGCGACATCGCCGCTGAACCGTGGGTTGCCCGAGCCATCAACGATGGTCCCGCCGCGGATTACGAGGTCATGCATACCAGTATCTCCAAGAGGGATTGCTGAGCCCGCACTATACGCCTTCGGAAAGCGGTTTGGGTGTTCCGCCTGCCGATACCCGCGGGCGCCCGCGAGCAGGTCAGGGCAGCCGCCCGCCAGGCTCAGCGGGGCAGGCGGGGAAGCTCGTCGCCTTCCAGCGCCGCGAGCTCGGCCGCCGATGGTTCCCAGATCGCTTCGAGTTCGTTGCCGTCGGGGTCGAGGAACATCACGTTGCATTGTCCGTCGCTGTAGCCCGCGATCGGGACGCCGCTCGAGAGCAGTCGCTGGTGGAGCGTGGCCAGCTCGGCAAACGACGGCATCTCCCAGGCCATGTGGTACATGCCCACGCGGCCGGCTTCGGGCCCGGGCGCGTCAGCCGGGAGGGGGAACAGCGCGAGTTCGTGCGAGGAGTCTTCGCGGATGCCGAGGAAGGCGACGCCGCGGCCCTCCATTCGAAGGTCCAGCCCCAGGATCTCGCAATAGAACTTCGCCGCCCGCGGGACGTCGCGGACGCGCAGCGCGATGTGGCCGAGCCGCTTCGGGGCGCCAGGGGTCTGGGTCGTCAACGTGTGTCCTCCCATTTCTCCACGCGCAGTGTACCCGTGGCTGCACCTCTTTGGGTGATCACTGTGGGGTCGATTCGGGTATGCTGGCCGTCCGCGCGGAGGTAGGCGCCCGTGAGATTTCGCCCGGCCTCACTCGGCCTTGCACTGGTGCTGTTCGTACTGGGAGCCACAGCCATCTCGGCGCCGCGTGGCCCGTCCACGGCGCGCGCCGAGCCGGTGGGCCCCTTCGTCGCCTTCGTCCCGTTCATCGCCGCCGACGAAACGCCTTCAGCCGAGAGCATCGCTAAGATCTTCTTCGACGCCTGGCAGGCCGAGGACGACGAGACGCTCTCGCTCTACGGCGAGTTGAGCGCGATCGCGGCTGCGCAGTCTGCCGCCGTGACCAGTGGCTGGGCCTTCTCGAACTGCCAGGGCGCCGCCGGCAGCCTCGTCTGCACCTGGGTCCGCCCCGGCGAGCGCATTCGCATCAGCGTCCGCAACGTCGATCCTCCACGCCTGGCCACCGGGTTCACGTTCGCGGAGCTGACGAGCCAGGAGGTAGCGCAGGAGTTCCTGGACGCCTGGCGGGCCGGCAGCGAGGAAGCCCTCCTCGCCATCAGTGGCCCGGAGGCTACCGCGGCCGCCGTCGCCCTCGCCGCCCAGGCCAACGGCGCCTGGAGCTTCGACCGCTGCGAAGGGGCCGCCGGCAGCCTCTTCTGCACCTGGCGGCGGGGGACCAGCACCCTGGTCATCCGCGTCGCCAACCTGGACCCGCCAGCCCGAGTCACCGAGTTCCGGATCGAGGGCTGATCCATCCGGCGCGGCGGCTGCCCGGGGTCGGCACGAACGAGAAGCGACCCCTGACGCGCCTTCTCCACGCCACGTCCGAACCCACCCCTTCGCTTCACAGCCCGATCGCCCGCGCGTACACTGGTGACGCAACGCACGACGCTGAAGGAGTGACTACGATGGCGGCAGCCCCGGCGACCGAATCCGGACTCGACCTTTCCTGGCTTGACCTCTACGACGACCCAACGAGCGCCACACCCGGGAAGAAGGGGCTGACGCTCAAGGAAGTCAACCTCGGCAAGTACGGCGACGCCGCCCGGGGCGGTGGCGACATGACCTATCGCATGCGCGGTGCCACGCCACGGGCTGGCGCCCACCGCTTTGGCACCAACTACCAGAACAAGGCCGATGTTTGGTCCGAGAACTGCATCATGCTCTATGAAGAGGCGACGCAGCGGCAGTGGTCCTCGGCCCGGGATATCCCCTGGAACACGCTCCAGGAGCTGCCCGACGACCTCGAGCGGGCCATGTGCCAGCTCTGCACGATGCTCACTGAAGTCGAGTTCATCGCCGGCGACGTGCCGGGCCAGTGGCTCCCGCAGATCTCCGCCCAGGACTTCGAGTGCGGGCTCTTCCTCGCCTCCCAGATCATGGACGAAGCGCGCCACACGGATGTCTTCCGCAAGCGCGCCCTGGCCAACGGCGGTGGGCTCCTCGCCCAGGGCGAGAACGGCCTCCGCTCGCTGATCGAGGCCAGGGACTTCACCGAGATGTCCGTCCTCATGCACGTCCAGGCCGAGGGCTTCGTCCAGTCGATGTTCCGGATGGGCGAGATGATCGGCCAGACCGACTGCGACAAGCGCATCTTCCGGATGAGCGCCCAGGACGAATCGCGCCATCTCGCCTTCGGCGTCATGCACCTCAAGTACGTGCTCGATACGGAACCGGAGCGGCGCGAGGAGATCCACCACTACCTCGACAAGGCGGACGGGGACGGCGCCGGCGGGGCTTCGGGCGACATCACCCTTCGCGAAGTCATGGAGTCGCTCGCCATCCTCCTCGGCGGCGGCAAGGACAAGTTCGACGAGGGTATCCAGAAGTTCCTCCTCCTCCGCAAGCGCCAGGTGAACGAGTACATCCACCGGCTGGAGGTCGCGGGCCTCGGTGACCGCCGCTACCGGCTCGGGCCGGCCATGGCCCCGTTCCTCGACCCGATCTAGGCCGGATCGGTGAACACGTCGAAGCCCCACCGCCCGGTGGGGCTTCCCTTTCGGAGGAGATAAGCCATGTCCCAATCAAGCAGCCCCGGCTTCTTCGGTGGCACGGGCGGGGTCGTCCTCGAGGAGATCGATGACGCTGCCCGCGACAAGGCCCGCGACCTCGGCTGGCCCGATGGCCTCCTTGAGCGAGCCCTCGGGGCCGGCCATTCGATGCAGGAGATCTGGCAGGCCCTCAGCGCCAACATCGACGGCCCAACCGCGAGCCAGTTCCTGGAGGGCGAAGGCGGCGCCTTCTTCAAGCCGGATTACTCGTGGATGGATGTGCCCACGGAATGGGGGATCAAGGCCCGCCCGGCCGACCCGGCCATGGGCCTTACGATCCAGGACCTGAACGTCGGTACGTATGGCGACATCCCCGATGTCTGGACCATCCGTTCCGAAATCGCCCGGGGCTCGTACCCGGCGGCCACGCTCGAGGACATGGGTTACACGATTTTCGAGAAGGCGCCGATCTGGGCGGACTGCGTGGTGCCGCTGTACGAGGTCGCCATCCGCGACCGCTGGGTGCCGTCAACCGACCTCCGCTGGGCGAGCCTCGAAGCCCTGCCCGACGACACCGAGAAGGCCGTCTGTCAGCTCATGACGGAGATGAGCGAACGCGCCTATTACGAAGCCAGCGTCCTCGGCGGCTGGCTTCCCGAGATCAGCTACGGCTATCACGAGGTGAAGTTCTTCCTGGCGACGGTCATCTACGACCTCGCGAAAATGTCCGAGGCGTTCCGCAAGCGCGCCCTCGCCAACGGCGGCGGCCTCGGCCTCCAGGCGCCGACGGACTACAACCGCGCCGTCCAGGAGGCCCGTAGCTACCCGGAGCTGATGGCCCTCCTCTTTGTCCAGGACAGCGCCCTGCTGACGCTGTTCAAAAACGGCGACATGCTCGCCCAGAACCAGCTCGAACGCGACCTCTATGCGTATTGCGCGCGCGATCGCCAGCGGTTGATGGACTATCACGTCGAGCGGCTGAAGCACTTCCTCTTCAAGAAGGTGGACTATCGCCAGGAGCAGAACCTCTACTTCTGGAAGGCCGAGCACCGGGTGTCGCTGGAGTGGCAGGACCCGGTCGTCGCCGAACCGCTGGCCATCCTCCTCGGTGGCGGCCGATCCAACATCGAAGCCGGGATGACGAAGCTTAAGGCGTTCCGCAAGCTGCAGGCGGACGACTATGTCGCGAACCTGAAGAAAGCGACGTTCACGCGCGACAAGTTCGCGCCCCGTTTCCAGCAGGCGCTCGACGGCTGAGTCCGTACGGGAGATGTGTCGCGACATTCACGAGAAAGGCCCGCCCTGTTTGGGGCGGGCCTTTCTCTTAGGCGAGTCTGTGGCCGGGGTCACTGGCCGAGGCGAAGGACCAGCCGAAGCCGGCCGACAAGCCGAGGGTGCCGGGCGCCGGCGGCGCGCTCGGCCTTGCGAGCCGCCAGGAGAACGCGCTTGTGCTCGGACCGGCGGACGAGCGACGCCGGCTCGGCGTCACCGGGGTAGACGGATCCGCGCCGGCTGACCTCCGCGCGGACATCGTAGGGACTGATACTCGGGATCATCGTTGCATTACCTCATGCTTCTGTGGCCGCCGGGTTTGGCCCGGCGAAGGGTTGTTGTTGGTTCATTCCGCGGTCCGCCGGAAGAGCGAGAGCCGGGCCGGCTTGCGCCGGGTGCGTCGCGCCCGTAGCGGCGTTGCGTCTTTCGCTTCCGCGAGGACCCGGCGGTACTCGGCCGCTCGCCGGAGCCACTCGGGCTCCGGGTCGCCTCCGAAGATCGTCCAGTCGTGCCGACGGTATGTGCGGATATCTGTGGAATTCAGTCCGTTACCGAACATGTTCAGTGTCCTTTCCTGTCCTCGCGTTCTCCGGAGGACGCAGTGTGTGGTTGCGGTGATGGTGAATGGGGGACCGTGGTCAGGGACCAGTGATCGGACCGGCTGTTCATCCTAGTTGGCCTCCTTGTCCTGCACAGTACTGGGCGTGTGTTATCGCAGCGTGCGTGCATGATGTCCGCGTCATGTAGCAACGCAGACGGTGTGGCGAATGCCTGGTCGATGATGTCGTGAGGTGAGTGTTTTCCCCACCTGGTGCGAATCTCTGTGCCAGGGATGTCCCGCTGGCGTGTACGAAGGGCGACCCCGGGAAACAAGAACGCCGTACCGCTTACGGCGGTACGGCGTTAGCCGTGGTTGCCGATCGCGAGAAGGCCGCTACCCACTGGTGGCGCCGATATCGATGCGAGTGTTCATGAAACACCTCCGCCGGGAACTTCTTCCCTGTTCTCTACTGATAACGACCGTACGGGGCGATAGGTTAATTGTCAATCGTGGTTTGTGTGGGGTCCTTCACATAGCCTGCGCGTGTCCCCCGATCTCGCGGCTGCCCGGCAGTTGCTACAATGGTCCGATGAGACGGTTACAACGGCTGGGCCTGGCCGCCGCGGCTGGCGTCACGCTGCTGTTGGCGGGTGGTTTCCCGCGCGCCGCTGCGGGTGCCGAATCACCGGCGATGAGGCCGGCCGGGATCGGCGAACAGCTTCGCTACATCGGCCGGGACCCGGCGACCGGGATGGCCACAGCGGTGGATGACCGGTTCATCGCTGAAGTGGAACTGGCTGTCGAGCGTTACGGCAAAGACGAGACTGATCCGGTCCCGCCGCCGCCGCTGGAGGGCGCGGACGTGACGTCGGTGTCCATCCCGGCCGTTGGTGTGGAGGCGCGGGCGGGGCGGTACGGACTCGATAACTTCGGGCGAATCGATGTGCCCCAGGACACACGGACGATCGGGTGGAACCCCGGCTATGCATCGTTGCCCGGTACCGGGGGCGCGACCTTTTTCGCTGCCCACTTTGAGTATCGAGGTGTGCCCGGGGTATTCTTCCGGCTCTCGACGCTGGAAGAGGGCGATGAAGTGGCCGTGGTCCTGAGCGACGGAAACCGTCATCGCTATCGTGTCACCTCCACGATTGACTACGCCCTCGGAGCGATCGACATGGGCGCGATCCTGTCGGGACGTGAAGGCATCGAGAGCATCACCCTCATGACCTGCAGTGGCCCGGCCAACGAGGGGGAGTACCCGTTGCGGACGGTCGTCCTCGCGGAGGCCGTGGGTCCCTGAGGCTGGGCGCTTCAGATGCCCGCGGCCTTGAGGGCGAGGCGGGCACCGACCAACAAGAGGGCGATGGAGAGCGCCCGGATGATTACCGGTCCGCGCAACCTCCGGGAGAGGATCGCGCCCAGTTGCGCTCCGGGGACGGCGCCAGCGGCGAGCAAGGCGGCCTGGGCGAGGGAGCGGTCCCAGCCGAGTGTGCCGGTGATGAGATGCACGGCTGACCCTTCGGCCGACATGAACATCAGCACGAATTGCGACGTTGCGGTGGCGACATGGATGGGAAAGTGCAGGACGGTGGCCATGATCGGGACCTGGATCACGCCCCCGCCGATGCCGAGGAGGCTGCTGATGAAGCCCACGCCTGTGCTGATCAGGACTCCTTTCCAGAGTTGAAACGAGTAGACGAACTGGAGGCCGTCGCGGTCTCTGATGGTGCGGCGGACGACGCCCCGGCCAGTGATCGGCGGCTGGATTGCCGTCACTCCACGCCGGGTGATGAGGAAGAGGCCGAGGGCGAGCAAGACGCCTCCGAAGATGGCGTCGAATACCCGCCGGGGCGCGTAACCGACCGCCAGCGCCCCGAGGATGGCGCCCGGGAAGGTCCCGATGGCGAACCAGGCGCCGCTGGCGTAGTCGATGCGGCGCTGACGGGCGTAGGCGAGGCTCCCCGAGGCGGCATTGGCGCAGACCACGAGCAGCGACATGGAGGTAATCACGTCCGGTTCGCGGTCCGGATAGACGAGGAGGAGCACCGGCACGAGGACGAAGCCGCCGCCAGCACCCACCAGGGTACCGAACGTGCCGACGGCCAGGCCGAGCGGGATGAGCAGCAGGTCCCAGGACTCCACGTGGCCTCGCTTGGCCCGCGGCCGAAGGCCACGTCACTCAGACCGGGATGTCTGGAGTATCTCCGAATTCACCTTTGCGGCGAAGGTCAACGGTGCGGCCGCGCACGCGATCCCAGGTCCCGCCGATCCGGTCGTAGAGGTGGGCGAGCCGGCGCTCGATGGTCCCCCGCCACCGGGCCCGGGTGGAACCGGTGTGCCGGTACCGCGAGTAGCGCCGTTCCAGCCTGCGTTTGGGGCTCTGGTTCTGGATCTTTGTCAGCTCGCGCAGGATAGAGCGGCTGAGGAGCCGGGCGGCTTCGCGGTGGTCGGTGTGGGCGCCGTCGCCGGGCTCGGGCACGGCGGCGTCGGCGATGTGCAGGCGGATGCAGTCATGCGATGTCATGCGCAAGCGCTCGGCCATCTCGCCTGCCCTCCCGGCCTCGCCGTAGAGGATGCGAGCGGCGTCTTCCGGCCGGATGACTTCGTACACCGCGTTGTCCAGCATGAGGACGCGGTCGGCGGCGGCCATGGCGACGGCGCCCTCCGAGTTCCCCTCGCCCGTGATCACGGCGATCGTGGGGACGGGGAGTTCGAGCATCGTCGCCAGGCACTCGGCGATGGCATGGCCGAGGCCTTCCTGTTCACCGTCGAGCGAGGGGTCGGCGCCGGCCGTATCGATCAGGGTGATCACTGGCAATTCGAACTTGGCAGCGAGGCGCATGGCGCGGGTCGCCTTCCGGAAGCCGCCGGCCGTTATCCAGCCCACTTCACTGGCCGGCGATCGGACCTGCCCGATGAGCGCCACGGCCTCGCCCCCGAGTGATGCGAAGCCGGCGATGATCGCCGGGTCGTCGGTCCCGAGGCGGTCGCCGCGGAGGGCGGTGAAGCCCACGGTCATGCCCTGGATGAGGTCCGCGGCGGTGGGGCGCTGCTGATGGCGGGACAGTTCGAGCTGCTGAAGCGCGCCACGCAAGGTGTGGCCGATGCGTGCTTCGCGCGCGCCGGCCCGGCTGCTGAGCCGGTAGTCGCTCATCAAGAGGTCCAGAAGGAGGGCCACGGAGTCGCGAAGCTGCGCCCGGGGCACGACGGCGTCGATCAATCCATGCGCCGCGTGCGATTCGGAGGTATGTGCGCCCTTCGGCAGCTGGTGCCCTTCCTGCTCCTCGAGGACACGGAGCGCCGCATAGCCGACGAGGGCGTTCGGCTCCGCCATGACGTAATCCGCCATGTTCACGAAACCGGAGTAGGCCGACCCGGTCGTCGGGTCGGTGAGGACGGCGACGTGGGGGAGCCCGGCCCGGCTGTGACGAAGGGCGGCGGTGGCGACGCGTGGCATTTGCATGAGGGCGAGGATGCCCTCCTGCATGCGCGTGCCGGAGGTAGAAAGCACAGACACGACCGGCGTGCGGCGGGCCGTCGCCTTCTCGAAGGCGCGGGCGATGCGTTCGCCGGCGGCGACGCCGATCGACCCGCCAAGGAACGAAAAGTCGAGCACGGTGATCACGACGTCACGTCCGAAGAGGGTGCCCGTGCCCGTGTAGGCGGCCTCAGCCAGGCCCGTGCGCCGCTGGCTGTTGATGACACGATGGCGGTAAGACTGGCGGCCGGAGAAGGAGATGGGGTCGATCGAGGTGACCCCGCGGTCCACTTCGTGGAACGTGCCAGGATCGAGCATCGTGGCCACCCGTTCCTGCGCGTTCAGGTGGAAGTGGAAGCCGCAGCTATGGCAGACGCGGTACCGCTCGTAGGAACGGGACCCCGCGAAGTCGGCCCCGCAGGAGAGGCAGGTCTCACGCGGTGGCTCAATCGCGGCCGTTTCGCCAGCATCGGTGCGGCGCAGCAGTCTCGGGATGGTCTTCATAACGCTCATCGCAGTCTATCAGTCCAGCACATTGAAGGCGGTCGCCTGGAGGACGCGGCGCGACTCCCCGCCTTCGCTCTCGGAGATCAGTCCCTCCGCTTCGAGAAGCTCGAGGATTTTGAGTGCCTTCACATAACCGATACGGAGGCGGCGCTGAAAGAGGGACGGCGATACGCGGCTGTGGCCCATTGTGAGCTGCCGGGCCTGCTCCATCAGGGGGTCGTCAGTCTCGATGTCGAGGTCGGGATCGCCTCCGTTCGCTTCAATGAGCGCCTGTTCGAGGAGGTCGTCGGCGCGCTCCGGCACGAGTTCACTGAAGCGGTCATCGGTCCAGAACTCGACGAGGCGTTCGACCTCCGCATCTGACAGGTAGACGCCCTGGATGCGGACGGGCTTGGCCGCGTCGGTGGGCATATAGAGCATGTCGCCACGGCCAAGGAGCTTCTCGGCCCCACCCATGTCGAGGATGGTGCGCGAATCGGTCATCGAGGTGACCGCGAAGGCGATGCGGGTGGGGAAGTTCGCCTTGATGAGGCCGGTGACGACATCGACGGACGGCCGCTGGGTGGCTACGACGAGGTGGATCCCGGTCGCACGGGCGAGCTGGGCCAACCGGCAGATGAGCTTCTCCACCTCGAAGGCTGCGACCATCATCAGGTCGGCAAGCTCGTCGATGACCACGACCCAGTACGGGATCTTCTTGAGGACACGGGGGTGCTTGTTGTAGGTCTCGATATTGCGGACGGCAACGCTGGCGAACTTCTTATAGCGTGATTCCATCTCCGCGATCACGGCCTGGAGGGCGCCCACGACCTTGTCCATATCGACGATCACCTCGCTGAAGGCGAGGTGGGGGATGCTGCTGTAGGGCGTGAGCTCGACGCGCTTCGGGTCAACGAGGACGAAGCGTACCTCTTCGGGCGAGGCGTTCATCATGATGCCGCTGATGATGGAGTTGATGCAGACGCTCTTGCCGCTGCCTGTGGCGCCGGCGATGAGGAGATGGGGCATCTTTCCGAGGTCCGCGACCACGGGCACGCCGGAGACGCCGCGACCGAGGGCGAGGGTGAGCTTCGACTTGCGGAGCTGGTCGTTGTACTCCTTCGTCTCCATCACGCTCCGGAGGGTGACCACGGTGGCCGAGTCGTTCGGCACTTCGATGCCCACGATCGCCCTCCCCGGGACGGGCGCCTCGATCCGCAGGCTCGGCGCGGCCAGGGAGAGGGCGAGGTCGTTTTGGAGGGCGGTGATCTTGTTCACCCGGACGCGCGTGCGTGAAACCTCGACACGCTCTGTGCGCGCCCGGCCGTCGCCGCCGAGGAGTGTCTTGCCGGTCTCGTCCTTCAAGGCAAGGTCGCGATAGCGCACCTCCCAGCCGGGCTCGACGCCGAACTGGGTGACGGTGGGGCCTTCGTTGATCTCGACGACCGCGGCATCGACGCCGAAGCTCGCGAGCGTATCGACGATGAGTTGGGCGCGGGCGGCGTTGTCGTGTTTGCGGTGGACGCTCGGGATCGGCACGTTGAGCAGGTCCACGGACGGGTACTGCCACTTGTTGTGCGGGTTCGCCAGGTCGAGGCCGAGCTGGGTCGGCTCATCCGGGCCTTCGTCGTCATCAACAGGTGCGTCGAGCGGTGGCTGCCAGAGCGGCTCGGCGGGCGCGGGAGCGACAGCGACCGCCGGTGCGCTGGGCGCCGAGGGGTCGATCGAGGGCCGGAAGATCGCGGGGATGGTCTCGATCGGGCTTTCCGCGGGTGGGTCGAGGCGGGCGCGCAGCGACGCGCCGATGACGGTGTGCGGCTCGCGGTCTGTCTGGGCAGCGGGCCGGGAGAAGGCGAAGCTGACCAGCCGCCCGGCGGCGCCAAGGGCGCGATGGGGCCAGCGGCGCTCCCAGGCGGTCTCCATCCAGAGGGGCAGATTGCGGGCGAGCCACCGCGAGGGCCGTGGTGCGAGCAGCGCCATGGCGAGGATGAGGGCGCTCAGCCAGGCGAGCTTGCCGAGGAAGCCGCGGGTCAGGGCCTGGCCGACTTCGCCGCCGAGCGTGACGTCCTTGAAGTGGACCGCCCCGAGGGACCAGTCGGCGTGGTTGAGGGAGAGAGCGCCCCAGGCGAAGAGGCCGAGGGCGATAACGCCCGCGGCCTTCTGGGCGAACAGCTTGTGGTCCTTTGCGAGGCGTCGCCGCCAGGCCCAATATGCGGCCACAAGCCAGCCGGTGATGACGGCGAGGGCAAGGCCGAACGTCTCGAGCAACCAGTCGCGGACGGCCGCGAGGATCGCGGGCACATCGACGAGGAAGACGACGGCTGCGAGGAAGACGACGCAACCTAGCGCCCAGATCCAGGCGTCGTTGTCGATCGAGAGCCGCCGGTAGAACGGCTTGCCCCGCTTCGCGGCGCGGTGGCGGGCGGCGCGGGGCCGGGTCCGTGCGCGTGCCGCCATAGGCACACACTCCTTCTTCGCCAGCGTACGCACCCCGCGAAGCGCACCTGGCCCTGGATCAGGCTGGCCTCGACACCAGCCCGTTCAAACTTCGATAGTCACCGTCAGCACCATCGGCCGCCGGCGTGTCTCATCGTACAAGAACTTGCTTAATGCGTCCCTTACCCGCCCGTTCACGTCACCGATCTCGGCGATGTGGTCGGCACCCTGGAGGGCTTTGACCGCCACTTGCTTGCTGCGATCGAGCAGGTCTTCCCGCTCCTCGACATCGACGAAGCCGCGGCTGAGGATCTCGGGAGCGCCGATAAGATGCCCGGTCTGCTTATCGATGTTCGTGATGACGACGACGACGCCGTCGGTCGAGAGGTGAGCGCGATCGCGGAGGATGTGCTGATCGACGTCGCCAATGCCGAGGCCATCGACGTAGACGTAGCTGGCGGCGACGCGGCCGGCCAGGCGTGCGGAGTTCTCGTCGATTTCGAGGACATCGCCATCGGTCATGACGAAGGCGTTGCCGATCGGGACGCCGACGGATTCCGCCAGTTTGGAATGGACGACAAGGTGGCGGTATTCGCCGTGGATGGGGACGAAGTACTCGGGTTGGAGGAGGCCCTGGATGATCTTGAGTTCTTCGCGGCTGGCATGGCCGCGGACGTGGATGTTGGCGACGCGGTTGTACATAACGTCGGCGCCGAGGCGGAAGAGATTGTCCACGTTCCGGTAGACGGCCTGCTCGTTTCCGGGGATGGCCGTGGCGGAGAGGACGACGGTATCGCCGGCCAGGATGGCGACGTGGCGGTGGTCACCATTGGCCATCTTCGTGAGGGCGCTCGTGGGCTCGCCCTGGCTGCCGGTGGTGACGATGACGAGGCGGTGGGCGGGGGTGTTCCGCATCTCCTCGACGCCGATGATGACGCCGTCGGGCACGTTAAGGTACCCGAGTTGGCGGGCCATGGCGGTGTTGTCGATCATCGAACGCCCGGTGACGAAGACCTTGCGGTTCGTGAAGACGGCGGCGTCAACGACCTGCTGGATGCGGGCGATGAGGGAGGCGAAGGTGGCGATGATGACGCGGCCCTTGGCGTTCACGAGGATGTTCCGCAGGGCTTCGCCGACGAGCTGTTCGCTCGGGGTGTAGCCCTCCTGCTCAGCGTAGGTGGAGTCGGCGAGGAGGAGGAGGCAGCCCTCGGCCCCGACCTGGGCGAGCCGGATGAGGTCGGTGTGCTGGTCCATCACGGGCGTGTGATCGATTTTGAAATCGCCCGTATGGACGATTGGCCCGAGCGGCGTGCGGATGATCAGCCCGCAGGCGTCGGGGATGCTGTGGGCGACCGGGAAGAACTCGACTTCGAAGATGCCGGCCTTCGTAATGGTCCCGGTTTCAACGACGTGCATCTCGGTGTTCTGCAGCAGCCGGTGTTCGTTGAGCTTGACCCGCACCAGCCCGTCCGTCAGCCGGGTGCTGTAGATCGGGCACTTGAACTCGCGGAGGAAGTAGGGAAGGGCGCCGACGTGGTCTTCGTGCCCATGCGTCAGGAAGACGGCGCGCAGCTTCTCTTTGTGCTCCCGCAGGTAGGTGAAGTCGGGTATGACGAGATCGACGCCGAGCATCTCTTCTTCCGGGAACATGAGGCCGACATCGACGACGATGATGTCGTCGCCGTATTCGAAGAGCATCATGTTGCGGCCGATTTCGCCGAGGCCGCCGAGTGGGATAACGCGTAAGGCCATATCAGCCATGTGTCTACTGCCTGCTTAAAGAAGTGGAATCTGGGTTGGTCCGGCCGCTGTTGGGGGTTCGGTGTCGGCGCCTCGAGGGATGCCGGTGGCCGGGAGTGCGGCTGTGGTGGAGTGTGGCGCCGCCAGTTCGTGGGCCGTGCTGGTTCCCCGCGCGCGGCGGTTCCTGGCACGGTCCACCAGATCGGGGAGCTGGCGGAAGTCGTCCAGCATGACCTCGCGGAGGTTGCCCTGGTGGAGGGCGGCCGCCGGGTGGTACATCGGGACGTAAAACATGCCGGCCGTCTCTCGTGGCCGGCCGTGGATGCGCGAGATCGTCTGGTTGGGGAAGAACTTCGCCATCGAAAAGCGGCCAAGGGTGACGATGACGAGGGGGTCGATGAGGTCGATCTGTTCGTCGAGATAGTCGCGACAGGCGTCGATCTCGACGGGGAGCGGGTCGCGATTCGCGGGCGGGCGGCACTTCAACACGTTACAGATGTAGACAGTCTGCCTTGTAAGTCCCGCTGCCGCCAGAAGCTCTTCAAGGAAGCGGCCGGCGGCACCGACAAAGGGCCGGCCCTCCTTGTCCTCATTCGCGCCGGGCGCCTCGCCGATGAACATCACTTCGGCATCGAGCGGCCCTTCGCCGGGCACGGCGAGCGTGCGGGTGTTGGCGAGGGCGCAGTTCGTACAGCCCCGTACGCGCCCGTACAGTTCCTCGGCCCAGGGTTCCCGGTTCACGCCGTCTGCGTCTCTGGCGTCTTCGGACGCTGGACGATCCAGGCGAAGAGGATCCCGACGAAGTAGAGCCCGAAGAGGGGCCCCATGACGAGCGACATATTGAGCGGGTCAGGCGTGGGGGTGATGAAGGCAGCGATGAGCGCCACGATCACGATCGCATAGCGCCAGAAGCCAAGCAGCTGCCGCGCCCGGACGACGCCGAGGCGGGCGATGAGTGCGATCACGATCGGCATCTCGAAGGCGATTCCGACCCAGAAGACGATCCGGGTGACGAAGTCGATGTACTCCTTACCGCCCGTGACGTTATTGAAGTTCTCGTCGCCGATGCCGAGGAGGAATCCGAGCGAGGCGGGGAGGATGATCCAGTAGGCGAATGCCATGCCTCCGGCGAGGAAGACGAGGCCACCGATGACGCCTGGCGCGAGCATCTTCTTCTCCCGCGGCGTGAGCCCGGGGAGGACGAAGGCCAGCACCTGGTAGAGGATGATGGGTGAGGAGACGATCAGGCCGCCATAGAGGATGATCTTGAAGATGATCCCGATGCGGTCGACCGGTGAGAAACTCGCAAGCCGGAAGTCCGGGAAGTCCTGGCGGGCAGGCGCGACGAGCCAGCCGAGGATCGTCTCCCAGAAAAAGGCGCAGAAGATGAGCCCGAGAGCGAGGGCCACGGCCGACTTGATCGCACGACCGCGCAATTCGAGCAGGTGTTCGACGAGGGTCATCTCCGGGCCGCCCTCGCGGACGGGGACGGCGTGGAGCGTGGGTTCTTGCGGTCCTGCTGCCTCGATACTCATCTCAGAACACCAACGGCGGCTGGCTGTTGTCCGCCTCCGCAGGGGTGGGTGAGGGGGCGCCGCTCGGGAGCAGGAGGTTCTCGGCGCCGGCCGCCAGCGGCTGGCGGTCGGCGATGTTGACGACGTTTGAGACCGATTCGTTGACTTCGGAGGCGAGGGCGGGGAGTTCCTGGAGTGGCGCCGTCACATCGCGCATCTCGGCGTTGAACTTCTGCTGCTGGTCGCGAAGCTCTGTCCGGGCGCCTTCGACTTCGCCTTTGACCGTCTTGTACTGCTCTTCGACGTAGGCGATCTCTTCGCTGAATTCATCACGGACGGCGCGGGCGTACTGCTGCATGGTGCGCACGGCACGGCCGATCTGATAGGCCACGCGGGGCATCCGCTCAGGCCCGACAAAGACGAGCATGAGGAACATAACGACCGCGATCTCCTGCCAGCCAACGCCGAGGAACTGCATGCGTCATCCTCCCTGGCAAGCGAAGGCCGGCCGTGACGGCAGGCTATTTATCCTCGATGCCGTGATCTCTCAAGTAGTCTACGGCGTCCTGCACGGTAGCGATCTTTTCTGCGTCCTCGTCGCTGATCTCGAGTTCACCGGCATCCGTGGAGAACTCCTCTTCGAGGGACATAATCAGCTCGACGAGGTCGAGCGAGTCGGCATTCAGGTCATCGACGAAGGACGCGCTGGGCGTCACATCGACCTCTTCCACGCCGAGCTGCTCGACGACGATACCGCGGACCCGTTCGAAGACTGTGGCCAAGGTTTAGTACTCCTGCGAAGTCGGGGTTGGGGGGAGCGCCTCGATGGGCGCGATGCTCGCCGCCTGCGCGGCCTGGATTCGTTCGCTGACCGTCCGCAGCACCCCGTTGATGAAGCCCGGGCTGCTGTCGCCACCATAGCGGTGGGCAAGTTCGACCGCCTCGTTGATCACGGCGGCGACCGGTGCCGAATTGTCGGTAAGCAGCTCCCATATTGCAAGCCGGAGAATGTTCCGGTCAACGACGGCCATTGTCTCCACCGGATATCGGGTGGCGCCGTCCTGGATGTAGCGGTCCAATTCGTCGCAGCGCTTGACGACTCCCCTGAGGATCCCCCGTCCGAAGCCGCTCGGGCCGGGGCCTGCGAGGTCGGGTTCGGCCTCCGCGGCATCGCCGATCCGGCGGTTGTAGACGTCCTCGGCGGCGTGTTTGGAGGTGTCGGCTTCGTAGAGCGATTCGATCACGAGGTACCGGGCCCGCCGCATGACGTTGTCACTCATGCCATTACCATACCGCCATCGACGTGGATGCACTGGCCGGTGATGTAGGCGGCGCCTTCGCCGGCGAGGAAGACGACAAGTGGGGCAACCTCGTCCGGCGTGGCGAGCCGTCCGAGGGGCACCTGGCCGATGACCGCCTCGACCTGCTGGGCGGTCATCGAAGCCGTGATATCGGTCTTGATGAAACCTGGGGCGACGGCGTTCACGGTTATCCCGCGCGAAGCCACTTCGCGGGCGACCGCTTTCGTGAAGCCGATGAGCCCGGCCTTGGCGGCGGCGTAGTTCGCCTGGCCGGCGTTCCCCATCACGCCGACAACGCTGGTGATGTTGACGATGCGGCCGCCGCGGGCCCGCAGCATCGTCCGCATGGCGGCCCTGGTGACGAGGAAGGCGCCCCGCAGGTTCGTGTCCTGGACGGCGTCCCAGTCGGCTTCGGACATGCGGAGGAGGAGGCCGTCCCGGGTGATGCCGGCGTTGTTGACGAGGATATCGAGACCACCGTAGGTATCGACGGTGGCTTTGACGATGGCGGCCGCCATTTCCGGGTTGGAAACATCGCCCTGGACGGCGAAGGCCTCGCCGCCGGCGCCGACGATGGTCGCGACGACGGCGTCCGCGGCATCTTTCGCCGCCTGGTAGTTGACGGCGACGCGGGCGCCCTCGGCCGCGAGCGCTTCACAGATCGCCCGGCCGATACCGCGCGAACCGCCGGTGACGAGCGCAACCTTGCCAGTGAGCGCCACTAGAGCTGCACGGAGACGGATGTGGCGTCGTTGACGTTGATACAGGTGGACTTCCGCAACATCCGCTTGATGATCGCCGTGAGCACCCGGCCGGGGCCGAACTCGATGAAGGTATCGACGCCATGGGCGCCGAGGTAATCGACGGTGCTGCTCCAGCGCACGGGGCTACAGACCTGGTCCACCAGCTCATGGCGGAGGGCGAGGCCGTCGGTCGCTGGAAGGGCGGTGCAGTTGGCGACCACGGGGATTGTGGGGTCACCCACGGTCGCGGTCGCGATGTTCTGGACCATTCCCTCGGCGGCGGGCTTCATGAGCGAGCTATGGAAGGCGCCGCTGACGGAGAGGGGGATGACCTTGACCGCACCCCTGGCTTTGGCGTAATCGAGGGCACGGACGACGGCCTCGCGACGGCCCCCAATGACGATCTGGCCGGGGGCGTTGATGTTGCAGACTTCGGCCCCGGCCTCGCGGCAGGCGTCTTCACAGTCGGCGATGTCGAGACCGAGGACGGCGGCCATCGTGCCGGGGTTCCGTTCGCCGGCCTGTTGCATCAACTCGCCGCGGGCGCGGAGCAGGCGGATGGCGTCGTCGAAGGACAACGAGCCGGCGGCAACGAGGGCGGAGTATTCGCCCAGCGAGTGGCCTGCGACGAAGGCCGGGCGGGCGAGCAGGGCAGGCGTCTCCTCGGCCGCTACCTTGAGGAGGGCGAGGCTGGTGACGGCGATCGCCGGTTGGGTGTTCCGGGTTTGCTGAAGCTCCGCCTCAGGCCCCTCAAAACAGAGGCGGCTGAGGGCGAAGCCGAGGATCTCGTCGGCGCGGTCATACACATCGCGGGCCGTCCGGAAGGACTCGTATAGATCCTTCCCCATGCCGACGGACTGGGCGCCCTGGCCGGGGAAGACGAAGGCACGATCCTTCTGGACCTGGTCAGAAAAGGTGATGAATGGTTGGGCGGAGACCGTTGTGCCTAGCTGTCCAGCTCGGGAGCCGGCATCGTGACCGCTTCGCGGCCCCGATACGTCCCGCACACCGGGCAGGCGTGATGGGCCAGGCGCGGGCTCTTGCAACGCGGACAATCCACGACGTGTGGCATCTGGATTTTCAGGTGGCTGCGGCGCTTCCCCTGGCGCGACTTGGGGTACTTCCGCTTTGGCAGCGGTGGCATAGCGTGTCTCCTTCAGATCGTTCCCCATCAGCTCAATTTCAATGCGGCGAGGGCCGCCCAGCGTGGGTCCGTCCTGTTCCGTTGACATCCACAGGCTGCCTCGCTCAGGTCTTTGCCGCAATCGGGACAGATTCCGGGGCAGTCTTCGCGGCAGAGCGGCTGCATTGCAGCGGACGTCTCCATATACTGGCGGACGGCTTCCGTAATGTCGATCGTGTGGTCGAGGGCGATGAAGAAGGTGTCGGGTTCTTCTGGGGGGGGCAGCTTCGCGCCGGTGACCGGATCGACCTGCTGGGCGAACACCTCCTCGAACTGGATGGTGGCCGGGTAGCCAAACGGGACCGCGCAGCGGCTGCAACGGTCTTCGATGACGACATCGGCTTCGCAACGGACGAGGACGCCGCGCGGCATGCGGATCAGCTCCAGCGACCCCCTGTGGATCGGCGGCTCCGCTTGAAGTTCGTATCGGCGTGAAGCCCCGACGGGCTCGCGGAGAAGGCCGGCGACGTTAAAGAGCATCGGGACGAGCACCTCGCACGGTTGGAGGTGCTCGCAGTATAGCCCGGTTCGGGCGACTGGTGCGCTTTGGTAACGCGATCGTGACATAGAACGGGAGGCCCGGTGACGATTACGGGCAAGGATGCCTCGTCCGGTTTACGGGCCGGTCGCTGATCGCTAGTCTTGGTGTTGCGGTTAGCCCCTGCGGGGGGCGCCGACGCGCGGTTGGAGTTGGTGGTGGCCGATGACACAGGTCCTCGAGATCCTCTCTCTCCAGGCGATTGACGACGAGGCGGCGGCCTTCAGGGCGGCCCTCGCGGATGTCCAACGCCGCCTCCAGGGCGACCAGGAACTCGACGACGCCCGCCGCCGCCTGGGCCAGGCGGAGATAAGCCTCGCCGCGATCCGCAAGGATCAACGGCGGGTCGAGGCCGAGGTCGAGGGCCTGAGCGACAAGATCGCGCGCGAAGACAAGCGCCTCTACGACGGTTCGATCAAGAACCCCAAAGAGCTCACGAACCTCCAGCACGAAGTCGATCTGCTCAAGGCCGCGCGGGGGAAGTTCGAGGACGAGCTGATCGCCGTGCTCGATGCGGGCGAGGCTGCGAGCCGCGAGCAGAAGGCCGCTGCGCGGGCGGTCACCAGCCTGGAGGCGCGCTGGCAGCACGACCTGGAGCTCCTTCATCACGAGGCCCTTCGCCTGACGGACCTCATCTCGCGGGGCGACGTGCGCCGCGAAATGCAGAAGGCGAAGGTGACGCCGCGGGCGCTCCTGACCTATGAAGACCTTCGCCGCCGCAAAGGAGGGATGGCCGTCGCCCGCATCGTCGGTGGCACCTGCATGGGCTGCCGGGTCACGATCCCGGATTCGCTTCGCCGCCAGGCGCTGGCGCCGGCCGGGTTCGCTCAATGCCCCAACTGCGAGCGGATCCTCACCATCGGGTGATCAGATGAACGCTGTTGGCTATTTTGTGGATGGGGGGCGCCGCAACGGCGCACGCCGTTCGATCGGCGACCAGAACCGGACCTTTCTCGAGTTTTGCACGCGGCTGGGCTACGAGGTGGCGGGCACGTTCATCGACACGGAAGGGAGCGAGGGCGGCGGGTTCCGCCAGATGCTCCAGTTTCTCCGCCGAAGCGATCGTGGTTTTGTGGTCGTCGCCGTCGATAACCTCGGTATCCTCGGCCCCGACCTGGGCGGGGCGGCGATGAAGCTGCTTGAGATTGAGTCGGCGGGCGTGTCGGTCTACAGCGCCCACACCGGCCGCGAACTGGCGCGGGAACTCGTCGCCACCTGGGCGGAACGTGGGGAGGATACGCCGGTATCCGAACGCGTCCGCAACGCGATGCGGCGAAAGGCGGTCCGCGGCGAGGTGTTGGGGCGGCCGCCTTACGGCTACCAGGTCGGTCCGCGGCGCCGTCTCGAGCTCGTCCCGGAGGAAGCGATCGTCGTCCGCTACATCTACCGGCTCTATCTGCAGGAGGGCATGGGCATCCGCCGGATCGCTGGCCAGCTCAATGCGGAAAACGTCCTGACCCGGCGGGGCGGGCGCTGGAGCATGGTGACCGTCCGCGACATCCTGCGGAACCGGGCGTACCTCGGCACGTACACCCGGTTTGGGGTGAAAGTCCCAGCCAGCCACCCGCCCCTTGTCACAAACGACGATTTCCAGATGGTCCAGCTACGGCTCCAGACCCATTACCCGGGCGAGCGCAAGCGGAGTGTGACGCCCTTCCTGCTCAGCGGGCTGGTCTACTGTGGGCGTTGCGGGAACAGGCTCATCGGCGTGAGCCGCCGCCAGAAGTGGACGACCAAGGACGGCGAACAGAAATCGGCCGCCTATCGCTACTACCAGTGCGAAAGCCGGACCAACCAGAACGCCTGCTCGTACAACACCCAGCGGGCGGCCGAACTGGAAGTGACTGTCCATCGCCTTCTCGATGAGGAGGACACGTCCACGGTCATCACCCGCGTGCGCCAGGCCGGCAATATCGACAGCTACATGCTGGACGTCATCTCGCAGGCTGAACGCGTCGCCGGCCGCATCCGCAAGAGCCGGCGCGCGGTGGAAGAGCTGGTCGCGGACACGGCCCACGGCCACATCTCGCTCGAACGGATGAAGTCCCTCGGTGGGGACATGGCCCACGAACACCACCTGCTCGAGGACGAACTGGCGGCGGCTCGTGCGCGCGTCGCGGCCCAGGAGTCTGAAGACGAACGGCGCCGCCACGCAGACGAGACGCGCCAACGGCTGGTCACCAGTGGCGAGTCGCTTCCATTCGAGGAGCACCAGGCGGCGTTGCGTGAGATCATCGACCGGATTGAGGTTGATGGCCCGGCCTGCCGCCTGTTCTTGCGCCCCTGAACCGCGTGAGCGCGTCCCCCGGGTGCGTCAGGCACGCGAAAGGACGGTGATTGCGGCGACAGCGAAGCCGGCCATCGCCAGCAGTATCTGGCCGTCGGTGAAGAGGATCCGGTCGGGGGCGTCGGCGCGGCGTGACCCGCCGAGGAGCAGGAGAAACCGGAACATGGCGAAGGCGGCGAACGGGATGGTGACGGCCATGGCCCCGTTCCGGGGCACGTTCTCCGACTCGATGGTGTAGAGGGCGTAGCTCAAGAGCGCGGTTGCCGCGCTGATCGCGGTGAGCTGGCCAAGGATCACTTCGTTGTACTGGGCGAGAGACGGCCGGTGAGCGACCGCATCGGCGCCGAGCTGGCGGAATTCGGCCCAGCGTTTGCTGCTCCCCAGGAAGAACGCCGCAAAGCTGGTGCAGACATAGAGCCAGGGGCTAATGGCGACGTCAATGGCCGTGGCGCCGCTGACGGCGCGCGCCACAACGCCGCCACAGAGGATGAGCACATCGAGGATCGCGATCGTTTTCAGGCCGAAGCTGTAGAGCATCATCACGGCGGCGTAGCCGGCGAGGACGGCGCCTGACGCCAGGCTCAGGGCGAAGGCGGGTGGCAGGGCGATGACCAGCAGGCCCGCGGCTACGGCGCCGGCCAGGCCCGGGCTCAGTTCGCCGGCGGCGATGGGCCGCGTCCGCTTCCGGGGGTGGACGCTGTCGGCGGCGCGATCCTTGATGTCGTTGACGAGGTAGACGGCGCTCGACGTCAGGCACCAGAGTGCCGCGAGGGCGGCGCTTCGCCAGACGAGCGGCCACCATTGGTCCGGATGGCCCACACTCCAGGCGTCGCCCGCGCTGAAGGCGAGGGCGGCGAGGACGATCAGGTTCTTGGGCCACTGGTCGGGCCGCATCGCGACGATGACAGCGGCCACGGCGCCGCGCTCGCGCGGCACAGCGCCGGGCGTCAGCGCGTAATCGCTGCCCATTGGCCGCCTACCTTTTCGACCAGGGCGCCGGGTCCGGCGGCAAACACTGCGTTTCCCGCCCCGGCCGCCGCCCAGACCTTCTCGAAGCGTTGGAGCGAATCATCGACCACGATGTCGCATGGTGTGACGGTGCCGACCGGGGCCACGCCGCCGACTGCGAAGCCGGTGAGTTCGAGGACCTCCTCCGGTGAGCCCATCTTGAGCCGTTTGCGGCTGACCCCGAGGAGTTCAGCGATCCGGGCCGTATCGGCCTGGCGGTCGCCAGCGACGAGGACGAGCGTGGGACGGCCCTCGGCCACGAAGAACAGCGATTTCACGATCTGGCCCAGTTCGCAGCCGACCGCGGCAGCCGCTTCGCTAGCGGTCCGCGTGCTGGCGTCGAACGTCACGACCTCCGAAACCAGGCCGAGTTCAGCCAGTGCTTGCTGCACCCGTTCCTGGGGCGTCATGGGTGGCAGCGTACCTCCCGCTTGCCTTGCGTGCGCGCCGGTCGCTAGCCTTACGCATGCCACGCGTCCGAGCCGATGTCCTCCTCGTCCACCGCGGCCTGGCCGAGAGCCGGGAAAGCGCCCAACGGCTGATCATGGCCGGGCGGGCCAGGGTCGGCACGACGGTGCTCGTGAAGCCGGCCACGCTCCTGGATGAGGGTGCGACAATCGTCCTCAACGGCCCGGAGCGGTTCGTGAGCCGTGGCGGCCACAAGCTGCAGGCGGCGCTGGACGCGTTCGGGATCGACCCGCGGGGCCGCGACTGCCTCGATATCGGGGCCTCGACCGGTGGCTTCACGGATTGTCTCCTCCAGGCCGGAGCAAGCTCGGTGCTCGCGATCGACGTGGGGCGGGCGCAGCTCCATCAACGGCTCCGCGAAGACCCACGGGTGACACTGGTCGAAGGGACGAACGCCAGGGACCTGCCAGCCCTCCCCGCGGGACTCGGGCTGTTCGTGGCGGACGTCTCCTTCATCTCGCTGGAGAAGGTGCTCCCCTCGGTGGCCGGCCGGCTTGGTGCGGGCAGCGAGGGCGTGGTGCTCCTGAAGCCGCAGTTCGAGGCAGGGCCCGCTGATGTGCCCCGGGGCGGCGTTATCCGTGACCCGGAGGTCCATCAGGGCGTGGCCGATAGATTCACTGCCTGGGCGAGAGCCCACGGCTGGCGTATCGCCGGCGCCATCGAGTGCCCGGTCCGTGGCGGCGAAGGCAACATCGAGTTCCTCATCCACCTCTTCACCCCAGATCGGACGTCCGCGTGATTACGAGAGCTACCGTCTTCCATCACCCCCAGAGCGAAGGTGCCGCCGCCCTCGCCGCCCAGGTCGCCCG
>JBJXGC010000268.1:0-5994 GCA_046154545.1 Dehalococcoidia bacterium | reverse complement strand
TTGCCGCCCTTCAGGGCGAGCCGGAGGCCGTCGCCTCGGTCGAAGACCGCCGCATCCCCGGGCCTGGCGGCGAGATCCCGGTGCGTATCTACCGGCCGTCGAACGCGGCAACTCTGCCGGCGCTCGTCTACTTCCACGGCGGCGGCTGGGTGATCATGGACATCGAGACCCACGACGGGCTCTGCCGCGCCCTTGCCAACGCGGCCGGGTGTGTCGTCGTCTCGGTCGATTACCGGCTCGCGCCCGAGCACAAATACCCGGCAGCCTCCGAGGACTGCTACGCTGCCGCCGCCTGGGTGGCGGCGAACGCAGGCTCCCTCGGCATCGACCCTGCCCGCATCGCCATCGGTGGCGACAGCGCGGGCGGCCATCTCACGGCCGTCGTCGCCCAGATGGCACGGGACAAGGGTGGCCCGGCCCTCTGCTTCCAGCTCATGCACTGCCCGGTCACGAACCTCGACTACAGCACCGGCTCCTACACGAGCAACGCCGAGGGCTACATGCTCACGCTGGACTCCATGCAGTGGTTCTGGAACCACTACCTGCCGACGCCCGGGCGCGGCGCCGAACCCTACGCCTCACCGCTGCGTGGCGACACCACCGGGCTCCCGCCGGCGCTCATCCAGACGGCCGAGTTCGACCCCCTTCGCGACGAAGGGGCAGCCTACGCCGCCAAGCTGAAGGAGTCCGGCGTGCCCGTGACGTACCATAACTACGAAGGCCTCATTCACGACACCTTCCTCTTCTTCGGTGTCGTCCCCGCCGGGCGGGCGAACATCGACGAAGCGGCCGAACACCTGCGTAAGGCGTTCGGCACGTAGGGAGCGCGTCCGGGGCGACGGGACTGGCCGCCCCGGCCTACTGGACGGGGGCGTCCGCGGGTGGCAATTGGATAGCGATCTGCCGTTCGACCGCCTCCACGCCCGGGACGTGCCGTAGGGCGTCAACGCCGTCAGCATCGACGAGGCCGGTGATGATGCCCAGGATCGCTGCCTCGGCCTCGACGGCGAGGCCGGCCTCCTTTAGGCGCACCACGACTTCGGGCATCTTGCCCAGGTAGGGTTCGCTCACCGAGATCTTGACCGCTTCCATGGCCATTTGAACGCCCCGCCGCCCAAGATAGCTCCATAGTAGCCCTTCTGAGCCAGCCGGTGACCGCCGGACGGCGTGGCACTACGGTGCCTGGACGAGTCCGGCCCCGACATCGCGGCTGGGGAGCAGGAGCCTGCGCGCGCTCCGCAGGACGAGCCAGCCGAGGGTGCCGCCGCGCATCGCCGGGTTCTGCTCCGCGTGGAGGGCGGCGATCCCGGCGACGTGAGGCGTCGCCATGCTGGTCCCGCTGATCGTCCGGTACAGCGTGGGCCTCGGCCAGCTCGAGCGCACATCGACGCCTGGTCCCGCGATGTCCACCTGGCCTCCTTGAACCGACAGGCCCGCGCAGGAGAAGCGCGCGATCGCCAGACTCACATCGACGGCCGCTACGGCCATAATCGACGGGCAGTTCGCCGGGTGTCCGGCAGGCGCGACGTGTCCCGGGCGCCGGCTCTCGTTGCCCGCCGCCGCGATGATCAGCGACCCTGCTCCAACCGCCCGCCGCGCGGCCGTCTCGAAGACCTGCGAGAAGGGCTGTCCTGGCGTGACCGCGGCGCCGAGCGACATCGAGATGACGGCCGCACCCTGGCCGACGGCCCAGTTGATCCCCGCCAGGATGCCGCCGTCCGAACCGGAACCGGCGTCGCTGAGCACCTTCCCGGCGAGGATCGTGGCCTCGCTTGCGACGCCGTACCGGGGCAGCTGGAAGGGCTGCCGTGGGCCCAGCGCGGTGCCGATGCAGTGCGTGCCGTGTCCATGTCCATCCGTCACGGCCTGTCCGGGGATGAACGATGCCGTCACGACATTGCGCCCCGCGAAGTCCGGATGACCAACGTCCATGCCGGTATCGAGGACCGCCACCTTCACGCCGCGCCCGGTGAACGGAGAGGCGATGACGTTGGTCGCCTGGAGACCCCACGTCGCGCCCGCTTCGGCAACACCCGGCCCAGCTGTCTCCCCCAAAGCGGTCCCGGCGCCGGCGCTGATCCGGTTAACGATGTCCGCCGCTGCGTCCCGGTATCCCACGAGGTAGTCGAGGTTCACCGTCACGGTTGATTCCCCACGCGGCCCACCGTCGATCGCGTAGACGACGCGCTCGGGCTCGATTGCGAGGATCGCCCCGTCGCCAGCGGCCGCCGACGCCGTCAACGCCATCATCTGGTCAGGTGGCGCGCTCACGACCGCGACGCCGAGCGACTCCAGCATGATGGCGTCGCCGCCCGCGATCTCCTCGATGTGGGCCGGGTCCGAAAAGTCCGCCATCTGGGCAACCCGAAGCCCGGCCAGCGCACCAAGCGACCGGCTTGCCGCCGACGTATCCGTGTCACGGAGGAGGACAAGGTACCGCCCGGTCGTCCCACCGGTGGTCCCGGAGTCGCTTCCGCCGATACCCGGGGAGAGCTGTCCATCAAGTTCTGGCATAGAGAGGTTCCTCCTTAGGGTTGGTCGTTCCGCGCCCTGGAGCGGAGCTGGAGTGACCGTATTGAGTTGCCCTGGGAATTGCAATACACGATAGGTGGTGAATGTGAGCTGGTTCACAGAGGCGGGCCCTGCGGGATAGAGCCGGTCCCCAACGCCAGCCCGTCATACCGGCGCCTGGGTGAAAGAGGGCTCGGGAAGGCCCCACCCGCCGGGCCACTTTCCGAGAAACCCTGACAGACGCCGTAACATTCGACCGATACACTCGTGGTGTGGTGCGCGGGTTTGCGCCCTGGGAGTTAGCCATGAAGCTCCGATCCGTCCTCGCAACCAAGGGCTCGCGCGTCGTTACCACCACGCCCGATGCCACCATTCGCGAAGCCATCGCAATGCTCACGGAACATAACGTCGGTGCACTGTTGGTCGTCGGCCCCGGTGAGACCCTTGCCGGCATCATCTCCGAACGGGATATCATCCGCGCCTTCGCCCAGCGAGAGGGCGTCATGGCCCTCACCGTGGCCGACCTTATGACCACATCCGTCGTCTCTGGTACGCCCGCAGATGACATCGAACCGGTGCTTCAGACCATGACGGCGCGCCACTTCCGCCACCTCCCCGTGGTCGATGATGGGCATCTCGTGGGCCTGATCACCATCGCCGACCTCGTCAAGGCTCAGCTCACTCATTACCGCGGTACCGTCGATACGCTTGAGCTCCGGCTCATGGAATCGGGGCGGGCAGTCTCGTGAGCGGAGCCGACGGGAGTCCGGCAGCCAACTCCACCGGCGCGCCTGCGCCGGCGATGCGCGTCGCCATCATCGGCGCGGGTCCGTCCGCCTTCTATGCGGCCGACGCCCTGCTGAACCAGCAAGACTGCCCCTGCGAAGTCGATATGTTCGACCGCCTGCCCACGCCGTTCGGGCTGGTCCGGCACGGGGTGGCGCCCGACCACCTGAGGATCAAGACGGTCACCAAGGCGTTCAGCCAGGTCGCCGCCCATCCCCGCTTCCGCTTCTTCGGGGACGTCGAGTTCGGGAGTGACCTGACCATCGATGACATCGCCGCCCACTACCACCAGGTGCTCTTCGCCACCGGCGCCCAGTCCGACCGGCGGATGGAGATCCCGGGCGAGGACCTCGCCGGGAGCCACCCGGCGACCTCGTTCGTCGCCTGGTATAACGGCCACCCGGACTACCGCGAGTGCCAGTTCGACCTTTCGGCAGAACGTGCGGTGATCGTCGGCATGGGGAACGTCGCGATAGACGTCGCCCGCATCCTCTGCCTCACCCCGGCCGAACTGGCGGCCTCCGACATGGCGCCTCACGCCGTGGCGGCGCTCAGCCAGAGCCGCGTGCGGGAGGTCTACCTCCTCGGCCGCCGCGGCCCCGCCCAGGCGGCGTTCACCACGCCGGAACTGAAGGAGCTCGGCGAGCTGGCCGACGCCGACATCATCGTCCGCCCTTCCGAGGCCGCGCTGTCCGCCGACGACGAGGCGGAGCTGCAGGCCTCAGGCGACCGTGCCCTCATTCGCAAGGTCGAACTCATCCAAACCTATGCCGGCCGCCAGCCCGCCGGCCGGCCGCGCCGTCTCCACCTCCGCTTTCTCACGGCCCCGGTCGAAATCGTCGATGACGGCCACGGCGCCGTCGCCGCCGTGCGCATCGTCCAGAATGTGCTCGAACGGTCAGCCACCGGCGCGGTCACCGCCAGGCCCACGGACGTCTTCGAGACCCTCCCTGCTGGCCTCGTCTTCCGCTCCGTCGGCTACCGCGGCACGGCCCTGCCGGGCGTCCCGTTCCACGAGCGCTGGGGCGTGATCCTCAACCGCGGCGGCCGCGTCCTCGACCCGGCCACGGACATCGCTATCCCCGGGCAGTACGCGACCGGCTGGATAAAGCGCGGTCCCTCCGGCGTCATCGGCACGAACAAGCCCGACTCCGTCGAGACCGTCCACGCCATGGTCGAAGACGCCCTGGCCGGACGCGCCTTTCGGCCGGCGGCCCCGGACCCCGCCGCGGTGACCCATCTCCTCGACCGGCGAGGCTGCCGCTACCTGACCTTCACCGACTGGCAGCGGCTCGACGCCATCGAACTGGCCGCCGGCGAGGAGTGCGGCCGCCCTCGCGTCAAGTTCACGGCCGTCGAAGACATGGTCGCCGCCCTCGATGCCGCTGAGGAGGACGAATCCGCCGCGTGAACGCTCTCGGCTCTTCGCTCCCGGCTCTTCCCTCTCGGCTCTTCGCTCTCGGCTCTTCGCTCTTGGCTCTTCGCTCCCGGCTCTTCGCTCTCTGCTCTTCGCTCCCCTACACTCCTGCAACTACCCCAACGCAGGATCACGTCCGACATGAAGCTCGCAAAGCGCGTCGAAGCGCTCCCCCCTTACCTCTTCGCCGAAATCTCCAAGAAGATCGCGGCCAAACGGGCCGAAGGTGTCGATATCGTCACCTTCGGCATCGGTGACCCCGACCTGCCGACGCCACCCCACATCCTCGCCGCCCTGCACAAGGCCTCCGACGACCCCGCCAACCACCGCTACCCCGAGTCCGAAGGCCTCCCGGAGCTCGGCAAGGCGATCAGCGACTGGTACGACCGCCGCTTCGAGGTCCGCTTCGAGCCGATGAAGGAGACGCTCCCGCTGATCGGTTCGAAGGAGGGCATCGCCCACGTCGCCCTCTGCTTCATCGACCCCGGCGACATCGCCCTCATGCCCGACCCCGGTTACCCCGTCTACGAGACCGGCACCATGTTCGCCGGCGGCATCAGCCACAAGCTCGACTGCACCCGTGAGTCCGGTTGGAAGCCCGACCTCGACGCCATTCCGGAGGAGATCGCCCGCAAGGCCAAGCTCCTCTGGCTGAACTACCCCAACAACCCCACCGGCGCCGTGGCCGACCTCGCCTTCTTCGAGAAGGCCGTCGCCTTCGCCAAGAAGTACGACGTCGCCATCCTCCACGACAACCCCTATTGCGACGTGGCCTATGACGGCTACAAGCCCATCTCCATCTTCCAGGTCCCCGGCGCCCGCAATGTCGCCATCGAGTTCAACTCCTGGTCCAAGATCTACAACATGACTGGCTGGCGCATCGGCATGGTCGTCGGCAACCGCGAGATGGTCGATGCCCTCATGCGGGTCAAGTCGAACATCGACAGCGGCATCCCCCAGGCCGTCCAGCGCATGGCCATCGAAGCCGTCTACGGCCCCCAGGACTGCGTCGATGACCACAACCGCATCTACCAGCGCCGCCGCGACCGGATCGTCGCCGGCCTCCGCAAGGCCGGCCTCGAAGTCGATGTCCCGCTCGCCTCCCTCTACGTCTGGGCGAAGCTCCCCGCCGGCGTCACCAGCGCCGACTACGCCGCCCGCCTGATCGAAGACACCGGCGTCGTCGTCACCCCCGGCCGCGGCTACGGCCTGAACGGCGAAGGCTACATAAGGTTGAGCGTCACCACCCCCGACGACCGCGTCGAAGAAGGCATGCGCCG
>JBJXGC010000265.1:0-8520 GCA_046154545.1 Dehalococcoidia bacterium | reverse complement strand
GGGGTCGCCGACTCTCGCTGCTGGTGGCATCACGGCATCCCTCAATTGATCTTCACCAGCGGCGCGGTGACGTTGCAGATACCGGCCGACTGGACGTTCGTTGCCGCCGCGCCGTTGATGCTGATCGGCGGCGCGGCGAGGTTGAGGTTGGGCGTGCCCGTGATGGTGATCCCATCCGGAGTCATGTTGATGATGTTGAGTCCGAAGATGATCTGGATGCCCGCGGGCGAAAGGATGACCGTTGGCGGGCCCGCGGGCGTAGGCGGCGCGGGGATGACCGCCGGCGGCGTTGGCCCGGACTGGATCGTGACCGTTGGCGGGGCCTCGCTGAAGACGATCTGGTTGCCCACCAGGGTGCGGATCGTCCGGATCTGGGGGAGCGGCGACGGCAGCGGCGGCGGCGCCAGCGCGCTCCAGAGCGAACCAATGATGTAGGGCGCGGCGATGTCCCCGTGTTCGAAGGCGACCAGCACCTCGTCCATGATATTCGGGATGAAGTAGTTACCGTGGAACGGGCCCGCCATCGGCACCGCGACCCGCGCCCATGGGCTCAGATCGAGCGAGTCGATGAAGGGGAGGCGCACCTGAACGCGGCCCAGCGTCATCGGGTCGAGCACGTTGATCACCTGGCCGACGGCGACGCCGTAGAACTTCTGTTGGATGTCGCCGAGCTTGTCATCGACGCGGCCGAACTCCTTCTCGATCATGGGATGATCTCCTTGAAGCATTCGAAGCTGGTGCGATAGCCGCCGGCGTCGATGGTGTGGGTGGCGCTGCTGACGCGGTAATCGCCGCTGAAGTCTGGGCCGATGCCCTCGATGCGGATGACGGCGCCGGCGCGGATCTCCGGATTGCCGATGGCGCTGCCGCTCGCCGTGAGCCGCTGGTTCAGCTTTTCGCGGAGCAGCCTGAGGATGACGAGGGCGCTGTTGACGATGTCCGCCGGGCTGCTGATGGGCTGGTCCACAATCGAGAAGGCCGGGCCCGAGATGGCCTTCGCGCCCTTCGCCGCCTCGCCGGGGATGACCGTCATGTGGAGCGCCTCGCGGTCGAAGTCCCAGCCAACCGTGACCAGGAAGTTCAGGCGGAGCTCGCGGAGCGTGAACTTCATCGAGACCACGCCGACCTGCCCGACCGTGCTCACCTGGGGTGAGAAGTCGATGAGCGACTCGCCCCAGCGCAGCGTGAGCCGCGGCGAGTACTCCTTGGGGATGAAGCGAGCGAGGTAAAGCACGTCGCCCTCGACCCAGAAGTCGGCGTCATAGGTGGCGGCGATGCGTTTGAGGAGGGCAAAGTCGCTCTCGCCTTCGCTCGGCTTGCCCTGTTTCAGGCCGGTGCCGGAGAACACGACCTTCATCGCCGTGAGCGCGGTCGAGACGCCGATGATGGCGGGGTCGATCAGGGGGAGGAGGAGGTTCTCGGCGCTGAGAATGACGGCGATGAGCACGTCCGTCAGGGGCCCGAAACCACGCACGGCCGTGCCCTGGGTGAGGCGATGCAGGTAGTCGTGCGCGACGAGGGTCAGCATCGGCATGCCGCCACCCGGGAAGCTCGCCTGGAGGCCCGTGACCTCTCCCTTGAAGACATCGTCAAGGCGGCCCGGGGCGTAGCCCAGGGCCAGCTCGAGCTTGTTGTCGATATCGAACTTCCCTGTGCCAACCGCGCTCAAGGTGCCGATCGGGCCGAGCTTGACGCCCGTCGGGAACGGCTGAAAGCCGAGGCCGCGGATGTGACTCCGCAGCCAGACGAGGTCCGGGTTGGCCAGGCTGATCTCGACGCGGTCGGCCGCGTTCACGCCATCCTGGTAGCGCACGCTGGCGATGGATGAGCGCAGCGGCATCGGGATATCGCTGCCGTTGATCTTGATGCGGAACTCGGGGGCGTAGGTTGGCGTGGCCATCACTCCACCAGCTCCCCGCTGCCCGGGTCACGGAAGGGCAGCTGCGGCACGCGCAGGCTCGATCCAACCACGAGCGCCTTCGGGCGGTCGATGCCGTTGGCGATGGCGATGGGCCGCCAACGCCCCGGGTCGTCGTAAACGGCCGCCGCGATGCTGCTGAGCGAGTCTCCCTCGTGGACAACGTGGACGTGGCTGTAGTCCGCGGTCTCCGTCTTCACCTCCTGCTGGGCAGCCAGGGCGTTGATGAACTCGTTGAACGTCACCTGGAGGCGGGCGCGGACGGGCACGCCATCGGCCCGGAACATGATGAAGCGCTGGTTCGCGCGCGCGAGCACGCAGGTGAACGAGAGCGAGCCCCAGGTGAAAAGGAGCACAGGCGGCGCGTGTGTGGTCGGGTCGATGTCCATCAGGCCGGTGATCTGGGCCGTGAGGAGGCGGACGTCGGAGCCCGCCGTGTTGCGCCCGGCGTTCGCTTCGTAGCTATCGACGAGGAGTTCCATGTCGAGCGTCTGCATGTTGCCGGCGACGAACTGGAGCAGCGGCCCGCGCAGCCCGGGGATGGCCACCTGGGCGAAGTTGTTGTCCCGCGCGATGGCATACTCCTCAGGGTTGAAGAGCACGGGCACCCGCTGACCGCTGACCGTGTTGGTGATGATCGCCTTTTCCAACGGCATCTCAGGCCCTCCCCGTGCGTTCGCGGTAGGCCTGGAGGCGGCGGTCGATCTGGAGCATGACAGTGTCGGCGATGCGGCCCATGGCAACAGGGTCGTCGGCGATGGCGGACGCGGCCGTCATGGCCGTGCGTGGGGGCGCGGGCGACATGTCGCCATGCGGGGCCGCCGGCCAGCCCGCCGGCGGGCCGTTCCCGGCCGGGTGGGAAGGCGCCGAGGGCGCGCCCGCGCCACGCGGCGCCACGAGGACCATCGGGACGGCGCGTGCGGCGGCGGGCAGGGTTACCGGCGCTTGGCCTCGCTCGGTCGAGGCGGCCTGGCGGACCGTGGCCAGCTCAATCCGCGGGCGCCGAACAGCGAGTGTGGCTGCGAGGGGCGGCGTGACCGCGTGGCCTTGTAGCGCCGCTGGCACCGAGGCGACCGCAGCGGAGCGGCTGAGTCTCAGTGCCAGGGCGGGGCCGCCAACGGCCGGCCCGGCTGGCTCGCGCTTCGCTCCCGGCCCGGCCGCCGATGGGCCAGTCGCCAGCGGAGCGGCGTCCCGGGGGGTCATCAGCGTGAAGTGGAGCTGCGGCGCCCAGGTTCGAGCGACCTGGAGCGTGGTCCGGTGGCTGATGGCGGCGGCCGGACACGGCTGGAGGAGGTGGACGCCTTCTGCGGGCGAGGCCCAGGGGGGCGCCGCGCGATACCGGCCAGCCACGCCCCCCGCCCACGCCGCATGCCGGGACCAGGACGCCCGATGCTGTGGGGTGCGCGGCAGCCGCGCCGAAGCGCGCCAGGCGCGCAGATGAATGCGCCTGGTCACTCCGGTGGCTGCTGTTGGCGGCGTTGGCTGTCTCATGTCGTCCTCGGCCGGTTCAACCGGCGTTGAGCTTCTGGTTGATGGCGGAGACCTGGCTCACCCAGTCCCGCCGGTATTCGTGCTCCATCTGCATCACGGATTCGTGGTCCCAGTGCAGGTAGTAGGCGATGAACGCTACCTCCTCCTGGAGCTGGCCGAGGGGGTAGCGCGTCACCCCCCCGGCGTCTGCTGCTCCACCTCGAAGGTGTGGTCACACTGGGGGCAGGTGGCCGGGAAGGCGGGCGGGTGGAGCTGGTTGAGGCTGTTGTAGAGGTCCTGCAGGTAGGCCAGGTCGGTGGCGAACAGGCCCTCGATCACCTTCGGGTTGATCTGGGTGAGGCTCCCGAGCTGCGTGACCACGCGTGCGAGGAGGATCACGACGAGGTAGGCCGGATTCTTCTGGACGCGCGGGTCCTTGAGTGGCCAGATCTCATCGGCGGCCGTGGCACGGCGCATGACACCTTCACGGTGGAGCTGGCCATCCTCATCCTGGTAGCCGCATGGCAGGGTGAATTCCACCTCGGTGCGGAACATCCCGGCCCGAGGCGATGGCGTCGCGTAGGCGAACCCGTTGGCTTCTATCTCCCTCGTCGCTGTCGTCATGGCCTACACCCTCTCCACGCCTTCGTGGGCGAGCTCCAGCGTCTCGATGGCGACGTCGTTGCCTTCGGCGTTGAAGTCCGGCCCGTCGTACTTCGCCGGCCAGGCGCGGACGAAGTTCCAGCGCGCCACCTCCTGGCCGCCACGGTTGAGGAGGACGATCGAGCCGTTACGCCGCTCCACTTGGCCATTCACGGCCTGGCGGTGCCACTGGTAGAGCTGGACGTCGTCGGTCATGCCCCACTTGAGGACGATGTTGCTGTACTTCGTCATGCCCGGGAGCTTGCGGAGGGTGGTGTTCTCGCCGCCCTCGCGGTGCTCGATGACGTCGATCGTCGAATCGAAGCCGCTCACCTCGTGGAAGGCGGCCCGGGTAATGCCGTCGATCTCCACCAGGAAGTTGAAGTTGTTGAAGGGGTCCGGGATGCTGCCGTTTGCCATCGTGGTTTCCTTTCGTGTCCCAGGATTCGGGGCGGGCGGTTAGCCCTCGCTGACCTCCGACCCTCCGGGCCAGATGCCGATGCGGACGATGATGAACTCGGCCGGATAGGTCGGGCGGACGCCGATTTCGATGTTCAGGCGGCCCAGCGCCTGCTCGGAGAAGGGGTTGAGCACCTCATCAATGCGGACGTAGAAGGCGTCCTCGGCCTTCGCGCCGAAGAGCCCGCCATCGCGCCAGACGCGGGTGAGGAACTCGCTGATCGTGCGCTTTAGCTTTTGCCAGAGCGCGAGGTTGTTCGGTTCGAACACCGCCCAGCGGATGCCCTCTTCAATCGATTCTTCGAGGAAGAGGAAGAGGCGGCGGATGTTGACGTACTGCCAGTTGCGGTCTGTCGCGGTGGTGCGGGCGCCCCAGACGGTCGGGCGGCCACCCTGGAAGGAGCGGACGATGTTGATGCCCTGGAGGTTCAGTTGCCCCTGGTCGATGTCGCTCATGTTCCGCTCGATGCCGACGGCGCCGGCGATGATTTCGTTGGCGGGCGCCTTGTGGACGCCGCGAATGCCATCGCTGCGGGAGATGACTCCGCAGATATGGCCTGAGGGTGGCACGAGCACCGGCCCGCCCGAGCCGACCGGCGGCACACGCAGCCAGGGGTAGTAGAGGGCGGCGTAGCCCCGGGCAGAATCGACCGTCGCCCGCTGGAGCTCGACGCTGCCCGTACCGAACAGCGGGCTGCCCGCGCGCGAGTCGAGGATCGCGAAACGGTCGCCGAGCAGATGGCAATGGTCGATCATTGCTTGCTGGAGGGCAGCCGTCTGCCGATCCGGCGCGGCGACGAGGTTCACGTCATCGACCGTGCGGAGGGTGTCGAGGGCTGTGCGGTAGTTGGCGTCGGTGAGTGTCGCGAGGTCCTCCGCAGCGCCACCTGCCAAAGCTGTGGCTGCGAGGTTGGCCGGCAGGTTCGCGGGCGGCGCGGCATTCGAGGGTGGTTCGATGAGGCTGACACGGACCAGGCTGCCTGCGTCGTTGTTGATGACGCGCTCGAAGTACCGGGGGTGAGCCGAATCGATCGCGAGGTCGGGATAGAGCGTAGAGCCGGTGCCCAGCGAAACCGTGATGTTGAACTCTTCGGACTGGACAGTGGAGGCCGCGGCCATGCTGATCGGCAGCCGCGTGCCCGAACGGAACGCCACGGTATAGGTCTCGGCGATGCCCCCGCCGGGGTTCGCCAGGTTTTCGGCCTGCGCGGCCTCGACGATCAGGGAGTCGGGCGTGCCACCCGCGGGGGTGACCGTCAGCATGGTCCCGGGCTGAAGCGCGCCCGGCGGCAGCGCCACCGTCGAGGCGATGCGGAGCGCCTGGCTGCCGCCGGGGATGTCGGCAAGGCGTACGGCGGCAGCGGCGGCGTAGGCGTTGTTGAGGGGCTGCGTGATCCGGAGGGTATCCCCGGAGACCTGCATGACCTGGGCGCGTTCGCCCAGCGCGGCGATCGTAATCCAGTCGCCCGGCCGGAAGTTCGCGCCCTGGCCGGCGTTGAGGATGACATCCCGGCCGACCACCGGCCCGGTGAGTGCCCCGGTTGGGCGGTAGAGCGCTGTGGACGCGCTCGGGATGACGTTGCGCGTGGCGACGGCCACCTGGATGGCGGCGTTACCCGGCTGGCGGGCGCGGACCCGGATCACGTTGCTCCCCGCGACGCCGGAGCGGTCAGCGAGGTTTAACGCTCCGTAGGCGCCGTTGCTGGCCCGGACCACATAGCAGACGCCCTGGGCGCCGTTTTCGAAGAACCCGCGGACGGCGTACCAGAGGAAGAACCCCGGGAGCGGCTGCTGGCCGAAGGTTGCCCGGAACTGGTCCCAGCTCGTGATCTTGGTGGGCTCGTTGATGTCGCCGCTGGCGGCCGCCCCGATGAACGCCGCCGTGCTGGTGCCGACGCCCTGGATGGGTGCGCCGGGGGTGAACTCTTCGATATAGACACCGGGGTATGAGACGGCTACGGCCATGACGGACCTCCTGCGGGTTTCCGGGTTGCGGTGGTGGACGCGAGGCGCCCGGGGGCGTGGTTCGTGGGCAGGTGCATCAGACGAACTCCAGGTCGTATTCGCCGCTCGGAGAGGGGACATCGACGAGGCGCGGCGCGGGCACGGCGAAGCCCGTGGCGCTGTAGCGGAGGCGGTAGGGGCCACGGTGCAACCCGCCGAAGGTGAATCGGCCGAGGCTGTTCGTGGCCGCGGACTGGACGATGCCGCCGGCCATGGACTCGATTTGCACCCAGGCGTTTGGCACGGGCACGGGCGGGCTCACGGTCGCGTCGAGAACGTGGCCGCCGATCTGGACCCAGGTCTCGCCGCTGGCGGGGACGCCCAGGAGGCGGTACTCCGTGATCCGCGTGGTCACCATCGGGCCGGCCACCTGGGCGATGAGCGCCACCGGCACCGTGACCACCAGGTGGAGTGCCGGCTTCCAGCGGTAGTTCGGGCCCATCGCCCCCCAGAACTCGGCGAGCTTGGGAAACGCCTCGGCGGCGACATCGAGCGGCATGTCCGCCTCGCGGAAGAGGGGCGGGACCGCCCCGAGTTCGACGGAGCCGGGGGCGTAGATCCGGCCGGCGGCGATGCTCCCTTCCTGGAGGAAAGCGGCCAGGGCCTCGTAGAGGAGCGCGTGCTCATCGAGCGTTGGCGTCGTCGCCGGGGTGGCGGTGGCCGGGCTCCAGGCCGAAACGAGATAGTGGCAATCAGCGCGGGCGGGCGCCGGCTGATCCTCTGCCCAGCCGTTTTCGAAGGTGCGGGCCCGTTCGTTCGAACGGAGCTTGCGGTTCTCGACGACATCCACGAGGTAGACGTTCAGGGCGTTGACCGGGTTGCCACCCACCGAGAGGCCGGCCACCTGCGTCCGCCAGGCGTCGTCGGGCGGCTCGAAGCCGACCTGTGAGTCGTCCGTGAGCTGCGCCACCCGGGCGATGAGGAGGTCGCGGAGCATGGTGTCGAGCACGTTCAGCATCGTTGCCTCCTCATTTCTTCTTCTCCGGCGGCTTGGGGAACGGGGCTTTAGCGAAGTCCTCGGCAGCGGCGGCGCGGGCCTCGCTCAGGCAGACCTCCGGCTCCCACTTGTCGGGGACGGTGACCTTGTAGGGCTCCATCACGGTCTTCGCGAGGGACACCTCGGCGCGGCGGAGGAGGGGGTAGATGGCATCGGCCTGCCGCTCCGCGGAGCCCTTGCGCTTCTCGACTTCCTCGGCGACATCGCCGCGATGGACCCCCTCGGGGTCCGGCCCGGCGTCCGGGACCTTCGAGAACTCGCCGACGACGTGCTGTGCCAGCTTCTTGCCTTTGGCTTCCGGTTCCCCAGGCGCGCGCGGTGGCGCATAGAGCTCGCCGCCGCCCTGGGGTACCAGGCCCTTCGCGAAACACGAGTCTTCGCCGGGGCGCATGTCGAGCATGGGCGCGGTCGCTGGGCAGTTCGCCTTCAGGAAGTCGAACGCGGCCTCCGCGCGCTTCTGCGACAATGCCTTGTTGCCAATGAACTTGGGACCGGCGTCTTCGGGGCCTTCGGGCGAGGCGAAGCCCTTGACCTCCGTCACCTGCCAGCCATCCCCCAGCAGCTGCTTCAACGCGGCCATGGAGGCCGGGTTCCGCCTGGTGCCGGGCTCACTTTTCTTGTCGGCCCATACCGCCTCGGCATACTTGAAGTAGAGGTAGACGCCCTGGATCTTCGGTACCGGCTTCTTGCGGTCCTCTTCATGCTCCGGGACGAGCCTCTCGCAGCTGAAGGTGACCGTCGGTTCCCACTCCTCGCGGGTCACGGTCTTGCACTGCACCTTCTTGGGGCCTTCGCCGAACTTCCACTCGAGCTTGGCCTCGCCGCGGATGTCCGGGCCCGTCCGTCCCGAGCCCTCGGGCGGCTTGTTCACCGAGCCCTCGATCGACCCTTCCCACCCACCGGGCAGCTTGATCCGTCCCTTGATGCCGCCGCCGGTCACCTCGCCCTGGCCTGGCTTGACCTTGACGGTCGGCTCGACCGTGACCTCGTACTGCCGCGACTTCGCCACGGCGACCGAGATGAACGGCTC
>JBJXGC010000263.1:0-8823 GCA_046154545.1 Dehalococcoidia bacterium | reverse complement strand
TTTCCGGGCCGAGCAGGAGTGTTTGTTGGCGCGGCTCATCCGCCATGTTGACCACGGTCACCCGGCGGTCACCCGTACGCTGGACGACCACACGCTTATCGAATCGCTGGTGGTGACGATGCGGGACGCGCCCGGCCTGGAGGCGCGCCGGGCCACGCTCCTGCGATTCGGCGAGGCGCTACGCGCGCACATCCGCTGGGAAGAAGCGGACCTGTTCGAGTTGGTGCAACGGGCCGCGGGGGCTGAAATGGACGCGATTGCGGCGGACCTCGCCGGCCAGCTGCCGCCGTTCGCTGAGACGATCGCCGGGACCAGCCGCACCGCTGAACGCCCCGAAATCTAGCGTGCCGACCGGCCGGGGCGTGCGGGCGGGGCCGGGGTCGTCCATACTCGCGGGCATGTCAGCCACGGCCCGATACCGGGCGCTCGCCTTCGACCTGGACGGGACCCTCCTGACGAGCGAGGAGGAGGTCAGTCCGCGGAACCTGGCCGCCGTCCGGGCGGCGCGAATGGCTGGCTACGAGATCATCGTCGCCTCCGCCCGCTGGCGGCAGTTGGCAGAGCGGGTAGCGGCGGAAGTGGATGCCGCGGCGCCCCTGGTGGCCTGCTCCGGGGCGGAGGTCTGGCACCGGGGGCTGCACCACGACCTGCTCGACCTGCGTCTGCCCGGTGCCTTCGCGGAGGCGCTCTACGAGATCTGTGACGCGAACCGCTGCATCGCCACGATCGTCCTGGACGAGGAGGTGGTGGTGCGGATGGGGGGCGACCCGGGCCGCGGTTCGATGCCCCACGAGATGCGGCCGGTCCGGAGTCTGCGGGCTGAGGCGGCGCCCCACCCGCGGATCGCGCTGATCCAGGGGACGGAGGTGAACCGGCTGATCCGGGAGCGGCTGGCGGCGGAGTGGGGCGAGTCGGTGCGCTTCGTGGAGTCGATTTCGAGCCGGGGGAAGAGCATCCTGACGCTGACGGCGGCGGGGGCGGACAAAGGGGTGGCCCTGGCCGTGGCCTGTGCCCACCTCGAGATCCCGCTCGACGAGGTTGTCTCCTTCGGCGATGCGGAGAACGACATTGAGATGTTCCGGGTGACGGGCGCATCGGTGGCGATGGGCCAGGCGGCGGGACATGTGAAGGCGCACGCGACGTTCACGACGGCGTCGAACGCGGAGGACGGCGTGGCCGTCGCGGTCGAACGGTTGCTGCGCGAGGGTAGGTTGAGCCGGGACTCGTGAGGTCCATCGCGGGCTGTTGAGCGGCCTCCCGGCCGCGCTCGGCAGGGGTGCGCTACGCGATGGCGGCGCCGGTAGGCGGGGCCATCACCCCGGGCGCGAGGGAGGGGATCCGGACGGGTACGAAGGACGGTCGTGGCACATGCGGGCCGGGCGCAGGGAGAGCCGATCGCGCTACCGGTTGAGCGGCCTCCCGGCCGCGCTCGGCACGGGTGCGCTACGCGATGGCGGCGCCGGTAGGCGCTTCCGCGGGCTCGGCGCGGCGGGCGGGCCGAAGGGAGAGGCGGAGGGCTTCCATCGCGTTGAACATTTCGTGGGTTGCATCGGCCACGGAGGTGCCGGGGGCGAAGTGGATGGGCTTGCCGATGGCGGCGGTGGCTGGTCCGCGGGAGGCCTGAAGGGCGCCTTTGGGGCGAAGTTCGCGCAGGCCATCCATGAAGACGGGGATGATGGGGACACCCTTTTCGAGGGCGAGGATGGCGACGCCGGGCTTGAACTTGCTCATTCGTCCGCTGGTGCTGCGCGTGCCCTCGGGGAAGATCATCACGTTCCAGCCCTTGTCCAGCAGCCACTTGGCGTGGTCGAGGCTGGCGCTGCCGCCGCCACGCTTGATGGGGAAGCCGTTGAGGCTGAGCGAGTTGTACCAGCCCTGCTTCTGGATGCCTTTGCGGCCTTTGAGGAACCAGCGGTCGGCGGCGCTGCCGAAGGTGAGGCGGCGCTTGAAGCGCTCGGGCAGGGCGGCGTGGAGGACGAGTGCATCGAGGTGGCTGCTGTGGTTGGCGATGACGATGGCGGGGCCCTTGAAGCCGTCGAGGTTTTCGGCGCCCTGGATGGTGAAGGGATCGCAGGCGGCCTTCACGTGGCGGGTGACAGTGTGGTAGCGGAGGGCGCGGCGGGCGACCTGTGCCAACCAGCGGATCTGCCAGGTGTAGGGGCCAGTCGTCTCGGTGGTCTGCCCGAGGAGGCGGACGAAGAGCGGCAGGTCGATCGCGGGCAGGACGGTGAAACGGACGCGGCCGTTCGCGCTCTGATCGACTGCCATGCGGTGGATGGCCGTGTTGTCGGCGGCCGAGACGATGGAGCAGAGGTCGTAGGGGCCGAGGGTGGACCACTGTTCGAGGACTTTGCCGTCCATGGCGGCCACTTCGGCGGCGACTTCGGCGAGCCGGTTGGGGTTGTTCTTGAGCGTCTTGAGGCCGGCCGCGTTCAGCTTGCTGAGCACGATGTAGGTGGGCATGTGTCAGCCGCCCGTGTTCGCCTTGAGGATGTCGGTGAACGTGCTCACGCTCATGGCCGGGAGGGTGGTGATGCTGACCGTCCCTCGGGAGCCGAGTTCGACGGAGATGCGGGCGATGACTTCGTTGCTCGGCGCTTCGACTACGTTGACGAAATCGAACATGCCGAGGACGGCGTACTGGGCGACGACGCGGCCGCCCATGGTCTCGATCTCCTTGTTGACCTCCTGGAGCCGTTCGGGGCGCGCCTTGAGGGTCTTGCGGCCTTCATCGGTGAGGGTACTGAGCAGTAGGTAGGTGGCCATGGGACGATGTCCTCCGCCTCCGGTGATGGGGCGGCCCATGCTAGCCTCGTGCCCGGGCGCTGTAAACGATGAGCTGAGCATTCACGGGCGGGCGTCTGGCGGGTTCACCGCCAAGGCGCAAAGAGCGCCAAGGAAGCCAGGTGCCGATGCGATCGGGCTGGAAGACCTACTCCTCGATGTCGATGGCGCCGCTGGGGCAGATGTCGGCGGCGTCTTCGGCTTCTTCCTTGAGGTCATCCGGGAGTTCGTCCACGAGGACGGTGGGGTAGCCGTCCTCACCCTCCTTGAAGAGCTTCGGGTGGAGGTAGGTACATTGCCCGCTGCGCAGGCACTTTATGCGGCTGACTGTGACCTTCATCGTCCTCTCCCTGGGGGGTGTGCGGGGAGTCTACGGCAGGGTGGGGCGCGGGCGCCGTTTTCAGGCGGGGAGGCCGGCGAGGCGCGTGCCCCGGGCGGCGGATTCGGCGGCAAGGGCCATCAGGCCGGCGACCTGGGTGAGCATCGCATCAGAATCGAGGGACGGGTTGAGGAGGCGGGCTATGCGCGTCCCGACGTAGAGCGCCATCAATGACTCAGCCGTGAGGTTGGCGTCGAGTTCGGCCGGGAACGAGCCCGCCTCCTGCATCCGCGCGATAGCTTCGGCCAGGCCGGCGACGATGAGGGTGTGTTCGTGCTGGACCTCGGCGGCATAGGCCGAATTCCCGGAACGGGCGGCGGTGAGCTGGTTTTCGACCATGAGCAGCGTGTGCTGGGGGGCATCGGGCGCCTTCATCTCGTCGAATGAGCCGCGGGCGATGGCGTTGAAGACGTCGCGGGGGTCGGCGCCGTCGGCCCCGAGCTGCCGCCAGTCGTCGAGGATGTGGCCGGTGGAGTCGTGCATGCAGGCCGTGGCGAGTGCTTCCTTGTTCGGGAAGTAGCGGTAGATGGCGCCCGCGGAGAGGCCAGCCGCCTCGGCGATCTCGGCCATGGTGGCGGTCTGCATGCCCTTGCGGGCGAAGACTTCGACGGCGGCCTCGAGGATGCTTTCGCGGCGGGCTTCGACGTGGGCATCAGTGACTCGGCTCATAGCGAACTCCAAGGGCCTGGAAGGGGGCACGGTCCTTCTGGTCTTAACCGTTGTCCATCGTGGGGGACGATCGGGACGGCGTTGGGCTCCGCGTGGCCGGCGCGGCCCTCACCCCGGCCCTCTCCCGCTGCGGCGGGCGAGGGAGTGCGGCGTTCGGAGCTCAACTTTGTCATCCCATGCCCCTGGCCTTTGGCCATGCGTTCATGATGAATGAGTGGTCATTCAGCTTGGGATAATTGAGCCGTCCGCCGATCCATGCAATGGGGGCTTCCCCGCGGGTGCCGGGGCTTCTTGCCCACGGCCCCGCCTGAGGCGCGGCGCAACGGCCGCCGGGCCGCTGTTGGGCAGGGCCGAGGAGCGCTCTTTTCCAGGTGTCGCTGCCGCGATGCGCGCGTGCTTCGCCGCCGCCGCTTCAGCAGCGGCCAAAAAAGCACCGACCGTGGCACGCTCCGCTTCGTTCAAGGCCTGGGCCGCTGCCGCGATGTCCTGGAGGTAGGGGCTCAGGCGGGCGGCCCCGGCCTGGGCGGAGGGGGTGGTCAGGTGGAGGACCACGCTGCGCCGGTCGGTGGGATGGGGGCTGCGGCTGACGGTGCCGGCTGCCTCCAGGCGGTCGATGAGGGCGGTGGTCGCCCCCGATGTGAGGCAGAGCAGGTCGGAGAGCTGGTTCGGTGTCAGCGCGCCCGCTTCCTCGATGTAGTCCAACGCGTCGAACTCGGCCCGGCCCATGCCGAAGCCGCGGGCAAGGAGCTTGACGTAGCGATCCCGTTCGAGGGCGAACCGGCGCAGGAGGGCGACGAGATCTTCAGGTGAGTATGTTGACATGCCACTATCTTCATCGTAAAGTAACTCCACCGTCAAGTTACTGACCCTTTGGACGGTGCGGAGGACTCATGAACACCATCGTATCAGCAAGCCGGGCCATGCCATGGAAGCCGTGGTTCCGTTGGTCACTGAGCTTCGTGGGGTTCCCGCTGGCCGGTGTCGTGGCCCGGGCGGTGGCCGGGCCTATCGACACGCCGTTGTCCGCAGCGGCCGGAGGCCTCGCCGCCGGGGCAGTCCTTGGAGCGGTGCAGGCCGCCGCCCGGGCGAGTTCCCTGGGCCGGCGGCTGGCGTGGGCAGCGGCGACGTCGCTCGGGATGGCCGGTGGGCTGGTGCTGGGCGCCGGAGCGGTTGACTACCGGACGAGCCCATCGAGCCTGATGGCGATGGGCATGCTCACCGGCGCCGTCGTGGGCGTCGCGCAGGCGAGTGCCGCCGACCTGACGGCCCGGCGCCGGGTGGCGTGGGCCGTGGCAACCCCACTCCTGTGGGGACTTGGCTGGTTGATCACGTCGCAGGTGATCGTTGACGGCGACCGCCAGCACGCCATGTTTGGCTCCTCCGGCGCAATCGTCGTGGCCCTCCTGAGCGGCCTGATTGTGAGCCAGGTCACACAGAAGGACCCAACTCCGCCCTTTGGCGGATTGAAACGGGGCAGGGCATCGGCTACTGTGAATGCACGTTCATTCACGTGAACAGACATTCACTTCAGGAGTCCAGCCATGTCCTTCAACAGCCTGCCGATTGCCGACCCCCGCTACTACAGCGCCAACGACCACACGATCTTCGGGGGCGACCGGGAGCCGGAATGGCTCCGCCGGGCCGCCGAACAGGAGCGCATCTTCGCCGACATTCGGACCGAACAGCGCGTGGCCGAACTGACCGGCCGACTGCAGCGGCGCCCCAACGCCGTCCGCCGTCTCTTCGCTCCGCGCCAGGGGGCCTGAACCGCCCCAAGTTCCTCCAACACTGAACCCAGGAGACCCGCCGTGACAGCCTTCCCTTCACCCGAACGCCTCGCCCGCTTCAGCACCCGCCGCCCGTGGCTTGTGGTCGCTGTCTGGGTCGCCTTGCTCGTGGCCGGTGTGGTCCTCGCCTCGAAAGTGGGCGACGTGCTCACCGCCTCGGCCGAGAACTACGTCGATACGGACTCGCGCATCGCCAACACGCTGCTTGAGGACCGCTTCTACGGCGGCGACCTGCCCGCCCGCGAGACCGTGGTCATCCAATCGACCGGCAAGACGGTCGATGACGCGGAGTACCAGGCGCTGGTCGCCGAGGTGACGTCCGCGCTCCGTGGCCTGCCCGGGAGCGTGGCGGCCGTGACGAATACGTATGAAGCGCAGGCCCCGGGGCTCGTCTCGGAGGACCGCCGCACGACGATCCTGCCGGTCACCCTCGCGGGCAACCCCGACGACGCCGAGAAGGCGGTGAAGCCGCTGATCAACGCCATCGAGCGGTTCGACGGCAAGGCCGGCTTCACGGTCGTCACAGGTGGTGATGGCAGCGGTGCCCTCGCCTTCACCGAGACATCGAAGAGCGACCTCGAGACGGCGGAGTTCGTCGGTGTCCCGATCGCGCTTGTCATCCTGGTGCTCGTCTTTGGCGCGCTGGTCGCGGCCGGCATCCCGCTCCTCCTCGGGATCGCGTCGATCATCATCGCGGTCGGCCTGACGACCGTCATCGGCCAGCAGTTCACGCTTTCAACCTTCGTCGTGAACTTCGTGACGACGATGGGCCTGGCCGTCGGCATCGACTACACGCTGCTTATCGTCCAGCGCTTCCGGGAAGAGCGGCGGGACGGGCTGGAGCGGGACGAGGCGATCGTGAAGGCGGGGGCGACGGCCAGCCGCTCGGTGCTCTTCTCCGGCATGGCGGTGATCGTCGCCCTCTGCGGCATGATCCTGGTGCCGAACAGCATCTTCCGGAGCCTTGGCGTCGGCGCCATCCTCGTGGTCGCAACCTCGGTATTCGCGGCCCTCACCCTCCTCCCGGCGGTCCTCCGGCTCCTCGGCGACCGCGTGAACAGCGTGCGTATCGGCATCCCCGGCCGCAGGCGCCGGAAGGTCTCGGAGCGGAGCTTCTGGGACCGCTCGACCGGCCTGGTGATGCGCCACCCGGTGATCAGCGTTGTCGCCTCGGTCGGGCTGCTCGTCGCGGCGGCGGCGCCGCTGGCCGGCCTCAAGCTCGGCTGGGTCGGGATTAGCGCCCTCCCGGCCGACACCGAGGCCTACCGCGCCTTCGCCATCCTCAACGAGGAGTTCAGCGCCGGTATCCTCAGCCCCGCCGAAGTCGTGATCGACGCCACGGACGTCAGCAGCCCGGCCATCACGGCCGCCACGGCGCGGCTCATCGACCGCCTCAAGGCGGACCCCGAGTTCGGCCCGGCCACAGTCGAAACCAGCCCCGCTGGCGACCTCGCCCTCATCCGGGTGCCGCTCGCGGGCGACCCCCAGGATTCACGTGCCGGGGACGCCGTCCAGCGCCTCCGCGACGACTACATCCCGGCTGCCTTCGCCGGGGTCGAGGCCCGCACGCTCGTCACCGGCATGACGGCCGAGGGGATCGACGACACGGGCGTCATCAGCGCCGCCACCATCCCGGTCTTCGCCTTCGTCCTGGGGATGAGCTTCATCATCCTGCTGGTCGTCTTCCGCAGCATCGTGGTCCCGCTCAAGGCGATCGTGATGAACCTGCTGTCGGTCGGCGCCGCCTACGGGCTGATGGTGCTGGTCTTCCAGGAAGGGATCGGCAACGAACTGTTCGGCTTCCAGCAGATTGACCGGATCGAATCCTGGGTGCCGCTCTTCATGTTCGCGACGCTCTTCGGGCTCTCTATGGACTACCACGTCTTCCTCCTGAGCCGCATCCGCGAGCGCTTCGAACACACCGGCAACAACGCCGAGTCGGTGGCCTACGGGGTGCGCTCGACGGCCGGGATGATTACCGGCGCGGCGGCCATCATGGTCGCGGTCTTCGGTGGCTTCGCCGCCGGTCAGATGGTCTCGTTCCAGCAGATGGGCTTCGGCCTGGCCGTGGCTGTGCTCCTCGACGCGACCATCGTCCGGACGGTCCTGGTGCCGGCGAGCATGGCCCTGCTCGGGCACTGGAACTGGTACCTCCCTTCCTGGCTGGAGTGGATCCCGCGGGTGGATGTCGAAGGGAGTTCGACCGCGGACCCGGCGCCCCGGCGCGAGCCGGCAGGCGCCCTGGGAGCAGAGGGTTTCCCCGGGAGCTAAGGCTGGCGTCCCCCATCGCCGGCGGCTCTCCGCCCGCCCCACCGGTCACGGCCAGGTGGGGCGGGCTTCGTTGTGGGGCCTTCTTGCCGGTATGCGTAGCAGCGCCTGTCGTTAGCGAAGGCGACGAATGACCAGAGGCGGCAGATGGCTTTAGGACAGGTTGACTACGATAAAGAAGCCGACGTGCTGCACGTCCAGCTCGTCCCCCGTGAGCAGGTGGCACGGACGCACGCCCTGGATGACATGCGCCTGATCGATTACTCGGCGGACGGCGCCGTCCTGGGTGTCGAGTTCATCGACGCAAGCGCGGGCATCGACCTCCGGGACGTCCCGTTTGCACGCAAGGTCGAGAAGCTGATAGGGGATGCCGGGCTGGGGCTGCGACTCTTCGTGTAGCCTTTCGGGCCGTTGGACGCAGTTCGTGCAACACCGGCTTTGGGCCCACGCCCGGTGGCGGCGGCTGAATCGTATACTCCGGCCACTTCAACCCGGAGAACCCGCCATGCCCCAGCTCCCACCCGGCCCACTTTCAGGTGTCCGCGTCCTCGACCTCACGATGTGGGTCCAGGGCCCCATCGCCGGCACGCTGCTCGCTGACCTCGGGGCGAGCGTCGTCAAGGTCGAGAAGGCGGGCGTCGGGGACTTCGGACGCAACCTGGCGAGCGTCTACGGTGTCGACCTGCGCACGCCGGACGGGTCGAACCTGCTCTGGTCGACTTGCAACCGGAACAAGCAGGCCCTCGCCCTCGACCTCCGCAACCCGCTCGCCCGGCCGGTCTTCGAGGCGCTCGTGCGGGCGGCCGACGTGCTGGTGACGAACCTGATGGTGGGGCCGCTGGCCGAGTTCGGGGCGGACGAGGTTTCGACCCGGGCGATCAACCCCCGCCTCGTCTACGCCCGGGCGGCCGGCTTCGGCGAGGCGGGGCCATGGGC
>JBJXGC010000260.1:0-2672 GCA_046154545.1 Dehalococcoidia bacterium | reverse complement strand
GAGACCGTAGCCAAGACCCATCACAGGTCTTAGGAGGCGGTCACCTCCAGCGCCTGTGATGGGTCGTAACTACGACTACTGTGATCCATGCGCACCACCTCCTTTCTTGGGATATACGCTAGCGAAGCGCAAAACAGCCGTCAATAGGGAAACGTTACGAAGACGTGAAGCCGTGGCCTTCCGGCGGCCGTTCGTACCCCGCCGATTCCTACCTCGCCGGTTGCGGCCACATGGGCAGCGACACTTCCCGAAGCTGGCTGAGTTCTCCCTCGTCCGGAAACCCGCTGACGAGGTAGCGAAGCGGGTATGTGATGGTCATCTCGAGGTGGCGGCCGCAGATGGAAACCGCGTCGGCCCAGGGCACCCGGAGCCGTTCGACCGGGTTCGACGCGTCCTCACCGGTACCGAAGTAGACCTGGTCGGCGAAAGGCATCAAGGCCGGCTGAGCGCCTTCGACCCAGACGGCCATGGTGAACGCTTCCTCCCCGTCGAGCCCGACCTCCTGGAGCTTGGCGATCCAGACATCGTCTTTGTACTTTTCCGGTTCGTGCTCCATCAGCGTCGCCTCCTGCTCGCCATACTCGAAGATCGAGGTGCCGTTCCGTAGAGCGAGCGCAACGGCCCTTGCATCGGACCCCGGGGAGGGCAGGTACGGCTCCCATTGGCGTTCACGAAGCCGCAGCATTCGTCCGGAGATCGGTCTCGGGTGCTTCTCAAGAAGCCGGTGCGCCTCGCCGAGCATCGCTACCTGGGCCTGCTCATCCCGGTCTCCGCAAATCAAGAGGTAATCGCGGTTCGGGGCGACCGCAACCGGGTCCCCGCGCACGTCAAGTTGGGCGATCAGATCAACAAGCAGCATCCGGCTCGCATCATGGTTGTCACGCCAGCCGCTGACGTAATAACCACTTCGCGTCCGCTTGAAGCCCTTCAGGCTGCTCTGCCGGCCGAGGTTCTCCAGAGCCCGCGCACGCAGGACACGGATATCGACGCCAAGCTCTTCGAGCATAACGTCGTTCACGTACTCCAGCGTCGCTGGCGAGTCGACCACCACCGCTTCGGCGAAATCCTCCGCAAACGGCCACCATGACGCCGCTGCGTTTGGGGCGTAATACGGCATCAGCTCGAAGTAAGCCCGCTGGATAACCCTGGGAAGGACGTTGGCCAGCACCTCAGACAGGTTCTTTCTGGTTTCGCCGCTCGATGGCAGCAGGCTCGCGGCGTTGCGGATGACGTTGCGACGCGTGAGACGGGGCGCCTTGAGATAGTCCGCGTAGAGGTTCCCCAGGTGAATCTGCGTGGCGCCGGCGGTGATTCGAAAAGCGGCCGGGTCGTAGTCCACCGCAGTCGCCGGTGCTGTCTTCGCTATCTCCGCTACGACGAGACGGGCGAACTCGTCTTGGGTCGGGGCACGGCTGAGTCGCTTCAATTCCATGACGACCCCCGGAGGGCAATTCGCCGGGATTCTACCACCGTGGCCCGGCTCCTACCTGACTCCAACCGCCCTTCCCTGCTACCGTGTCCCGACATACCCCACGGAGTTCGAGGCATGACCACCGTTGCCGCCGCACGCGATGTCCTTACCCAAACCGAAGCGGAAGGCCGCGCTTCCCGCGTCTCCAACGCAAGCTACGCCCTCGCCCTCAGCCTCACGCCCGGCAGCGCCACCTACCACGGCGACCTCACCATCTCCTTCGACGATGCCGGCTCCGGCGACACGTTCCTCTGCCATCGGGGCAAGACGATCGAACGCTTCGAGGTGAACGGCACCGCCGTCGCGCCAGACTGGAACGGCTACCGCCTCGTCCTGCCGGGCCCCGCCCTTCGCCGCGGCCCCAACACCGTCCGCGTCGTATACGAGAACGAATACGACCATAGCGGCGACGGCTTTCACCAGTTCATCGACCCTGAGGACAGCCAGGAGTACCTCTACACGAACTTCGAGCCGTACGAGGCCCACCGCCTCTTCCCTTGCTTCGACCAGCCCGACATCAAAGCGACCTACACGCTCGAGGTCACCGCGCCGGCCGCCTGGGAGGTCATCCACAACTCGCGGGAGCTTTCCGCCGAGCCCGCCGCCGACGGTTTCCGCGTCCATCGCTTCGAGACGACGAAGCCGTTCAGCAGCTACCTCTTCTGCATCGTGGCCGGCGAATACCACGCCTTCCGCGAGATGCACGGCGACGTACCTATCGGGCTCTACTGCCGGAAGTCGATGGTCCAGTACTTCGACACCGCCGAGGTGTTCGAGGTCACGAAGCAGGGGCTCGACTTCTTCGCGAACTTCTTCGACTACCCCTACCCGTTCGGCAAATACGACCAGATCTTCGTGCCAGAGTTCAACGCCGGGGCGATGGAGAACGTTGGCGCCGTCACCCACAACGAGTTCATGATCCACCGCGACCCGCCGACGGATACACAGCGGCGCCGCCGGGCCGAGGTCATCCTCCACGAGATGGCCCACATGTGGTTCGGCGACCTGGTGACCATGAAGTGGTGGAACGACCTCTGGCTGAACGAGAGTTTCGCCGAGTACATGGCCTTTCTCTCGCTCGTCGAAGCGACCCGCTTCAAGACCGGCTGGGAGGACTTCAACGCTAGCGACAAGAACTGGGCCTACCGCCAGGACCAGCTCGTCACCACCCACCCTATCGCCGGGGAGGTCGCGGATACCG
>JBJXGC010000353.1:0-2922 GCA_046154545.1 Dehalococcoidia bacterium | reverse complement strand
TGCGCTCCAGGCGGTCCCGGTGGATCCAGACCCCCTGGGAGCCGACCCCCTGCGCCCCACCAATGTCCGCGTAGAGGTTGTCCCCGACGTGCCATGCGTCCGCCGGTGCCGTATTCGTCGTCGTGAGGGCGTGGTGGAAGACCGACGGGTCCGGCTTACCCGCGCCGAACTCCCCTTCGATCACGACGGCGTCGAAATAATGGTCGATCGGGAAGGCGGCCAGTTTGCTCCGCTGCAGTTCGCCCGGGCCGTTCGTCAGCAGGGCCAGCCGGAAGCCGGCCGTCTTTAGCCACTCCAGCGTCTCCACGCTGTCGTCGAACAGCTTGAGCCGGGACGTCCGCTCCGACTCCATCATCTCCGCGACGGGCTGGCTGTGGGCTCGATCGAGCCCGAGGGCCGTCAGGGCGTTATCGACCACGAGCACGCGCGCCTCCATCAGCCTGATCCGCCAGTGGCCAACCGCCGCCTCGTCCTTCCAGAACTCAGCCGCCTCCCGGCGGATGGCCTCGCGTAGCAGGTCAGCGTCGATGCCGAGGGTCGGCCCGAACCGTTCGCACGTCAGCCGCCAGGCCTTTTCCACGCCACCGGAGGTGTCGAGGAGCGTGTCGTCGAGGTCGAAGAAGATCGCGCGCGGGGCCACGGGTACAGCATACTCGAACGTAGTCACGATCCGGCACGGAACTCCCCGGGCATCGGCCGGCGGGCCTGCCGTACGTCCGTCGCAACGGCGTACTCCGTATCCCATGGCCACCCGCACCATCCCGGTCCAACACGCGACCGGTGACGCTCCGCTCAGAGCGGCAAGAAGATGACCTCCCCATCCCACTCGCCATCGAGGCTACAACGCACCAGCAGTGCGACACTCTCCGCTGCCGCGTAAATGGGCGTGTTCCAGCCGATGACGATGATGCCGGCCATCGGCGAGCCCGCCGCGGCACGCCCGTAGGCGAACCTCGTCATGGTCTTGCGGTCATGGGTAAGGATCATGCGGCCGGCGGCGGCCGCCCACTCCAGGAGCCACGGGTCGGGCCTGCCCTGGAACCCCGCAGCCTGCACGGTGACGAGGTCGAGTTCGGGCACCATCTTCCGGAGCGCTTCGACAATTGGGAAGCGGAAGTCCTCGTCAGCGAGGAGACGGATCATCCCGCCGCAACCGTGTCGCCAAACGTTCGTGGAGCGGCGTTGTGGAGAAGTTTCGCCGGATCTCTTCCCAGCCAGCCCGCTCGTCCGCCTCCCTGGCGTCAACATAGGCATCCAGGTCTCGCTGGTGCTCAAGATAGTGGCCGATGACGCGGTAGACAGCACCGAGACTTGGGAGGCACAGCTCGTTCACGATTGCCTCCGGCGTTCGCCCAGCGCGGAAGAGGCCGATGACTCGTTCAAGAGGGACGCCGGTACCGGCGACCACAAGATCGCTACCGCCTTCCGGGGCGGTAGCGATGGGCGCTGGATCCACGCGGGTGCTTAGCCCTGCCACGTTGTCATCATAGCAGGCCCGCCGACCCGCGAGCGCGAGCTACAGCCCCAGGAGCTCCACCCGCCGACCCGTCTCCGCCACCACCTCGCCCACGCGCAGCGACCCCTCCACCTTCGCGAGCACCTCGGCCGCGTCCGCCGCAGCCACCATCAGCACGAGCCCGAGGCCCATGTTGAAGACCTCGTACATCTCGTCCGCCGCGATCTCGCCACGCTGCTGGATGAGCGTGAAGATCGGGAGCACCGGCCAGGCACGCACGTCGAACCGCGCCGTCACGCCCTCGGGGAGGATCCGGGGCACGTTCTCCGTGAAGCCCCCGCCGGTGATGTGGGCCATGCCGTGGACCAGATCGAGCACTGGCTCCACCGCCTTCCGGTACGGCCGGTGCGTCTGCAAGAGCGCATCCCCGATGGAGCCGCCGCCGAGCTGGGGCGGCCGCTCGGCGACCCGGCGGCGCGTCTCTGCGGCCGGTTCGCCGTTGCAGATATCCAGCGCCTTGCGGGCGAGCGAGAACCCGTTCGTATGCAGGCCGATGCTGGGGAGGCCAATGAGCACGTCCCCGGCCGCCACCTTCGAGCCGTCGATGATCTTGTCGCGCTCCACCACGCCGACGATGAAGCCGGCCAGGTCGAACTCACCGGGTGGGTAGACATCGGGCATGTCCGCCGTTTCGCCGCCGAGCAGGGCGCATCCCGCCTCGGCACAGGCGCGCGCGCAGCCTTCGACCAGCGCCGTCTTCTGCTCGTTCGTGAGCCCGTTGCCGGCGATGTAGTCGAGAAAGAAGAGCGGCTCCGCCCCGCAGGCGAGGATGTCGTTCACGCTGTGGCCGATGATGTCAAAGCCACAGAGGTCGAGCCGGTCCATCGCCAGGTGCAGCTTCACCTTCGTCCCGATGCCGTCGGCGCTGGCCGCCATCACCGGGTCGCGATACCGGTCGCCGAGGCGGAAGAGGCCGCTGAACGGGCCCGCGTCGCTCAGCACTTCCGGCCGCCGCGCCTGGGCGAGGATTCCCGGCAGGCCCTTCGCGAACACGCTCCGCGCCGCGATATCGACCCCGGCCTCCGCGTAGGCGCGCTTCTCACTCATCGCCGCTAGGGTATGCCCGGCCCGGGGTACCGGCGACTGCCGCCACGCGTGCCTGCCGGGCAAGGGGCGCCTTCTTTGCGTCCACGGGTTAAGGTGGCAGCCGGTAGTGGCGGCCCACAGCGGCCGCGGGTGGCCGAACCTGGTCGGCCTGTGACCGGCTAGCTATGCAGCCGCGCGAACAGTGCCGCCAGATCGACCGAGAACCCCGGCAGCACAGGCGCCGCCGATAGCAGCTCGCCCGGCGCCGCAAGCCGTGGAGGCGCGCCGCGCTCCCAGACCGTCACCTGCTCATCCTCCGGGTCCACCACCCAGAGAAGCGTCACGCCCGAAGCCATGTAGTGCGTGATCTTCCGCGTCAC
>JBJXGC010000250.1:0-4002 GCA_046154545.1 Dehalococcoidia bacterium | reverse complement strand
GGCCGCCCGGTCGCCCCCGGGCGCGCTGTGGTTAATACTCCGTTAACCACACCTCGGCAGGACGGCGATGCAGAAGGACCCGGGCCGCTGGCTCTTGCTGGCAGTATCGAGCGCGAGCATCTTCGGGCCGCTCAACTCTTCGAGCCTGGCCGTGGCGCTACCCGCCCTGCGGCGGGAGTTCGACGTCGGAGTCGGGGCGGCGACGATCCTCGTCAGCGGCTACCTGATCGCGGTCGCGGTCTGCCAGCCGGCCGCCGGGCGGCTGGGTGACGCGTTCGGGCACGTGCGGGTCATCAAAATAGGCCTGCTGGTGCTCCTCGCCTTCTCCGTGGCCTGCGCCTTCGCCTGGAACTTCCCCGTCCTCGTGGCGCTGCGTGCGCTCCAGGGTGTGTCAGCCGCGCTGATCATGCCAAACGCGACCGCCTACCTGCGCCGGAACGTCGAGCCCGCGCGGCTGGCGGGCCAGCTCGGGTTCAACGGGGCTGTGATCGGGGCGGGGGCTGCGCTTGGGCCACCACTCGGGGGGCTGCTGCTCACCTTCGGCGACTGGCGCTGGCTGTTCGCCATCAACGTCCCGTTGGCGCTGCTCAGCTATGCCTTCGTGCTTCGCCTGCCCGCCGACAAGGGAGCCGGGCGCAGCGCCCTCCAGATCGACGCGGTCTCGCTTGGGGCGCTGCTCGCCTGGTTCACTGGCATCACCCTCGTCGGCACGTCGCTGCGGCTGGGCATCCCCGTGCTGACCGCCGCGGCCTTCGCGCTCTTCGCGGCGGGTACGGCTGTCTACGGGGTGCGCTACGCGCGGACCGGGCGTGGAGTGGTCGATCTGCGCCTGTTCACGAACCGGAACTTCGCGACCATGGCCGCGGGGACGGCCCTGGCGAACCTCGTGATGTATACGACGCTGATCGCGATGCCCATCTACCTCCGCGACAGCGAAGGCCGGGGCGACGGCTTCATCGGCTTCGCGCTGTTCTCGATGAGCGCCGCGATGGTCGTCATCTCGCTCTTCGGGGGCCGCCTGGCCGACCGTTACGGGAGCCGGCCCGTCCTCTCCACCGGCACCGCCTGCCTGGCGCTGTCCGCGACCGGTATCGCCTTCGCCGTGGGCGAAACGCCGGTGGGCCCGCTGATCGCCCTGCTCGCCCTGGGTGGGTTGGGGATTGGGCTGCTGGGCGCGCCCCAGACGGCGGTCGCCCTCAGCTCGGTCAGCCGTGAAGTGGCCGGCGCGGCCTCGGGCACGTTCTCGATGATGCGCTACGTCGGTTCGGTCGCCGGGGCGGCGATCATCGCCAGCGTCCTTGGTGGCCAGGCGAGCAGGGGCGAGTTCCACGCCCTGTTCGCGGTCCTGGCCGTCTTCGCCCTGGTGAATATGTCGACCGCCTTCGTCGTACGTCCCGGCGCCCCAGCCGCATCCAGCCCTCCTTCTTTGCCCGAGGCGTTGGCCACAAGGAGCTAAAGGCGCCGGCTCCTCGCTCGGAGCTGTCCGTCCGGTCACGTCACGACCGTTGCGGTTGCAACGGGCGGCGTGAGGGCACAGACTGTGCGGCCGAACCGGATCGCGGATGAGAGCCCTGCCGGGTGCATCCGGCGGATCAGGGGTCACCAAACGGAGGGTGTCCATGTCCAGCTCTGCCCCGGCCGATTTCCACGTCGCATTCGCCAATCCGGAGGACGCCGCAGCTCCGTGGATGTACGACGCGATGCACTTCTCGAAACCGTTTCCGCGACTCGGCCAGGAGTTCTTCCGCGCCGTGAACCGTGAGGCGTTCGGCCTGGACACGGTATTCGCGAACGGCTACGGCTTCACGAAGAACTTTGCCCCGCCGCCGCCCACGGCCGAAGTCCTGGAACGGGGGGTTGTCAACATCTGGACGCAGGACTTCGTCCCCCGCATCGAAAAGTACTGTGCCGACGTGAGGGCGCGCGACTACGACTCCATGACGGCCGTGGACCTCGCTCGCAGCCTCCCGGCACTCCTTACCGACATGGGCAAGATCTTCGAGTACACCATGATCGTCGTCTTCCCGTTCATGGGGCCGACGCTCGCCCTCGTCGAATTCGCCGAGCAGGCGCTCGGCCCGGATGGGCCCATGCTCGTCGCGTCCCTGCTCCAGGCTGAGACGAACGAGACAGCCGCCGCCGGTGCCGCCCTCAATGACCTCGTCGACCTCGCGGCGAGCCTGCCTGACGTGGCCAGCGCCCTCCGCGACGAACGGTTCGCCGCCCTCGAATCGGTCGCCGGCGGTCCGCAGTTTCTCGCCGCCTTCCGCACTTACCTCGAGAACTACGGATGGCGGGCCGACGATTGGGGCCTCGTCCACGTGCCAACCTGGGCAGAAAACCCGCGCACGCCGTTGAACATGCTCGCCGCCTATCTGCGCGATCGGGGCCGCTCACCGGGCGCCAGCCTCAAGCGGGCGGCCGAACTCCGGGCGGCCGCCGAACGGGAGTTCGCCACCCGCCTCGACGCGGAGAAGCGGGCACAGCTCCAGGGCATGCTCGATGTGGCGAAGCCCCACGTGATGATCAGCGAGGGCCGCGCCTTCTGGCAGCTCACGATCGTGGGCAGCACCCGCGTCCCCCTCCTCGCCCTCGGCAGGAAGCTCCAGGCGGCAGGCGCCCTCGACGACCCCAACGACCTCTTCTACCTCGACGCCGCGGAGCTGAACGAGGCCGCCGGGCATCCGAACGCCGCCACAAAAGAGCTCGTCACCGCGCGCAAGGCGGAGTACGCCGCCTGGGAGCAGATGATGCCGCCCCCGTTCGTCGGTGCGCCGCCGGACATGGCCGGGGCCCCGCCGGAGGTCCAGTCCGTCTTCCGCCGCTTCTTCGGCCTTGGCGTCCCGCCTTCGCAGGATGCATCCGTCGTGACCGGCAACGCCGCCAGCGGCGGCGTCGTCCGGGGACGCGCCCGCGTCGTCAAGCGCCTGGCCGAGGCCGACGCCCTTCAGCCCGGCGAAATCCTCGTCTGTACGCTAACCGCCCCGCCCTGGACGCCGCTCTTCGCCATCGCGGCGGCTGTCGTCACCGACACCGGGGGAATCATGTCCCATTCCGCCATCTGCGCCCGCGAGTTCGCCATCCCCTGCGTGGTCGGGACCACCTTCGGCACGTCCGTCATCCCCGATGGCGCGATGATCACGGTCGATGGCGATAAGGGCACCGTCCGGATCGAAGGGTAGAGCGCCGCGCGCTGACCAGGTGAATCGCCAAGACGCCAAGATCGCTACGACGAGTTTCAATCATGATCCCTGGCGCCCCTTGGCGACCTTGGCGTCGTGGCGATTAGCCTCTCAAGGTGGCCTCGCGTTTTCCGCGTGGCCACGCGGCCCTGTACGCTGACTGTCGCATGTTTGATTCGATTGACGATGTGGCGGCGCGGCTTGCCGGCCAGGAGTACTTCGCCGGCCGGGAGATCGCGACCACGGTCTTTCTTGCGGCGCGGCTGAACAAGCCGCTGTTCCTCGAAGGCGAAGCCGGAGTGGGCAAGACGGAGATCGCGAAGGCCCTGGCGGCGACGCTGGGGACGCGGCTCATCCGGCTGCAGTGCTATGAAGGCCTCGATGCCCACCACGCCCTGTACGAATGGAACTACGCGAAGCAGCTCCTCCGGATCAAGCTCGCGGAGGCCGGCCACGAAGGGGCGGGGCTGGTCGAGCGCGAGATCTTCAGCGAGGAGTACCTCATCCGCCGGCCCTTGCTCGAGGCCCTTTCCAGCGAAGGCGGCCTGCCGCCCGTGCTCCTGATCGACGAGGTGGACCGGGCGGACGAGGAGTTCGAGGCCTTCCTCCTCGAGATCCTGAGCGACTTCCAGATCACCATCCCCGAATTGGGGACGATCAAGGCGGCGCGGCCGCCCCTCGTCATCCTCACAAGCAACCGGACGCGCGAGATCCACGACGCGCTCAAGCGCCGCTGTCTCTACCTCTGGGTGGGCTACCCCACCTTCGAACGGGAGCTGGAAATCGTCCGGGCGAAGGTCCCGGGGCTGGACGCGGCGCT
>JBJXGC010000246.1:0-15301 GCA_046154545.1 Dehalococcoidia bacterium | reverse complement strand
GACGGCGCCGACCACCGAGGCGTCCTCGAGGACGCTGGTGAGGGCGATCACTTCGACATCCGGGAGCTCGCGGCGGATGTGGCCGATGGCGGTGATCCCGTCCATCACGGGCATGAGGAGGTCCATCAAGACGACGTCCGGGCTGAGATCCCGGGACAGCTTGAGCGCTTCAGCGCCGTCCCGGGCCTCGCCCACGACTTCGAATTCGGGGTCGAGGGCGAGAAACATCCGGAGCCCCTGGCGGACAACGGCGTGGTCATCGGCGATGAGGAGACGAATGGTCATGGGCGGACTATACCAACGGTTCACGCCCTGCGAATCAGTCCAAAGGCGGAGGGAGCCGAGAGGCGAGAGCCCGAGAGCCGAGAGCCGAGAGCCGAGAGCAGAGAGCCGAGAGCGGAGAGCCAGGAGCGGAGAGCGGAGAGCCGGGAGCGGAGAGCCGAGAGCGGAGAGCGGAGAGCCGGGAGCCGAGTCCGTTACCCGTACAACTGCCGAGCGCGGCCGGAAGGCCGCTCAACCAGCCAGCGTCCAGAGTTGTGAGTTCCAGTCCGCATCGATCCCGGCGCGGCCGGGAGGCCGCCCAACCACCGTGCGTCCCGCCCCCGTATAGTTCGGCCACAGCAATGATGAGGTGTTGCCCTTGAAGGCGATGGTACTGAAGGATAAAGAACTCACGGTCCGGGACATCCCGGTGCCGAAGGTGGGCGACGGGCAGGTACTTGCCCGCGTCCTCGCCTGTGGCATCTGCGGCAGCGACCTCCACGCCGCCAAATACATGGAGGATATGCAGGAGACGGCGAAGGCGAGCCGCCGCAACGCCTGGTACGACCGCGACATGAGCGGCGGCATCGTCATGGGCCACGAGTTCGTCGCCGAAGTGGTAGAAGCCGGCCCCGGCGCTGAGCAGTGGAAGCCCGGCATGCGCGTCACCAGTATGCCGGTGCTCGTCTCCCAGGCCTCCCCGACCGGGTTCCTGAGCATCGGCTACAGCCCCGAGATCCCTGGCGCTTACAGCGAGTACATCCTCATGTCGTCGGCCATGATCCTGCCGGTGGCCGACCACGTGTCGAACACCATCGCCGCGACCACCGAGCCCTGCGCCGTCGGCCTCCACGCCGTCCGCGAGGCGAAGATCAAGCCGGACGAGTCGATCCTGGTCATGGGCGCCGGGCCTATCGGCCTCATGACCCTGCTCTGGCTCAAGGCCGAGGGCGTCGGTTTCGTCGCCGTCAGCGACCCCTCACCCGAACGCCGGGCGCTGGCCAAACAGCTCGGCGCGGACGCCGTCTTCAACCCGCTCGAGGTCGATCTCGTCGAGGAGCTTTCGAAGGCCCTCTTCCATCCCACGCCCCGCCATCCCGAGGACCTCTCCTACGGCGGCGGCCCCGTCCTGGCCGCCCCGGACGTGGTCTTCGAATGCGTTGGCGTGCCCGGGACGCTTCACCAGGCGATGGAGCTCGTGCAAATCCGCGGCCGGGTGATCGTCGTCGGCGTCTGTATGCAGGAAGACACGATTACGCCGCTCCTCGGCATCAATAAGCAGCTCACGATGCAGTTCGTGCTCGGCTACACAGCGCCGGAGTACGCCGAGGCCCTCCAGGCCTTCGCCGATGGCAAGATCGACACCGCGCCACTCGTCACCCGGACGGTTACCATCGACGAACTGCCTGCCACCTTCGCCGCCCTCGCCGACCCGAAGGACTGCAAGGTCATCGTCGTGCCGGGTAAGCGCTGAAGCCGAGTCCGAAGCGAGTCCGAAGAAGGGGACGAACATGGCATACACCGACGTAACCTATGACGTGGCCGACGGCGGCGTCGCCACCCTCACCCTGAACCGGCCGGAGCGGATGAACGCCGTGCGGTACGAGACCTACCGCGATATCCGGGCCGCGCTGGACGAGGCCCAGGCGGACGACGCCGTACGTTGCCTGGTCGTGACTGGCGCGGGCCGCGGCTTCTGCGCCGGGGACGACTTCCAGGGCATCTTCCTCGCCGAGAACCGCGACCAGGCGCGTTTCGACCGCCGCATCAACCGGATCAAGGGCAGCGGCGTCCAGGACGCGGTCGAAGGGTTCTTCCAGTTCGAGAAGCCGTGCATCGCGGCGGTGAACGGCCCGGCCGTGGGCATGGGGATGGACCTCGCTATCCTCTGTGACATCCGCTACGCCTCAGAAAACGCCCGCTTCGGGAGCTACTTCGTCCGCCGCGGCGTGGTGGGGAGTACGGGTGGCACGTACCTGCTGAAGTTCCAGGTGGGGCTTTCGAAGGCGATGGAGCTGCTGCTCACCGGAGACCTGATCGACGCCCGCGAGGCCGAGCGGATTGGTCTCGTCTCGAAGGTCTGCGCGCCGGGAAGCCTGATGGCCGAGACCTACGCCCTCGCCCGGCGGCTTGCGGCCGGCGCGCCCCTTGCCCAGCGGGCGATCAAGCGGGTCGTGCGCAAGGGCTTCGATACCGATTGGCGGACGCTCGACGAGTACTCCATGTCGCTCTCCGATGTCCTCTGGGAGACGGACGACCACATGGAGGGGGTGAACTCCTTCGTCGAAAAGCGCGACCCTCACTACCAGGGCCGCTGACCGTGTTCCCCGTGAAGCGCGGCCACGAGATGCAGTACTCGCCGAGGGAGCTGCTGCCGGGCCCTCGAGCGCGTCCGCCTGGCCGTGGAGGTTGATCTGCGCATGCCGGATACGCCCCGGGGCCGGCTCATCAACGCCTGGACGCGCGTCGCCGAGCTGCGCCTTCCCCGGACCATCGCGCCCCAAATCGTGCTGAACGAAGTCGAGCGGCTGGTGAACCTCTGGGATGCGCGCCGGGGCGAGGGCGGCATCAACCCGGCGGCGTTTCTGCTAAGCAGGGCCCCGCGGGCACAGGATCACTACGTTCCTTAGCCCGACCGCGAGGGAGGGCTCTGGTCCTCCGCGTGCGACACCAGGGCACCCGCCAACGCCCTCCCGTCCCTGGCATGGGACGTGTAGGCCCGCGCCACCCGAGTCACGCCAAGGGACGGGGGCCCTTCTTGGCACTCGGGCTAAGGAACCGCCACGGAGGTCACTGATGCCCGCGCGCGTTCCAGCCAGGACGTGCTGTACCATCTGGCCCTTGGCAGCGGCACACCCGTTGGCGTACTTCATCACCTTCCGTACGTACGGCACCTGGCTCCACGGCGATGAGCGCGGCTCGATGCAGCGTGGCCTGACAGGCCCCGGCGCGCCGATGCTCGACCGGAACCCGCAGCGCGAGGCGTGGGAGGAGAGCCGACGCCTCGGCCAGCCGGTGACCCTTGGCCGGGCCGAACGCCAGGTGGTCGATGGAGCGATACGCGAAACGGCCGCGACCCGTGAGTGGCCCGTCCACGCCCTCAACGGACGCACGAACCACGTGCACGTCGTTGTCTCCGTGGAGATCCCGCCCGAGCGGGTGATGGGATCGCTGAAGGCGTGGTATACGAAGCGCTTACGGGAGGCCGGGCTGATCGCGACAGGCGCGAAGGTGTGGTCGCGTCACGGGAGCACAACGTACCTGTGGCGCGACGAACAGGTCACAGCGGCCTGCGAGTACGTGGTCGAAGGGCAGGGCGCCGACCTCTGAGTCGATAGGACGAGGACCGGAGCCCTGCCTCGCCGTCGGGCTAAAGAGGGCATCGCAGGCACAGACATCGTAGGCCCACGATGGCTACTGTCCTTAGCCCGACCGCCAGGAGGGCCCGGTCCCCCGCGTGCGCCGCCAGGCGCCCGCCACCGCCCTCTCGTCCCTGACATGGGACGTGTGGGCCCCGCGCGACTCGTGTCACGCCAAGGACCAGGGCCCTCCTTCGCAGTCGGGCTAAGGAAGCGTCGCAGTCACCCTTGCCAGCGCGGTGGGAGGCGGACGGCGCCCGGGCGGAGTACTGTTTCGCGACAACGCAGGACGAGGAGCAGGATGTGACCACACTGAAGGCGAACGGCATCGATATCTACTACCGTCAGGAGGGCACCGGGCCCGACCTCCTGCTGATCATGGGCCTCGGCGCCCACTCCGGCGCATGGCTCCTGAATGCGCCGGCCCTGGCGAAGCGGTTCCGGGTGACCACCTTCGACAACCGGGGCACCGGCCGGACAAGCGCGCCAGATGAGCCCTACTCCATTAGAGGTATGGCCGGCGACACCGCCGCCCTCATGGATGGCCTCGGCATAGCCCGCGCCCACATCGTCGGGGCCAGCATGGGCGGGATGATCGCCCAGGAGCTGGCCATCAACTACCCGGAAAAGATCGACAGGCTCGTCATCGCCTGTTCGCGGGCGAAAGCGGGCGAACTGCGCAAGCGCATCGCCATCGCCCAGCGCGCGCTCTGGGAGGCGGACATCCCCCGCGACGTAATGGCCGCGATCCAGCAGCCCTGGGGCTCCACCTCCGCCATCCTCCAGGACGAACACCTGCCGATGGAACGGCTCGCCCTCGCCGCGAAGGACCCCTATCCCGTCCAGAAGCACGCCTACCTGCGCCAGCTCGACGCCACCATCGCCTTTGACACGACGGATCGCCTCGGCAAGATCACCGCGCCGACCCTCGTCCTCGTCGGCGCCGAAGACATCCTCACGCCGCCCTTCGAAAGCGCTGAACTCGCCCGCGCCATCCCCGGCGCCGAGATGCGCGTGCTCCCCCGCGGCGGCCACGGCTTCGCGGCGGAATACCCGGCCGAATTCAACCGCGCCGTCGCGGCGTTCCTGGCGCGGACCTAAGGCCGGTGTTCGCCCCCGCCGAACGCCCCACCCCGCTGCGCGTGTGTTTTGGACATGGTGTGATAGCCTCGTACCACCCCTTCCCCCGTGAGGCCCTATGTCTGCCCTTGCTTCCGGCGACCCTGAGGTCGCGTCCATCATCGCCGACGAACGCGTCCGCCAGGTCGAGACGCTCGAGCTGATCGCCAGCGAAAACTACGCCTCGGCGGCCGTCCTCGAAGCGACCGGTTCGGTCTTCGCGAACAAGTACGCCGAGGGCTACCCGGGCAAGCGCTACTACGCCGGTAACCAGCACGCCGACCGCGTGGAGACGCTGGCCATCGACCGGGCGAAGCAGCTCTTCGGGGCCGACCACGTGAACGTCCAGCCGAGTTCCGGCGCCGAGGCCAACATGGCCGCCTACTTCGCCACGATCGAACCGGGTGCGACCGTGATGGGCCTGAGCCTCGACCAGGGTGGCCACCTCACCCACGGGTCGCCGGTCAACTTCAGCGGCCGCCTCTACAACTTCCAGCCCTACACCGTCGACCGCGAATCCGAAATGATCGACATGGCTGCTGTCCGCCGCCAGGCGGTCGAATGCAAGCCGAAGGTCATCGTCGCTGGCTACACGGCCTACCCCCGCAAGATCGACTTCGCCGCCTTTGCCGAGATCGCCGCTGAGGTGGGGGCCATCCTGATGGTGGACATGTCCCATATCGCCGGCCTCGTGGCCGGTGGTGAGCACATGTCCCCCGTCCCCCACGCCGCGATGGTGACGACCACGACCCACAAGACCCTGCGCGGCCCTCGCGGCGGCCTCATCCTCGCCCGCGCCGAACTGGCCGAGGCGATCGACAAGGCCGTCTTCCCGGGCACCCAGGGCGGCCCCCACATCCATAGCATCGCCGCCAAGGCCGTCGCCTTCGGTGAGGCCCTCCGCCCGGAGTTCAAGCTCTACGCCCGCCGCATCGTCGAAAACGCGCATGCCCTGGCCGAAGCCCTCGTCGCCGGCGGCCTCCGCCTCGTCTCCGGCGGCACGGACAACCACCTCATCCTCGTCGATTGCAACTCCATGAACATCAGTGGGCTCAAGGCCCAGAACGCCCTCCAGGGCGCTGGCATTATCGCGAACAAGAACACCATCCCCTACGACACGAGGTCGCCCTTCATCGGCAGTGGCCTCCGTCTCGGCACGCCGGCCCTCACCACCCGGGGCATGGGCCCGGCCGACATGCAACGCGTCGCCGCCTGGATCTGCCGCGTCATGAAGGATCCGGATGGTGACGGCGTCCGCGAGGCCGTCCGCCAGGAAGTGGCCGACTTCGCGAAGGCCTATCCCGTCCCCGGCATTACGGACGCCTAACGCCAACCTGGGCGACCGTCAGCCAAGTCCTGGCTGCGGTCGGCGCGGAGATGGACGTGAAAGTGCCGGCCCGGCCCGGTGGTTGGACGCACGTTCCGGTTGTGCTGCGCCGAGCCGCAGCGGCCGCAACCGGCCGAAGCGGAGCCGGCCGGCCCGGCCCGGTGGTACACTGAACCCGTGGTCAGCCGCACAATCGCAGCAACGGTCGAAGCCGAGGAGCCGTCTGTGGGCCAGGCATTCATCGATTTCGAGGTGGAGAACTCGGCCGATGCCGCGGGCGTGACCTCCTCGCCTCGCGCGGAGCGGCTCCGCCAGATCGTGATGGATTCGGGCGCGACCCACCTCTGCCTCCCCGCCGGCGTGATCGCCCGGCTGGGCAATTGCGCTGTTGCAAGAGATCCCGGTCAAAGTGGCCACGGGCATCGAGACGCGCCGGATCTTCGCGAACGCCCTGGTCCTCTTCGAAGACCGGAAGACGGTTACCGAGTGCATCGAACTGCCTGAGGGGATGCCTGCGTTGCTGGGAGCGATCGCGATGGAGGGCCTTGGAGTCGAGCCGGACCTTCAGAATCGGCGCCCTCGCAAGCTCCCCCTCGGCCCGGGCGACAGCTCCATCATGGCCTGAACGTCCGGGTCGAGGGCCTTCTTGCCCGCGACCCTACATCGCGACGACCCTACGATGGGCGCATGACCGCACAGCTCATTGACGGGACGGCTATCGCGGCTGAGATCCGGGCGGAAGTGAAGACGCGGGCTGCCGCCCTGGCGGCGCGCGGTGTCACGGCCGGGCTGGCGGCTGTCCTCGTTGGTGAGGATCCCGGCTCCATCAGCTACGTGTCGATGAAGGCGAAGGCCTGCGAGGAAGCGAGCATCTTCAGCGAGACCTTCCGCCTGCCTGCCACAACCAGCCAGGCGGAGCTTCTTGACCTGGTCGGACGGCTAAACGCGGACGGCCGGTTCCATGCCATCCTCCCCCAACTGCCGTTGCCACCGCAGGTCGACGAGCGGACGATCATCGACGCCATCGACCCCCGCAAGGATGTGGACGGTCTCCATCCCGTGAACCTCGGACGGCTGCTGCGCGGCCAGACGGACGGTGCCATCCCCTGCACCCCGAACGGGGTCGTCCAGCTACTGACCCGGACGGGCAACGACCCGGCGGGCAAGCACGTTGTCGTGGTCGGGCGTTCGACGCTGGTGGGGAGGCCGCTGGCGGTGCTCCTGAGCAACAAGGAGAAGGGGGCGAACGCCACCGTCACGATCTGCCACACGGGCACGCCAGACATCGGCCGCCATACCCGTGAGGCGGACATCGTCGTGATGGCGGCGGGGCGCCCCAACACCCTCCGGGCGGAGATGGTGAAGCCGAACGCCGTGGTCATCGACGTCGGCACGAACCGGATCGACGCGCCCGAACGCAAGCGGGGCTGGCGGATGGTCGGCGACGTGGACTTCGAAGCGGTCAAGGAGGTCGCGTCCTGGATCACCCCCGTGCCGGGGGGCGTCGGACCGATGACGATCGCCATGCTGCTGGTGAACACGGTGCGGGCGGCGGAGCGGGCATAGGGGTTGGCGACCGATTCCAGGCGGCAGCGCCGTGGCTCGCCGGCGTCAGCCCAGCTGGCCGGGCGATAATCGCCACGGGGGCCAGGGTGACCGAGGGTTCGAACGGTTGGGCGGTGCGGAGGGCTGGGTTGGGTTGTATGCTCGCGGCTCAGATTACGCTGCGGCGCTGCCGCATCCGGAGGTATGTCTCATGTGGCTCAGACTTCGCCAGATCGCCCTCGTCGCCAACAAGCTGGAACCGGTCCTCGATGACTTGCGGGATGTCCTCGGCATCGAGGTGTGTTTCCGGGATCCAGGCGTGGGCCGCTATGGACTGGAGAACGCGCTCCTGCCGATCGGCAACACGATGCTGGAAGTGGTGGCGCCGACGCAGGAGGGGACAGCCGGGGGACGCTACCTCGAACGCCGGGGCGGTGACGGCGGGTACATGGTGATCACGCAGTGCGACGACCACGCCCCGCGGCGGAAGCGGGTGGCCGAACTCGGCATCCGCCTCGTGAGCGACTTCACGACCCACGAGTTCAACAATATGCAGATGCATCCGAAGGACACGGGGGGCTCGTTCTTCGAGATCGACGAGCAGCTCGGGCCGGGTGCGCACGACCCGGATGGGCCGTGGGACCCGGCTGGCGGGGCCGGCTGGAAGGCGGGGCAGCGGCTGAACGTCGTGTCCGGCCTGGTGGCCGCCGAACTGCAGTGTGACGACCCGGCGAAGACGGCGGCGCGCTGGGCGGAGATCGCCGAACTCCCGGTGGGCAAAGACGACGCCGGGAACATCGCCATCGCCCTGGCCGACGCGACCCTGCGGTTCGTGCCGATCACGGACGGCCGGCCCGAGGGCCTGGGCGGCATCGACGTGAAGGCGGTCGATCGGGCGCACATCCTCGAAGCGGCGAAGCGGCGGGGCTGCTACCGCTCGGACGACCAGGTCTTCGTCTGCGGGATGCGTGTGAACCTGAAATGAGCGGCTACACGGACATCGTCGTCGAGGTCGAGGACCCGGTGGCGGTCATCCGGCTGGACCGGCCAGAGAAGCTGAACGCTTTCACCCACCACACGCTGGCCGAGATCCAGCGGGCTGTGGAGGCGGCGGCGGCCGACCCGGCGGTCGTTGGCATCGTGATCACGGGCACCGGGCGGGCGTTTTCGGCGGGACTCGATTCGCAGTCTCTGGCCGAGACGACCGCCGACGGCGGGAGGTCGCTGCGCGCGGAGCGGCGGGACGAGACGGAGATCCCGGGCCTGTTCACCTACCTGCTGGCGGTGCCGAAGCCGGTGATCGCGGCCGTCAACGGCGTGGCGGCGGGGGGTGGGCTGGTGCTGGCGGCGAAGTGCGACGTGCGCTTCGCCTCGACAGCGGCCAGCTTCACGACGGTGTTCCTGAAGCGCGGCCTGATCGCCGAGCACGGCACGAGCTGGCTGCTGCCCCGCCTCGTGGGCCCGGGGCGGGCGCTCGACTTGTTGTGGACGAGCAAGCGGATCGACGCGGCTGAGGCCTACCGCATCGGCCTGGTGGAGTACCTCTGCGAGCCGGAGGAGCTGCTCGACCGGGCCCGGGCCTATGTGCGCGAACTCGCGGCCAACGCGCCGCCGAAGACGATCGCGGACACGAAGAGGTTGGTCTACGCCCACCTTGGGGCGGGTTACCCGGAGGCCTTCCGGGACGCGGACGCGGCCCAGTGGGTGGCGCTCGAACGGCCGGACGCGGCGGAGGGGGCGCGGGCGCTGCTGGAGAAGCGGGCGGCGACGTTCGAGCGGCTGGGCGGCTGAGCCCCTGAGCGACGGCGAACCGCCAAGGCGCCAAGATCGCCAAGGGTCGCCAAGAGTTGAATGGGATGAGGTGTGCGTGAGATTCGCGGATGCGGACGGCGCGCGGGCGGCGTAGGCTTCCCGCCATCCTATCCGGAGGCTGTCTTATGCCTGTCACCACACCGTTGCCCATCGCCGCGAGACCTGAAGATGTTGGGGTTGACCCCGAGAAGCTGGAAGCGGTGTTCGCGCGGGCGAAGCGGGATGTCGATGATGGGACGTTGCCGGGCTGCCAGGTGGCAATTGCCCGGCAGGGGAAGCTGGCGGGCTTCCGGGCGTTCGGGGTCGCGCGGATTGGCGAGCAAGACGTGCCGGCGACGACGGACACGCTCTACACGGTCTTCTCGAGCACCAAGGGGATCGTGTCGGCAGCGGCCTGGCTGCTGATCGAGGATGGGCTGCTGGATATCACGAAGAAGGTCGCCGACTACATCCCGCAATTCGGCACGAACGGCAAGGATGTGGTGACGGTGGAGCAGGCCTTCCTCCACATCGGGGGCTTCCCCCTGGCGCCCCTGGGGCCAGCGGACTGGGGCACCCGGGAACAGCGGCTCGAGGCCTTCGCACGCTGGCGGCTGACCTTCGAGCCGGGCACGAAATTCGAATACCACCCGACTTCGCTGCACTGGGTGCTGGCCGAGATCATCGAACGCGAGACCGGCGTGGAGTGGCGGGAATACGTGCGCAACCGGCTCCTCGAGCCGATGGGCCTCGACCATGACCTCTACGTGGGGCTCCCGGCGGGCGAGAACGGGCGCGTGGCCGACGTGTATCACGTCACGCCACCGGTGCCGCCGCCGGGCGGGTGGGGAGAGGTGACGCCGGACGCCATCCTCCGCTTCAACCGACCGGGTGTGCGGGCGGTTGGGGTGCCGGGGGGCGGCGGGATCGGGACAGCAGCCGGGCTGGCGATGTTCTACCAGCCGCTCATCAACGGCGGCCTGACCCACGACCGCACCCGGATCATGAAGGCGGAGACGATCGACTTCGCGACGAAGGTGCGCACGGATGACCGTCACGTCGACTTCATCCACAGCAAGCCGGTCAACCGGGGACTCGGGGTGGTCGTCGCCGGGGACAGCGAGAACATGGTCTACCGCGGCTTCGGGCGGACGGCCTCGGCGCGGGCCTTCGGCCATGCCGGGGCCGGCGGGCAAGTGGCCTGGGGCGACCCGGAGACGGGCATCTCGGTCGGCTACACGACGCACGGCTTCGTCGATATGGAGCCGTCGGCGCGGCGCACGTCGGCGATCAGCAGCCTTGCGGGCTCGTGTGCGCTGTCGTAAAACGCCAGAGGGGCCGCGAAACCACGTAAACACGTAACGAGGGAGGCACAAGATGGAGAAGCGCAAGGTCGGGGACGTCGAAGTCGTCGCGCTTATCGATAACATCCAGGCCTGGCCTGGGTCCGCGATCTACCCGGACGCGGGCGGCCAGCTCGGGGCGTTCGCGGGCTACCTGGATGCTGAGGGGCGGCTGGAACTGAACTTCGGCTGCTTCCTCCTCGTCGATGGAGCCCGGACGGTACTGGTCGATACGGGCTGGGGCCCGGAGTTCAACGGGAAGCTGCTGGACGAACTGAAGGCCGCGGGGGTCGACCGCTCAGCGATCGACACGGTCATCTTCACGCATCTCCATGGTGACCACACGGGCTGGAACATCGACCGGGCCTCGGGCGAAGCGCTGTTCCCACGGGCCCGCTACCTGGTCCCGAAAGCTGACTGGGAGCACTACGGGGCCGAAAGCCCGCCACCGGAGTCGTTCACGCGGGACGTGGTCCCGCTCGAGGCGATGAAGCGGCTCGACTTCGTGGAGGGAGAGACAACGCTTTCGCCGTCGCTCAAGGCGGTCTCGACTCCGGGACACACCCCCGGGCATACGAGCGTCGCGATCACTTCGGGGGGTCAGCAGGGCTTCATCCTTGGGGATGTGGTGATCTCGGAGATCGACGCCCAGGAGACCGGCTGGGCGAACTCCTTTGACTCGGACAGCGCGCTGGCGAGGGCGACGCGGGTGCGGGTGGTCGGGGAGCTCGCGGCCAGCGGGGCGCTGGTGGGGGCGAGCCACCTGCGGGTGCCGGGCTTCGGGCGGTTCGTACGGGATGGGGCGAAGACGGGCTGGGTGGCGGGGTAAGGGGAAGCGCGGACCATTTGAGGCCACCCGCGGCCACGGAGGGCCGCGACTCCTTGTGGGGCCGCGGTTGGTGAGACGCTACGCTGGAGCGCCGGGTGCGAGTTCGTCGATGAGGCCGTCGGCGTAGAGGATGCCGATGGCGGCCACGGCCGGGCGGGCGATGGAGGCGGGCTCGACGGCACTCTCGCGGGCGAGGTCGAGGATGAGCTGGCGGACGCTGCGGCGGCCATCGGCGGCGGCGACGAGGCGGGCGACGAAGGCGCTGACCGGGAGCCAATCGGGGCGGGCGGGCGAGGCGACGACGTAGCCCCATTCGAACTCGCCCTCGCCGAGCACGGGCTGGCGTTCGACGCGGATATCGGGCGCGAGGACGGGGACAAGGTCGAGGACGGCGGGCTCGGCGCCGGGCGAGGCCGCGCTGAGGGTAGCGAAGCGCTCCTTACGCTCGGCACGGCCGGCGACGACCGCTTCGACGCCCTCCTTGAGGCCTCCTGGCGCCTCTCCGCGATCGAGGACGACCTGCTCGTAGCCGCGGGGCGGCTGGCCGGCGACGGCGCGGATGAAGGCGTCGCGAGCGGAGACGGACTCGTCGAAGCCCATGATCCGGCGGGCGTCCCAGAAGTAGCTCTCGATGGTCCGGTTCGTGGCGTAGAAGAGGCCGGCGAGCTGGCGGAAGAGGTTGTACTGGGCGTCGTACAGCCGCTTGTAGACGGGCGCGGCAGCGTGCGCGAGGTCGCGGTCCTTGAGGGCGGTCTCGACGTAGGCGGCGCTCATGACGCCGGCCGAGAGGGCGAGGTGGACGCCGGTCGAGAAGAGCGGGTCGATGAAGCAGGCGGCGTCACCGGCGAGGACCCAGCCATCGCCGGCGACCTCCGTCGATGAGTACGACCAGTCGCGGATGACGGTGGGGCCCTGGACGAGGCGGGCGTTGGCGAGCATCCGGGAGGCATTGGGGGCGGCCGCGACCTGGGCGGCGAAGTAGGCCTCGGGGCCGTTCGCGCGGATGGCCTCGCTGCCGTAGCGGTGATCGACGACGCTGCCGACGCTCATCTGGCCATTGTGGAGGGGGATCATCCAGAACCAGCCGTGCTCGTAGGACTCGATGAAGATGTTCGTCTCGTCTGGCGGGGGCAGCCGCTCGCAACCTTCGAAGTAGGCGTAGACGGCGAGGTTCTGAAAGTTCTCATCGGCCTTTCGCAGCCCGAGCTTGCGGCCGATGAGGCCGGCCTGGCCGCTGGCATCGACGACGAAACGGCAGGTCGCGGTGGCCGCGGCCCCGCGTCCATCGGTGTATTGGACGGTCATGCGGTCCTGTCCGGGGAGGTCGACCTCGAGGACGCGGCAGCCCTGGCGGACATCGACGCCGGTGGAGGCGCTGTTGTCGAGGAGGATCTGGTCGAAGCGGGGCCGCCAGACCTGGTAGGCGTGCTCGTGGGTCTTGTTGGTCTCGCGGAAGTACCAGCTCCAGGGCTCGCTACCGCTGCCCCAGACCATGGTGGCGCCGTACTTCTTGAGGAAGCCTTCGGCCTGGATGGCGGGCATGACGCCGAGCGCTTCGAGGATGGGCATGCTGGCGGGGAGGAGAGACTCGCCGATGTGGTCGCGGGGGAAGCGCTCGCGCTCGAGGAGGAGGACACGATGGCCCTTGCGGGCGAGGAGGGTGGCGGCGGTGCTGCCAGCGGGGCCGCCGCCGATGACGATAACGTCTGCATCCATAGGGAGGGGAGTTTAACGCGCGGAGGCGGCTCGACCCATCTCGCGGCGGGAGCGCTCGATCTTGGGGAGGGAGGCGACGAGTTCGGCCCAGGGGCTTTCCGCGACCGCGCGCTGGTAGTAGGCGATCTCTTCTTCGGGAGTGAGGTCTTTGGTCTCCTCGTAGATCTTCGCCTGGACCCCCTCAAGCCACTCCATCACTCGGAATGTGGCCGGGTCGGCGGGTGCATCATGGGTCATCGAATCCGACCTACTGGGGCGAGACTATCTGCAGGTGACTGTAGCCGCTCGCGACGTTGATCTCATTATACCCGCGCATCTTATCGAGGCGCACGATGTCTTTGAAATTCCAAGAAACCAGCGCGTCGGCTCGGGCGACGGTCGCGAGCGCGACATGCGTGGCGTCGTTGCGAGAGCGCGCCCGCACGATCCCTGCGGCCACGTACCGGTCGCGCAGAGATGTGGCATCCTCTCCCAACGGTACGAAGATCCGCAGCTCGGGTGAGAGCGAGTTGGCGAGCGCACGGACGTTGGGTGGTGAATGCGCGAGTTCCTGGATGACCAGTTCGCTCAGTATGACGATGGCCAGTCCATCGCGGATCCGCTCGATGAGCCGGTTCGATTCGAGTTCGAATTCCGCGTCGAAGCAGCCGCCGTACACCGACGTGTCGAGGTCGAGCTGGAGGAGGCGGGTCTGAGGCACGCCACAAGGATATCAGCCAGGCGCGTTTCCGGCGTCCTCGATCATCAGGGCGGCGACCTGTTCGCCGAGGCGGAGGCTGTAGTTCTGGCCGCGGTCTTCGGGGTAGACCTGCGTCGTGTTCGCGAGGTAGAGCCCGGGGACGCCGGTGCGCATATCGGGGATGGACTGGGAGTAGTTCGTTGTGATGACGGGCTGCCCGCCGGGGTCTTTGAAGAGCCACTTCTCTCGCACCCAGCCGGGGTCGAACTTCGGGTTGATGTGGCGAATGCCGGAGAGGTAGCTCGCGAAGACCTGGTCGGCGTCCATGTCGAGCACGGCGTGGCCCGGGGGCACGTAGTTCGAGAGGTAAACGATGTGGTTTCCGCCGTATTCGGCGGGGGTGAGGAAATTCGTGTGCTCGATGCAGGCGACGAAGGGCAGGTCGTCGGCGACGCTCAGCCAGTAGGTGCTGCTCAGGGGGCGGTCGAGGGCGAGGATGAGGCAGGTGGCCCACTGGTACTTCACGCGGTCGAGGATGGCCCCGTAGTCAGCGGGCAGGTCAGGGGCGACCTTGCGGGTGATGATGTTGGGAGTGGTCATGAGGACGGCGTCGAAGGCGTGCGTTTCGCCTGCCGCCTGGATGGCGCGGGCGCGGCCGTCATCGACGACGACGCGTTCGACCGGCGTATCGAGGCGAATCTCGACCCCTTTTGCGCGGAGGTCCGCGGCGAGGGCTTCGATATAGGTGTTGAACGAGCCGTGGAGGTAACCGAGCTGCTCCTTGAGGCCGCCGGCGCCCTTACGTGAGGCGAAACGGAGGTAGACCTTTCCCCAGAGCCAGGTCATGCCGACGTTGTCGGCCTCATCGGCGAATTTTCCCTTGAGGAGCGGGCCCCAGACGGCGGCGAAGGCGCGCTTGCCGACGGCGCGCTCCATCCACTTCCGGGCGGTGACGCCCTCGTACTTGCGCCAGTTCGCCTGGCGGCGTAGCCAGAGGGCGGCGAGGCCAAGCCTGGCGCGGCCAATGAAGGGCACGGCCGTGTACTTGATCAGGTCGAGCGGCGTGACGAATGGGTAGATGCGGCCGTTCCGGAGGATGGCGGACTTCGACTCAATCCATTCGAGCTTGTCGCCGAAGCCGAGCTCCTCGATGTAGCGGATGGCGACCGTGTCGTTGGTGAAGAGGTGATGGTAGAAACATTCGAGGCGCTGACCGCCGACTTCGAAGGTGACGACCTGGCCGCCGACATCGGGGCGGCCTTCGAAGATGGTGACGGAGTGGCCCTCCTGGCGGAGGACCTTCGCCGCGGCCAATCCGAGGACACCGGCGCC
>JBJXGC010000245.1:0-18058 GCA_046154545.1 Dehalococcoidia bacterium | reverse complement strand
CGGGTTGGTTCGTACCCGTCTCGTCGCGTGAGCCTCGGGCTCCTCTGCCGTAGGATGGCGCTGGCGGAAGGCGACGACACGCCGCGCTATCGACAGCTCGATTCTTGGCGAGCTTGGCGTCTTGGCGGTTTCCACGCGGGAGGGCGGAATTGGACCGGCACTCCATCCTCGAAATGGGCAACCTGCTGATGGTGCAGGAGCGGGAGCGGCTGCTCTCGAAGGTGCTCCGGCGCCACGACATCCATTCGCTCGACGGCTACCGGGCGTTCGAGGCGGGCTGCTCGACGGGCTACAACCTGCGGCTGATGGTGCAGTGGGGCGCCCGGCCGAAGGACCAGGCGGGGATCGACATCAGCGGCGAAGCGGTCGACTACTGCCGGTCGCATTCGCCCGAAATCACCTGGCACCTGGGCAGCGCGGACAAGATCCGGGAGCCGGACCGCAGGTTCGACCTGGCGATGGCCTTCACTCTCTTCAGCAGCGTGCCTGATGAGGATGTGGCCCACGGTATCGCTCGCGAACTCTTCCGGATTACGAAGCCGGGCGGCCTCATTTTGGTCTACGACATGCGCCGCCAGAACCCGGGCAACGACGAGGTGCACCCGGTTGGCCTCGAACAGATCCGGCGCTGGTTCCCGACCTGCCCGGTGCGGGCGCACCACCTGACGCTGGCGCCGCCGATAGCCCGGCGCGTCTGCCGCTTCGTCCCCGGGCTGTACGGGCCGCTCGCGCTCGTGCCCTGGCTGCGGACGCACACGATGTTCGTCCTGCGCCGCCCGGGCACGGCCCTCGCCACGATCGGCAACGAAGGGGCCGAGGTGAAGGGGTTTTCCCGGTCGTAGCGGCCGTACACGTACGGCTATGGTAGTCTAGAGGCGCGCTATGGCAGGCAGGCACGACGTTGCGGTAATCGGTGGTGGCCCGGGCGGGTACGTGGCGGCGATCCGCGCCGCCCAGCTTGGCCTGCGCGTCGTCCTCTTCGAAAGGGAGCGCGTCGGTGGGCTCTGCCTGAACTGGGGCTGCATCCCGAGCAAGGCCCTTCTCCGCAACGCTGACGTGGTAAACCTGGTGCGCGAGAGCGACCGCTGGGGCATCCACGTGGAGAACGCCTCCTTCGATTTCGGCGCGGCCATCGACCGCAGCCGCCAGGTGGTCGAAAAGCTGGTGAGCGGCGTCGAAGGGCTCCTCAAGGAGTCTGGCGTCGAGGTCGTGACCGGCAGCGCCTCGTTCGCTGGTCCCCACGCCCTGACCTGCAACGGCGAACGCTACGAGGCGAAGGACATCATCATCGCGACCGGCGCCTCGACCCGCCCCCTGCCGGGGGTGACGCTCGATGGCGAGGTCGTTTTCACGAGCCGCGAGGCGCTCGCCCGGCGGACGGTGCCGCCGCGGGCGGTGATCATTGGCGCCGGGCCGGTGGGCGTTGAGTTCGCCCACCTCTGGGCCAGTTACGGTTCGGAGGTCACGGTCGTCGAGATGCTGGACGCCGTCCTGCCGCTCGAAGAGCCGGACGCCGGCCGCGTCCTGCGGCGCTCGTTCGAGACGCGGGGCATCACCTGCCTGACCGGGACGAGGGTCGATGGGGTCGCTGTCCGTGGGGGCAAAGCGACGGTGACGACATCCCACGAGGGCCAATCGAAGGCGATTGAAGCGGATGCGGTCCTGGTCGCGATCGGGTTCGTACCGCACACGGAGGGCCTTGAGCTGTCCGCCGCGGGTGTCACCACGGAGCGCGGCTTCGTGACCATCGACGATGCTATGCAGACGAATGTGCCCGGCGTGTACGCCATCGGTGACGTGACGGGGAAGCTCATGCTCGCCCACGTGGCGATGGCCCAGGGGGTGATCGCGGCGGAGCGGATCGCGGGCAAGCAGCCGCCCGCGCTCGACTACTTGCAGATGCCCCGCGCGACCTTCTGCCAGCCGCAGGTGGGTTCGATCGGCTACACGGAAGCGGCAGCGAAGGCGGCCGGCTACACGGTGAAGACGGGCCGGTTTCCCCTGACGGCCCTGGGCAAGGCCATCGCTTTCGGTGAGACCGAGGGGTTCGTGAAGGTCGTCGCTGATGAGCCAACCGGTCAGGTGCTGGGCATCCACCTCGTTGGCCACGACGTGAATGACCTGCTCGGCGAGGCCTCGATGGTGGCGCTCCTGGAAGCGACAACGGTCGAACTCGGCTTCGCCGTCCACGCCCATCCGACGCTCAGCGAAGCGCTCAAGGAAGCCGCCCTCGCCGTCGATGGCGAGGCCATCCACATCGCCCGCAAACGTCCCGCGCGGGCCGGCGCAAAAGGAGTACGTCCATGACGACAGAGACCCCATCGGCCCCGGCGGCCACCCGGCCGGGCGCCAGCGCGGAGCCAGGGCGCGAACAGCTCGGGATGTTCCTCTACCAGATGATGTTCATCCGCCGCTTCGAAGAGAAGACGGGCGAGATGTACACGCGGGGGAAGGTGCGGGGCTTCCTGCACCTCTACACCGGCCAGGAGGCCTGCGCGGTGGGCTCCTTGAACGCGCTCGAGGAGCGCGACAAAGTGGTCACGCACTACCGGGACCACGGGCACGCCCTCGCCCGCGGCCTGGACCCGAAGCGGGTCATGGCCGAGCTCTATGGCCGCGCCGATGGCCTGAGCGCCGGGCGGGGCGGGTCGATGCACCTGTACGACGCATCGAAGGGCTTCCTCGGTGGCTACGCCATCGTGACCGCTCACCTGCCCCTGGCGGTGGGCCTCGGGCTGGCCGCGAAGATGCAGAAGAAGGACTCCGTGGCCCTCTGCATCTTCGGCGACGGAAGCGTTGGCGAAGGCGAGTTCCATGAGGCGCTCAACCTGGCCGTGCTCTGGAAGACGCCGGTTATCTTCTTCTGCGAGAACAACCTCTACGGCATGGGCGTGCCTTTCGCGGAGTCGCTTTCGACCTCGATCCCGAAGCTTGCGGCGGCCTACAACATGCCGGCAGTCAGCATCGACGGGATGGACGTGCTGGAGGTCTACCGGGAGACGCAGAAGGCCGTGGCCCACTGCCGCTCCGGCGCCGGGCCCTACTTCGTGGAGGCGATGACCTACCGCTATCGCGGACACTCGATGGCCGACCCTGAACTCTATCGCCTCAAGGAAGAGATCGAAGAGGCCCGGAAGAGGGACGCAATCGAGCGGCTCAAGCGCCAGATGATCGAGGCCGGCCAGCTGGATGACGCCAGCTTCCGCGAGATCGAAACGCGGGTTGAACGCGGCGTGGACGAGGCCGTCGCCTTTGCCGAGGCGAGCCCTGAACCGGCACTCGACACGCTCTTCGACAATCTCACAAAGGAGCCGGCCAATGGTTGAGCTGCGTATGCGCGAGGCCCTGAACCAGGCCCTCCGCGAAGAGATGATCCGGGATGACCGCGTCTTCCTGATGGGCGAAGACATCGGCAAGTACGGTGGATCGTATGCTGTCACGAAGGGCCTGCTCGACGAATTCGGCGGCGAACGAGTGCTCGACACGCCCATCGCCGAGTCCGGGATCGTCGGCGCCGGGATCGGCGCAGCGATGGCCGGCATGCACCCGATGGTCGAACTGATGACGATCAACTTCAGCTTCCTGGCGCTCGACCAGATCGTGAACAGCGCCGCGAAGCTCCACTACATGTCGAACGGACAGATAAACGTGCCTCTCGTCATCCGGATGGCAAGCGGTGGTGGCAGCCAGCTGGCGGCGACGCACAGCCATAGCCTCGAAGGGCTGTACGCCCACTTCCCCGGGCTCAAAGTGGTCTGCCCTTCGACTTCGGCCGACGCGAAGGGACTCCTGAAGCGCGCCTTCCGGGACGAGAACACGGTGATCTTCATCGAGCACACGGCCCTCTACGGCGTGAAGGGCGAGGTGCCCGACGACCCTGACTATATCGTCGAGTTCGGCAAGGCGAACGTCATGCGAGAGGGAACGGACGTCACCCTCGTGGGCTACAGCGGCAGCGTCTGGCAGGCCTTCCGCGCCGCCGAAATGCTCCAGCAACAGGAAGACATCAGCGCCGAAGTGATCGACCTGCGGACCCTGCGGCCGCTCGATATCGACACCGTCATCGCCTCCGTGAAGAAGACGAACCGGGCCGTCATCGTCGAAGACGACTGGAAGTTCGGCGGCTTCGCCGGCGAGCTGAGTGCCCAGATCATGGAGCGGGCCTTCGATTGGCTCGACGCGCCCGTCGCCCGCGTCTGCGGCAAGGACGTCCCCATGCCCTACAATCGCAACCTTGAGTTCGCCGCCCTGCCCTCGGAAGAGGACGTGGTCGAAGCCGTGCTCGCCATGTTCCAGGAGTAACCCGTGGCCATCGACGTGATCATGCCCCAGATGGGTGCGGATATGACCGAGGGCACCCTCGTGAAGTGGGTGAAGCAGGTCGGCGAGCAGGTCAATCGTGGCGATGTCCTCGCCGAGATCGAGACCGACAAGGCGACGGTCGAGCTCGAGGCCTTCGAGTCCGGCGTACTCCTGAAGTACGTGGTGCCCGAGGGTGACACCGTCCCGGTGGGCCAGGTGATCGCCCTGCTTGGGACGGCTGGCGAGGCGGTCGAGGCTGAACCGGCCCGGATGGCCCGTCCGGCTACGGCCGAACGGAAGCTCAGCGGGTCAGCGACGGCGACCCTCCCGCCCCGCGCCGCGCGGGCGGCCGCCGCCGATTCGGAGATGAACGGCCGGCTGCGGATATCCCCCGTCGCCCGGCGCATCGCGCGTGACGCCGGCCTGGCGGCAGATATGGTCCAGGGCAGTGGCCCAGACGGCCGTATCCTCCGCCGGGACGTCGAGGCCGCCATCGCAGCCGCGGCGGCGGCACCCGCACCGGCCGCGCAGGCGGCGGCACCCGCAGCGGTCACCGCTACCACGCCGGCCCGGGTAGGGATCGCGTTGGAGGCCGGGTTCGAGCTGCAGCCGCTCAACCGCATGCGCCAGACCATCGCCCGCCGCATGGTCCAATCGAAGCAGCAGCAGCCGCACTACTACCTGACGCTCGATGTCGATATGAGCGAGGCGCTCAGCTTCCGCGAGCGGATCAACGCCTCGGCCTCGGAGGCGCAGCGGGTCAGCATCAACGACCTCGTCGTGAAAGCGTGCGCGATCGCCCTCGGGCGGCACCCGAAGTTCAACGGCGAGTACAGCGACGAAGGGCTGAAGCTGCACACCGTGATCAACATCGATATCGCTGTCGCCCTGGACGAAGGGCTGATCGCGCCGGCCGTCCTCGACTGTGGGAACAAGACGCTCGGCCGCATCGCCGCCGAGGCGAAGGACCTGATCGCCCGGGCGAAGGGCGGCCATCTCCGGGCGGACGAGTATAGCGCGGGTACCTTCAGCATCACCAACCTCGGCGCCTACGGGGTCGAGGCCCTGATCGGCATCATCAAGCCCCCGCAGGCGGCGATCCTGGGAGTGGGCAGTGTCCTCGACCAGGCCGTTGTCCGCGACGGCGCGGTGGTGGCGAGCAAGGTGATGAAGCTCGCCCTGAGCGCCGACCACCGGGTGAGCGACGGGGCCGAAGGCGCCCGTTTCATCAAGGAGATCCAGGGGCTCCTGGAGAACCCGGTGAGCCTGGCGCTGTAGACTCCGCCGGGCATGGCCAGCGAGAACGAGCGTTGGGGTCGGCTGGAGGTCGAGGACGAGGTTGAGCGCTGGCTGCGATTGCTGTCAGACCGTCATCGCGCGCTGGTCGCCCGACACGTTGAACGCCTGGAGACCGAAGGCGTACACCTCGGCGAGCCGCACACCCGCCAGTTACAGGGGAAGCTTCGCGAGCTGCGCCTCTCGTTAGGCGGACAACACTTCCGCGTCACGTATGTGATCGGCAAAGGCCGCCGAATCATCCTCCTGACTGTCTTTCGCAAGGAGAGCCGGCGCGAGGCGCGCGAGATTGTACGCGCCGCGCGAGTAATGGCGGCTATACTGGACGAGGAGCAGGACGATGAGTCGTAAGACGTGGGGCACGCTAAGAGCCGAATTTCAGGCCGCACCGGCCTGGGCGGCTGCTTATGCGAAGGCGGACGCAGACACAGACCTTGGGAAGCAGCTGTACGAGTTGCGGATGGCGCGTGGCCTCGACATCGCTGAGGCGGCGCTATTGGCGGCGACCACGCCAGACGCGGTCGAAGCGATCGAACTCGGTGACATTGACCCGTTTCTTCCGGACCTGCAACGCCTCTGCATCGCACTTGGCGCGCACTTGGAGCTGCGCGTCGTGCGCGAAGCAGCGCCGGCTTCTGCGTAGCACGGTTTCCGTTCTCGGCGAAGAGCAGGGAGGCCTCCGCGCCTGCGACCCGACGGGCTGCGTGCTCTCCCCGAGCTTGGCGCCGTGGTCTTGCGCCGCGGGGTTCGGGCGGCGACGCCGGGCGCTATCACACGGCGACGACGATGTTGCCCACTTTCTGGCCCGTCTCCGCATACCGGTAGGCTTCGGCGATCTCGTCCAGCGGGTACACGCGGTCGACCACCGGGCGGAACTCGCCCGACTCGATCAGTCCCTGGAGATACTTGATCGCCTCCGGGTCGCGGCGGGGGAGCGGGAAGATCACCCTTCGGCCCCGGAAAAGCGGCGATACCAGTGCCAGGATCAGATTCTGCACGAGGAACCCCGGCTCCACCGACATGTAGATCCCGTGGCGCTTGAGCAGCCGGTGACAGGCGCGGAATGAACTCTTGCCGACGGCGTCCATGACGAGATCGTACTCTTGCTCGTCATTCGTGAAGTCGGTGGTCAGGTAATCGACGACTTTGTCGGCGCCCAGGCCCTTCAACAGCTCCAGGTGTTGGGACGGGCAGACGGCCGTGACCTTAATGCCCATGCTCCGGGCGATTTGCACCGCCGCCGAGCCTATCGCCCCGGACGCGCCGTAAACCATCACCGACTGCCCGGCCCGCATCTTTGCCGCGCGCAATATCCCCAGGGCGTAGTGCGAACCCTCCGTGCTCGGGGCGGCCTCTTCGAATGTGCGCCCCTCCGGGATTCTCGCGATGAGCCGCTCCGCCGTCACGGTCATGTATTCGGCATGCGCGCCGAATGTGCCTTCGCAGTACCCGCAGACCCGGTCGCCGACAGTGAACGTTGTGACGTTGGCGCCCACGGCCTCAACTTCGCCGGCGAATTCGGTGCCGAGCACGGGCACCTTCGGGCGTGGGAATCCGCTGAAGAGGCGGATGACCAGCGGCTTCCCGGCCCGGTAACCGCAATCTGTGCGGTTGACGGTGGTGGCGCGGACACGGACGAGCAGTTCGCCGCCGCCGGGCACGGGCCGCTCGCGTTGCTCGATTCGCACGGTGTCAGGCGATCCGTAGGTGGTGCGGACGGCCGCTCGCATCGTCTTTTCGTTGGTCATGGTGCAGATCCTCGTCCCGTGTCTACCGTCCGGTGAAGCGCGGCTCGCGTTTCTCGGCGAAGGCGCGGACGCCCTCGCGCCGGTCCTCGGAGGGGCCGGTGACGCTGAGGGCCGTGCCGGAGAGTTCGAGGGCGGTCTCGAAGTCGAGGTTCGCCGTCCGGTAGGCGAGCATCTTGCCGAGTTTCTGGCCGATCGGTGGGCCAGCCTCGACGGCCAGGGCGAGTTCCATCGTCTTCGCCTCCAGTTCGTCCGGGGGCACCAGGTAGTTCGTCAGGCCGGCGCCGTGCGCCTCTTCGGCCGACATAAAGCGGCCGGTCATCATCATCTCCATCGCCTTTCGCCAGCCGATCACGCGGGGCAGGCTCCAGAAGCCACCGAGGTCGGCGAAGAGGCCGCGCTTCACGTAGGCGACCTGGAAGCGGGCGGCCGTCGAAGCGACGGCCATGTCACAGTGGGCCACCATGTCGAAGCCGGCGCCGACGCAGACACCGTTGACCGAGGCGATGACCGGGACGTCCAGCCGGCGGAGCGCGAGGTAGGCCTCGCTCTCGCCGCGGAAGTGGAGGCGTGCCCCTTCGAGGTCCAGCGCATCGGGCGCGGGCGTACCCTCGCGGCTGGCGGCCGCACTGCCGCTGAAGTCGGCGCCGGCACAGAACCCGCGTCCGGCGCCGGTGATGACAACGCAGCGGATGCTCCGGTCTTTTCGGGCCGTACGGAAGACGTCTTCGAGTTCGGCGAAGAGGGCCATGCTCAGGGCGTTCAGCTTCTCCGGACGGTTCAACGTAAGCCAGAGGATGCCCTGTTCGGCCCCCCGGCGTTCCACCAGGAGATTTTCGTAGTCCATGCCAGTCCTCCCGGCCGGAGACCACCGGCCCGCGCGCATCATAAGCCGTTCGCGGCTCGCCCGATCGGCCCGGCCCGCGTAGCATCCGGGGCATGCCAGGTCGCCTCACGCCTCAGGACGTCTCTTTCATCCGTGAAACCGCCGACCGCCTCCAGGCGAGTGTCGAGCGAGTCATCGTCGGCAAGCCGGAGGTCGTCCGGCTCGCCCTCGTCGCCCTCCTCTGTGAAGGCCACATCCTCCTTGATGATGTGCCGGGCACGGGCAAGACGACGCTCGCCCGCGCCATCGCCCGCTCGCTCGGTTGCAGCTTCCGCCGGATCCAGTTCACGCCGGACCTGATGCCCGCGGATATCACGGGGATCAACTACTTCAACCAGAAGGAGGGGGACTTCGTCTTCCGCGAAGGCCCGCTGGTCGCCCAGGTCGTCCTCGCGGACGAGATCAACCGGGCGACGCCCCGCACGCAGGCGGCCCTCCTCGAAGCGATGGAGGAGCGCCAGCTCACGGTGGAAGGCGTGACGATCCGGCTGCCGCGCCCGTTCCTCGTCATTGCGACGCAGAACCCGGTGGAGTTGGAAGGCACGTTCCCGCTACCCGAGGCCCAGCTCGACCGCTTCCTTCTGCGGCTGAAGCTTGGCTACCCGGACGAGGACGGGGAGGACGAGATCCTCCAACGGTTCGAATCGTCGAGCCCGATGGACGATGTTGGGGCGGTCATCGAGGCGGAGGAGCTGTTGCGCCTCACGAGCGCTCTCGGGCAGCTCCACGTCGATCCGTCGGTCCGCCGTTATGCGGTGCGCATCGTGAGGGCCACGCGTGAAGACGGTACGTTCGAACTCGGCGCCAGCCCACGTGCGAGTCTCGCGCTCTTCCGCGCGTCGCGTGCCCACGCGGCGATCAACGGCCGGGACTACGTCCTGCCGGACGATGTGAAGGCGATGGCGCCGCACGTCCTGCCCCACCGGCTCATCCTCTCCACCCAGGCCCGGCTCCGCGGCCGCGAGGCTGGAGAGCTGCTCCGGGACATCCTGGAGCGCGTCCCGGTGCCTGTGGAAGGTTGAGATGGGGAGCGAAGGGACGTTGAGGGCCGGGCGGCGGCGGGACTGTTATGCCATTTCGTGACGCCTGGCTGCTGGTCGGTGTCGCCCTCGCCTTCATCGGCTTCGCCGCCGGCGAACCGGTGATTACGGGCGTCGGGTTCGTCGTCATCCTGGTTGGGGCGGTGAGCCGGTATTGGAGCCGCCACCTGTTTTCGCGGGTGACGCTGGAGCCATCGCTCTCCGAGCACCACACATCGATCGGCGACCCGCTCACCCTGACCGTCACGATGCAGAACCGCAAATTGCTGCCCCTCCCCTGGTACGAGTGGCGGATGGCCCTCGCCGACTCCCTCCGCGTCGAGGGAGAGGCGCTCGCCTCGGCGGCCGTGCCGGGCGCGAGCTGGCTCACCCGGCGCGGCGCCATGGGATGGTACGAAGGCCGCACCTGGCAGTTTGAGGTCCGGGCATCGGAGCGTGGCTTCCATCAGATTGGGCCCACCACCGTCCGCTCGGCGGACCTCTTCGGGATCTTTCCGAAATCGCAGGAGGTCGGGCACGAGCGCCAGCTCACGGTCTATCCCCGCGTCTTCACGCTCGACGAACTGGGGCTGCCCGCCGACCGGCCTTTCGGTGAACGGAAGGGCGGCAGCCGGGTCTTCGAGGACCCGCTACGGATCGCCGGGCTGCGTGAGTATCGGCCCGGGGACCCGATGAAACGGATCGACTGGAAGGCGACGGCGCGCAGTGGCGAGCTGACCTCGCGCGTCTATGAGCCGTCGGCGACACAGCAGCTCTACGTCTGCCTGAACATCGACACGATGCAGCACGCCTGGGAAGGCTACCTCAAGGACGAACTGGAACGGGCGGTCTCGACGGCGGCGTCGATCGCGGTGTGGGCGGCCGGGGCGAGGTACGCGGTGGGACTGCTGGCGAACGGGGCCTTCCCGAACGCCGACCGGCCGATCAGGCTGCCGCCGTCCCGGTCGCCGGAGCAGCTCACCCGAATCATGGAGGCGCTGGCGGTGATCCAGCCACTCACCATGGGTGACCTCGCGGGCACCCTCTTCCGCGAGACGAGCCGCCTGCCCGCGGGATCGACGATCGTGCTTGTGGCCTCGCTCATTCCCGAGGCACTCGCGGGCGTTATCGTCCGCCTCCACGAGGAGGGGCACCGGGTGTTCGTGCTCGCGACCTCGGCGCGGGCGATGGACGTCCTCCCCCGGGGGATCCCGGTGCAGTCGGTGGGGCGCGCCTTCGAGCGTACGAGGCCGATGGCATGATCGCGTCCGCGGCAATCCTGGCGGCAATCGTGAGCGAGGCGCTGGCCGTCTACGTGCTGGCTGAGCTGTTCGCGGCCGGGCATGACGAGGGAGCCCAGCAGGCGATCGGTGCGGTCTTCTTCATCGCCGCCGGGCTTGCGGCGTTCACGCTGCCGCGCGCGATCGAGTTCGGCGGCGTCCCGGAACGGTGGGCGAGGCTGGTGACGGCGGCCGTCTCGTTCATCGTCATCTTCGGCATCCTGCGGATCGAGTTCCACGGCGATGTCGCCTTCTGGGACCTCTCCTGGGCGGCGAACTTCGTCCGCAGCGCCGAGGGGACGCTCCGGGGGAGCACGCCGATCCTCCTGGGCTTCCTCCTCCTGACGGGGCTCTGGGTGCGGACCACGCTGAGGGCCACGAACGAGGTCGAGCTCGAAGGGCTGGCGAAGAGCGTGGGCCTGCCGTTCATCGCCGTGACCGCCTGCCTGGTCCTGGCGGTCTATACCAGCCGGACGGGCGAGGTCGCCCGGGCGGGGGCCGCCTACTACGCCGTCGCCCTCATCTCCCTTGCCGGTGCCCAGCTCTCCCTGAGCGGGGCGACCATCGGCAACCTGCGCGCGGGCGGCACAACCTCGGTGCTGGTGGCGGGCACCGTTGGCGCGACCGTGGCCTGCGTGGTGGTCTTCTGGCTGGTGTTCGGCGTCGTTGGGCCGATCATTGGGCCGCCGCTGGGCACGGCGGTGAACGCCGTGCTGTTCGCGATCCTGTATCCACCTGCGTGGCTGATCGAGCAGCTCTTCCGGCTGCTTTTTGACGGCCAGCCGCCGCAGGCCTTCCTGGAGCTGGGGGACACGGTCACCGAGACGCGGGACGCGGCGAACGGAAAGGAGGCCGACGATGGCACCAGTCCGTCGGCGGCGGCCGGGTACGGCTTCCGGGCGCTGGCCCTGCTCGTCTTCGCGGGTGCGCTGCTGCTTCTGTTCCGCTGGCTGACGCGCCTGCGTTCGCGGAGCGCCCGGCGCCGGGCGGATGGCGAAGCCGTTTCGATCACGGGGGTGTTCCGAGAGGATATGGCCAACCTGCTCCACTCCTTTGGGCGCCACGGTGGCCGGAAGCGCGACATCCCGGCGTCGGCGGCGATCCGGCTCTACGCCGCCGTGCTGGCCGGGGCCGAAAGCCAGGGGGCGCCCCGCAAGCCGGGCGAGACCCCCGAGGAGTACGCGCCCCGGCTCAAGACCGTGACGGGGAAGCCGGTGACGGACGAGATTACGGCGGCCTTTGAGCAGGCCCGCTATGCTGGCCGCGAACCGGACCCGGCCGTCATCGCCGAACTCGAGCGGCGCTGGGAAGAGGCGCGTTAGCGGGCATTCAGGGGGTGTTCAGGGGCGCCCGGTGGCGTCCTTCAGGAGCGCGTAGCCGGGGCCGGACGCCACCACCCGAGGGACACACGCGGCAGTGTCCAGGCGTCCACAGAATGCGACATCCTCGCCCAGGCCTATCCCCTCGAGCCGCCGGGCGTGCTCGCTGGCGGCGATCGCTTCGACTGGCGTGCGGGCGGCGAGGCTCGCGGCGTCCCCGAGCACGGCTGACGGGGCGACTTCGAGGAGTGCGCGCACGAGGGCACCGGCCGCCGCGAAATCCTCGAGCGCGAAGGCCCGGGCCCGGGCGTTCCCGGCGCAGACGATGGTCACGTGTGTGTGGCCCGCGGCTACCGCCCGCGCGAGCGCGCTGGCGTTGGCCAGTGCGCCCGCATAGGTGACGGCGCCCGGTGGTATGGCACAGAGCGCTGTCGTCCCATTGGTCGTGAAGAGCACCGCCGCCTTACCCGCGAGGTTGAGGGCGGCGGCCTCGACGGGCGAATTCCCGTGGTCGAATCCGGCCGGGGGCAGTCCGTCCACTTCACCCATGAGGAGCGCCCCGGCCTGGGCGGCGATGAGCCTCGCGCGAGCGATGTCATCGACGACAGAGAGCCGCTCGAGGCCGCGGGCGAAGAGCACGGCGATGGTCGTCGTGGCGCGGAGGACATCGACCACGATGCAGGCGTCCGAGGTTATCAGGGGCGCTTCAGAAGGCAGGACGGCCACGTCGATACGGGTGAGCACCGGCGGAGTCTACTGGCGGGCCTCCCATCGGTCGTGCCGGGCGGCGTCTGCCCGGGGGCGATGCTATGCTTTTGGCCATGGACGCACGGCCCGTCGGGATGTTCGACTCCGGGGTTGGCGGGCTGAGTGTGCTGCGGGAGTTCCGGCGCCTCGCGCCGGCCGAGCGGGTCATCTATTTCGCCGATACGGCCTACTTTCCGTACGGGCCGCGGCCGGCGGCGGAAGTGCGGAAACGGGCCTTCGCGATCGTCCACCGCCTGCTGGCGAGCGACGTGAAGCTCGTCGTGGTCGCGTGCAATACGGCCTCGGCGGCCGCCATCAGCGACCTCCGGGAGATGTTCGACACCCCGTTTGTGGGGATGGTGCCGGGGCTCAAGCCCGCTGCGACGAAGTCCGAGAGTGGCGTCGTCGCTATCCTTGCGACCGATGGGACCTTCGACGGTGACCTCTATGCCCGGGTGGCGGAGGAGTTTGGCCGGAGTACACGTGTCCTGACCGTGCCCGGCGAAGGGCTCGCCGAGCTGGTCGAGCGCGGTGAGGCCGGGACCGCGGCCGCCCGGGAGATCCTCCGCGAGCGGCTCAGCGGTGCGGTCGCGAAGGGAGCCGACACGGTCGTCCTCGGGTGCACGCATTACCACTTCCTCGCGGAGGCCATCCAGGCCGACTTCCCCGGCCTGGCGCTGGTCGATACCAGTGAGGCTGTCGCCCGGCGGGCCGTCCAGGTCCTCGACGACGAGGCGTTACGGGCGCCAGAGGGCGCCGAGGGGGAACTCGACCTCATCGTCAGCGGCGACCGGCAGTCGTTCCGGGCCGCGATGGAGCGGCTCGGCTTCGCCCCGGCGAGGGAGGGCTCGCCCGCATGAACTATTTCGAGGCGCTGGGGGCCCGCAGCAGGGCGGCCGGGTCGCTCGTCTGCGTCGGCCTCGACCCGGACTTCCGAAAGCACAAGGTGGAGGAGATCGGCGCCTTCAACCGGGCGATCATCCGGGCCACGGCCCCGTACGTGGCCTGCTACAAGCCAAACATCGCCTTCTACGAGCAGTTCGGCATCCCTGGCCTTCGCCAGCTCGAGACCACGCTCACGGCGGCGAAGGACGCAGGCGTGCCGGTCATCGGCGACGTCAAGCGCGGTGACATGGGCAACACAGCCGAGGCCTACGCGCGGGCGATGTTCGAGGTCTGGGGCTTCGATGCGGTCACCGTGAACGGGTACCAGGGCGTGGATGCCGTCGCGCCCTTCTTCGCCTACGAGGGCAAGGGGGTGTACGTGCTCTGCCGCACGTCCAACCCCTCCTCGCGCGAATTCCAGGAGCAGCCCCTGGCCAACGGGCGTCTCCTGTTCGAGGAGGTTGCCATCGCGGCCACCGCCTGGTCGCCGAATGTCGGCCTCGTCGTCGGGGCGACGGCGCCGGCCGAACTCCGCCGCGTACGGGAACTCGTGCCCCAGGCGTCGCTGCTCGTGCCCGGTGTAGGCGCCCAGGGTGGTGACCCGCGCGCCGTGGTGGAGGCGGCAGGCGGCCTCCCTGGTTCGATCGTGGTGAACTCCTCACGCGCCATCCTCTACGCAAGCGATGGCCCGGACTTCGCCGAGGCCGCGGGCCGTGCTGCCATGGCCCTCCGGGACGAGCTCGCGGCGGCCCAGGGTGGTTCCCGGTGAGCGGCGTCCCGGAGGTCAACACCGGTGAGGTCTACCGCATGCGCCGCAAGCATCCCTGCGGCGGTTGGGAGTTCCGTGTGTACCGCACGGGCGCCGATATTGGGATAGAGTGTCTGACGTGCGGCCGCCGGGTCATGGTCGAACGGCGCCGCTTCGAAGCACGTGCGCGCAACCTCGTCTCCGCAGCCGCCAGCTAATCCGCGCCCGCCTGGCCTTGGCCAGCAGCGGCCGTTCCGGATGTTCTGTTACACGCGTTTCTTTTCGCGCGTGGCCCAGAACGCGGTGAACTTCGCCCTGGTCCTGCTGATCGTCGATGAAACGGGCCTCGCCTTCATGAGCAGCCTGATGGTGCTCGCCCTCGTCGTGCCTTCGACGCTGGCGGGCATCGTCGCAGGGTCCGCCGCTGACGTCCTCCCGAAGCGTCTCCTGGTCTTCCTCGGAAACCTGGCCAGGGCGGGCGTTTGTCTGCTGGTGGTCCAGGGCGCGTCAAGTACGGCCTCGCTCTATCTCGTGGCTGTGGCCCTGGCCACCGCCCAGCAGTTCGCGGCGCTCGCGGAGGGCGCGATCCAGCCGCTGATCGTCGAGCGTCACGAGCTCGCCCAGGCGAACGCGATCGGCCAGGCCGTGGGCGGGGCGGCCCAGATCCTGGGGCTCGGCGTGCTCACCCCGGTCGTGCTCCGGCTCTTCGATAGTCCCCAGGTGCTTTTCGGCATCGCCCTCGTCCTGTTCCTCATCGCCGCGGGCGTGGCCCCGGCGATCGGTCGCGTTCGCGGTGTCGAACGCCCGCAGGTGGTCGGCGGTGGCGCGGAGGGACGATGGTGGGCGGCCGGCTGGCGGGCGATGCGAGCGGACCCGGCGGTGATGCAGGCCGCCGTCGAGCTGACCCTGCTCGGCGCCACGCTCATCATCCTCGGGGGGCTCATCCCGAAGTACATCTCCGATACCCTCGGGCTTCCTTTCGACCTCGGCGCCATCGTCCTCATCCCGGCCGTCTTCGGCGTCGCCCTCGGGCTGCGAGTCGCGGGCGCGCTCGCCCACCGGGTGCCACACGCGCTCCTCAGCTCGGGGGGGTTCGGAGTCTTCGTCGTCTGTCTTGGCGCCCTCACGTTTGTGAACGATGAGGCGAGCTTCCTCAGCGGGTACGGGATGTTCGCCTGGCTCGACCAGGTGAACATCGGGAACTTCGACCGTGGGGGAGTGCTTGCGATGGCGATCATGTTCCCGGCCGGGTTCGCGTTCGCCATCGTCAACGTCGCTGCGCAGACGGTGATCAATCACCGGGTCCCGCTCCAGCTCCAGGGCCGGGTGGGCGCCACCCAGAACGCGATGGCGGCGGTCGCCTCGTCAGTCCCCGTGATCGGCGCCGGCCTCCTGGCCGACGCGGTGGGCGTGACGCCGGTCATGGCGATCGTCGCCATCCTGATCGGGGCTGCGGCGGTGGCGAACCTGCGGGCCCCGCATCTCCGCGGCGGGGCCGTGGCCCACACTCCTCATTGACTCGCCGATCGGGCCGCTCCTATCATCGGTTGAGGTTGGAGAGGAGGCTGCTCCGGTGAAAGAGCTCAGCATCCAGAGTATCCGGCTCAGTTTGATGAACTATCAGCGGGTAGTGGTCCTTCGGGAGAAGGACGCTGACCGCTATTTGCCCATCTGGATTGGCCCGGCCGAAGCCGACGCGATCGCCGTCCGGCTCCAGGATGTAGCCGTCGCCCGGCCCCTGACGCACGACCTGCTGCGCAACACGATCGAGCAGCTCGGCGCGCGGGTCCTCTACATCCTCGTGAACGACCTTTCGAACGACACGTTCTTCGCCCGGATCGTGCTCGATGTGAACGGCACGACGCTGGAGATCGACTCTCGCCCCTCCGACGCCATCGCGCTGGCCGTGCGCGTTGAGGCGCCGATCTTCGCTGAGGACACGGTCCTCGACCGGGCCGGTGTCGTGCTCGACGAGGAAGGCCAGCCCCAGGGCGAAGGCGAGGGCCTCGGCAGGCCCATCGACCCCGGCGAACTCGAACGGCTGGGCGCGTTTAAAGACTTCATCGAAGGCCTCGACCTCTCGGACTTCGACAAACGCAAGTAAGGGCAGGTGGAGCCGCCTGCCCCGCCCCGGCAGCGGCGCATTGCCCGGGCGCGGGGGGCACCCCATACTGAAATTCCGCCACCAGCAACTGTTTTTGAGGGGTAGTTATGACTGCACGCACGATTGGATCACGCCCGCCGATGAGCCGGCGCAAACTGCTCCAGGGCATTTCCCTGGCCGGACTGGCCCTGCCGCTCGGCGGCCTGCTCGCGAGCTGTGCCTCTGACCCCAAAGAGCAGGTGAGTACGCTCCAGCCTCCGCCCAAAGAGCCCGGTGAGGCGCTCGAACGGCTGAAAGAGGGGAACAAGCGCTTTGTCACCACCGCGACACACACGGGCCAGGACGAAGCGCGGCGGGTAGAGGTGGCGAAGGGCCAGAAGCCGTTCGCCGCGATCCTGAGCTGTGTTGACTCCCGCGTACCCCCGGAGGTCGTCTTCGACCAGGGCCTTGGGGACCTCTTCACGGCCCGTGTCGCCGCCGGCATCGCCAATGATGACAGCATCGGGAGCATCGAGTTCGGCGTCGAAGAGTTCAAGATCCCGCTCGTCGTCGTGATGGGGCATCAGCGCTGCGGCGCCGTGGTTGCGACGGTGGAGGCAGTCGAGGCGAAAGCCACATCGGCGCCGGGAGAGATTGGCAAACTCGTGGCGGCGATCAAGCCAGCGGTGGATGCGACGGCCGGGAAGCCCGGAGACCATATCGACAACGCCGTTCGTGAGACGACACGGCAGGCGGTGGCGCTGTTGCTGAAGAGCCCAATACTCTCCGAGAAGATTGCTGCCAAAGAGCTGTTGGTCGTCGGCGCTTGTTACAGTCTGGACTCGGGGGCTGTGGAATTCTTGTAGGGCGCAGGGCGAGGATGTCCGGCGGGCGGTAGGCTACGACAAGAATTCTCGCCAGGAAGGCCCGGACCGCTTGCGCAATTCATCACAATCGCCTGATAATGCCGCTGGTCTGGAGCCCGGGCGCCGGAGGAGGCGATCGTGGGTGGTTGGGCTGGTTCAACGGCCTACCTGCTCGGGATCGGTTGGTTCTTCGCGACCGCCATCATCGCTGGAGTCCTGCTCGGCCGTTGGGCCGACTCCGCGACCGGTCTTGAGCCCATATGCACAGTGTCGGGTATTGTCCTCGGCCTCGTGGTCGCCATGATTGGCGGCTTCCGGATGCTGATGCAGTTCCTGCGGCGCTTCGGCGGAGATCCGCCGGGAAGAAGTGATAGTTGAAACTCGTGAAGGTCGGCGGTATCGCGCTCCTGGTCCTCGTCCTGATGGGCGTGGGCCTCGCCGTTGCCAAAGGTCCTCAGCCCGAGATTATCGTCCCGGCCGAAAAGCTCTGGGCGATAGGGCCGCTGAACATCACGAATACGATGCTGACGGCATGGATGGTGATGGCGTTCCTGGTCATCCTCAGCCTGATCGCCACGCGTTCGATGAAGATGATGCCCGGCGGCCTCCAGAACTTCCTTGAGGCGGCTATCAGCTTCATCATCGACCAGGTCGAGAACATCGCGGGTGAGACGAAGGGGCGGCGTTTCTTCTCCGTCATCGCGACGATCTTCCTCTTCGTCCTTGTCTCGAACTGGTTTGGTTTGCTCCCGTTCTTCAACGCCATCGGCAAGACGGAGGATGTCGGCTACCACATCTTCCACGAGATCGAGCTCCACGCGGCGGAAGGCAAGGTCTTCACGGAAGAGGAGGACTTCACGGGCTGGATTATGGACGGCGGCA
>JBJXGC010000236.1:0-2568 GCA_046154545.1 Dehalococcoidia bacterium | reverse complement strand
CGGCTCGTCGCCAGCACTTTCACCGTCCTGGAGCGTTCGAAGATCGCCTCGACGATGTTCGCGGCCGCATCGAGCACGTGCTCGCAGTTGTCGAGGACGAGCAGCCGGTAGCGGCCGGCCAGCGCCTCGGCGACGCTTTCAGCGACCGACTTGCGAGGCTGCTGGACGATCCCGAGGGCGCTCGCGACGGCATCGGGGACGACGGCGGGGTCGCCGACCGAGGCGAGTTCGACGACGAAAACGCCCTCGGGGAAGTCCGGCACCAGCTCAGCGGCGACCTGCAACGCCAGCCGGGTCTTGCCGACGCCGCCCACGCCGGTCAACGTGACGAGCCGGTGTGCCCGCACCGCTTCGACGAGTTCGGCCAGTTCCTCTTCGCGTCCAATGAAGCTGGTGGCCTGTGGGCGGAGGTTGCCCGGCGTGGTATCGACCGTGCGGAGGGGCGGGAACTCCTCGCGCAGTCCCTCCGCGCACACCTGGAAGATGCGTTGCGGGACGGAGAGGTCGCGCAGGCGCCGCTCGCCCAGGTCGAGGAGGTCAACGGCGGTCACCAGCGCCGCCGTGGAGTTGGCGAGGAGGACCTGTCCGCCGTGGCCAGCGGCCATCACGCGGGCCGCGCGGTTCAGGGTCGGGCCGAAGTAGTCGTCGCCGCGCAGCTCGGCCTCGCCCGTGGCGATGCCCATGCGTACGGGCAGGTCAAGCGTGCGCTGGGCTTCGATCGCCGCCTGGACGGCCCCGTTTGGCGAAGAGAAGGCGGCGAGGACGCCGTCGCCGGTGTGCTTGAAGAGCCAGCCGCCGTGCGCTTCGATCGCCGCCCGCAAGGTGTCGTCGTGGCGGGCGAGGGCCGTCTGCATCTCCGCGGTCTGCGCCTCCCAGCGCCCGGTCGAACCCTCGATATCCGTGAAGAGGAAGGTCACGATACCGGTTGGTCGTTCAGTCGCGTGCATCTCGTCCAAGGGCGTGCCTCGTAGGTGGCCCGAATTCTACCACCGCTGGGGCTCGCCGCCGGTAGGTGCGACCCACAGCGGTCGCGGGCTCTCGCACACACTCCAGGCGTACGGGCGGCACGACCAGGGAGGCGGCCGGACGGCGGAGGGGGGATGCCGGCCGACGCGCCCGACATTACACGGACACCCGCGACCGCGGTGGGTCGCCACTACCGCGGGACGAGGGCTTCGTATGCAGAGGAGGCCGGCTCTTGCCGGCCTCCCTGCCTGATTCGTGCCTGACGGCTGACGGCCAACGGCCTAGAAGCTCTGGAAGTCCCAGGTCTCGCCGTTCCGGTACTTCCGGAGGGCGGCGCGGGAGACGACCATGCGGTGCACCTCGTCCGGGCCGTCGGCGATGCGGAGCGTGCGGGCGGCCTTCCACATCGCCTGCAGCGGCACGTCCGTGGTCACGCCCATGGCGCCGTGGACCTGCATCGCCTTGTCGATCACTTCGCAGGTCACGTTCACGACGAAGAACTTGATCATCGAGACTTCGACGCGGGCCTCATCGCCGGAGTCGATCTTCTGCGCGGCCTGCATGGTCAGGAGCCGGGCTGCCTGGATGTTGACCAGCGAGTCGGCGATCCAGTTCTGGACCGTCTGCTTCTCCGAGAGTGTGCTGCCGAAGGCCGAGCGGTTGAGGGCCCGGGTGCACATCAGGTCGAAGGCCCGCTGAGCCTGTCCGAGAGAGCGCATGCAGTGGTGGATGCGCCCTGGCCCAAGCCGCTTCTGGGAGAGCTTGAAGCCCGCCCCTTGCGGGCCAAGCAGGTTCGTCACCGGCACCCGCACGTTGTCGTAGTGGACGACCGGGTGGTTCGCGTCTTCTTCGCCCCAGACCTCGACGATGCGCTCGATCTTGAAGCCCGGCGTGTCCGTCGGGACGACGATCTGGCTCATCCGGTTGTGGGGTGGCTGGTCCGGGTCGGTCACGCACATGACGACGGCGAAGGCCGCGCCGATGGCGCCTGAGCTGAACCACTTGCGGCCCTGGATGACCCACTCGTCGCCTTCGCGCACGGCCGTGGTCTGGAGGCCGGTCGGGTCGGCGCCCGAGACGGCCGGCTCGGTCATCGAGAAGCAGGAGCGGACGTCGCCGGCGACGAGCGGCTTGAGGAAGCGCTCCTTGATCTCAGGAGAGCCGTACTGGTGGAGGATCTCGGCGTTGCCCGAGTCCGGCGCCTGTGAGCCGAAGGCCGGGGAGGCGACCAGGCTGCTGCCGATGATTTCGTTCATGTAGGCGTAGGTGAGGAAGCCGATGCCCATGCCGCCCGCCTCTTTCGGCAGGTGTGGCGCCCAGTAGCCCTTCGACTTGTTGATCGTGCGCAGCTCCTTCATGAGCGTCCGCGACTCCTCAGTGTCCCGGGAGAGGAGACGCTCGTTCGGGTAGATGTGCTTCTCCATGAAGTCTTTGACGTAGGCGCAGCGCTCCTTCGTCTCGTCGGACATGACCAGGACGTTGTCGACCATAGGTAGGTACTCCGTGTTGTGGTATAGCCGCCGGAGTGTACCGCACCGGCGGCAATCCGTCGGCCTGGTGTGGGCCGCCTCCGCGCGCCGGACGCAAAGACAGGCGATGGAG
>JBJXGC010000231.1:0-30817 GCA_046154545.1 Dehalococcoidia bacterium | reverse complement strand
GTCACGGTGGAGTGCGTCGAGCTGGACGACGGCACGAACCCGCTCCTGGGCGTCGAACCGCTCGAGTTCATGGGGATCGAACCGGACCTCCGCAACCAGCGGCTCATCCTCCTCCCGGACGAGGAGTGGTTCCGGGTCTGAAGGCGCACCGAGCGCTCGCCCAGGGGGTGCCGGGCCCGCGCGGCCGTTTCAGCCTCGGCCAGCCGGGCTGACCGGTGGCCCGAGCGGCGGGTAGATTGAGCGGGTGCCCGCCGCCCTTGCCCTGCTGCCACACCCCGACGATGAGGCCTACAGCTTCGCTGGCACCCTGCGCCTGCTCTCGCGCGCGGGCTGGGACTGCCGGGTCGAGTGTGCATCGGCCGGGGAGAAGGGGAAGCGGCACGACGGTGGGCCCACGGATGGCGCCAGTGTCGCCTTAGCGCGGATGGCCGAGCTTGCCGCGAGCTGCAATGTGCTCGGTGCCCTGCCACCGCGCTGCTGGGGGCTGCCCGATGGCGGCCTGGCGGCCCTGCCCTCGCAGGCTGACCGGATTTCCGCGTTGTTCGCGGAGATTGGACCCGATGCGGTGCTCTCGCTCGGGGCCGACGGCGCCTACGGCCATCCTGACCACACGGCGCTCTACCGTTGGACGGCGGAGGCGCTTAGCGCGGGCGGCGCCGGCGGGGCGGGGGGGCCGGCCTGGCTGACGGCGGCGTTCCCGCGCGGGCTCTTTCTCCCCCAGTACGAGAAGTGCATCGGCATGATGGGATTCCCGCCGGACCCGCCCGCGCGCGACATCGGCAGGGAGGCATTCGACCTGGAGGTCGATATCAGCGGCGTGCGGGAGGCGAAGCTAGCCGCGATCCGCGCCCATCGTTCGCAGCTCCCGGGGGGAGACGCGGAGGCGCTGTTCCCGCCGGGAATCGTGGGGGCACTGCTCGATGTCGAGCGGTTCACCCTGGTGCGTGGGTCCGCTGACCGCCTCCCGGCATTCGTGACACGAAAAAGCCGCACGGGGTAGGAACCGTGCGGCTTGTTCGTGACTCGCTGGATGACCGGAGTAGCTGTCGTGTCCGCTGACAGTTCTTATTGTGGGACGGTCCGGTGGCCAGTGCGGAAACAATCAGGTGACAACGGGGGTCTGGCGGGTGGACAAGGGGTGGACGGCCGGGCGAAGCGGGTGTGTGAGCGGCCACTGGCGGAACATTCCGGTTGACCCGTGCGTTGGAACTGGCAACGGGAGGATGCGGCATGGGCATTACTCGATTGCTGTTGGTTTCCGGGATGTTCGTCGCCGCCGTTGCATTGGGCGTCCGGGTACCTGGTGGTGGCGAAGTTTACGCCTGCAGCTGTGGTCCGGACTGCGCGGCAATCATGCCGAACGCCGATCTGATTGTGGAGGGTCGCATCCTCGCCTGGGAACCGGCGCCCGATTACGAGCGTTTTGGTATGTTCACGCCGATAAGCGTGACCGTTGATGTCGAGCGGGTGTTCAAGGGGGAAGTCCTTCCAGGCTTCGCAATGATTGATGCCACGAGCCTGGAAGTGAGAACAGGGGAGCGCCAATTGCGCTGGTACGGAGGGTCGGGGGCATGCGGCTCGTTCGACGAGGACCCCACCGGCCTCTACATCATCGCGGCGCTGTATAGAGATGACCGCGGCTATTACCGCATGAACCGGCTGGCGAACGCGTTCCTTGGTTACGAGCCGGGCGGCGAACAGTACGACTACGCCGTGGCGCGCCTCACCTACGAGGTCGGGCCGCCGGTCACGGGCACAGTCGATACCCGGGTAGCGGCCTCCCGCGGGCCGGATTCGTACCTTAGCCTCGCTGGTGGGGTACTTGCGGCCGCTGGCGGTGCCGTCTTTCTCGTGACGTTCCCGAGAAGGCGAGTCCTACCGGGCACGAGACGCCGGTGAGCCGGTTGCGAGAGCGGCTTCGCGCGACCCTATTTCCGGTTGAACTTGCTGCCGGCCGCCTCGGCGCCCTCGCTGATGACCGCCTCCACCGCGTCCGCGGCCGCCCGGGCCGTTTCTTCCAGCAGGGTCCGTTCCTCGCCCGCCGGGTTCCCGAGGACGTAGGCGGCGACGACTTCCGGGTCCCAGGACGGCTCGCCGTTGTGCTGGGGCCGGCCGATGCCGACCCGGACGCGGATGAAGTTCGCGCCCACGCTGCTGGTGATGCTCTTGAGGCCGTTGTGGCCGCCGCTGCCGCCACCGGCACGGATGCGCAGGGCGCCCACCGCCATATCCAGTTCGTCGTAGACGACGATGGTGTGGCCGGTATCGCAGCCGGTCCACTGTTGGGCCTGGAGGACGGCTTTGCCGCTGACGTTTACGTAGGTCCTGGGCTTGACGAGCGCCACGGCCGCCCCGGCGAGGTTGCCGACGCCGATGAGCATCGTGCTGCCGGCCACCTTCGGCTGCGTGCCGGAGCGTTTCGCGAGGTCGTTGACCACCCAGAAGCCGAGGTTGTGGCGGTTGCGGGCGTACTCCTCCCCCGGGTTGCCGAGGCCGACGATCAGCCAGTCCGCCGCGAAGCGTGGCCCGCCCGTGCCGCCGAAGAGTTTGCGCATGGCCTCTACTCTACCAGCCCATGGCAGGCCTCCCGGTGATCTAGACTACGGGGCTGGAGGTGTGCCATGGCTGCAACGGTGCGAGGTTCCGTCCGCGAACTGCTCGAATCCACCCAGGAGATGATCGACTACCTCTTGTCCCTGCCCGATGACGAGGTGGTCCTGCCGTCGTCGCATACCTGCGCGCAGGGGAAGGACCTCTGGGCGCTGCTCACGAACGACATCGACCACGAGACGATCCACGCCGGGCAGGTGTTCGAAGGACGCTACGAGGCGCGGGCGACGGCGCCCCCGCTGGAGCGGCTCGCGGCCGAGTGGCTGGCCGCCCGGGCCCGGTTCATCGGTTCGTTCCTCGGGATGACGGACGAACAGTACAACAGCGAGACGGCACCGGGCGGCTGGACCTACCGGGCCGTCGCCAAGCACGTCCTCGAATTGGACCGTGACTCGCTGAAGACCATCCGCGAAGACATCGCGGCGCGCGCGGGCGGCTGACGATGGCTATCCTCGACTGGCTCGTGAGCTTCGCCTTCGGTGGGCTCTACGGCGCCGTCATCATCGGCATCGCCCTGATCGGGGCGCTGCCCTATGGCGCGTGGCAGGGAGTCAAACGCATTCGCGCCCGTTTCCGGGGAGGAGAGCATGGCCACGGTTGAACAGGTCCACGAACTAAAGACGAAGACGGCCGAGGAGCGGGCGAACCTCATCGCCACCGCCCGCTCACTGAGCGCGGAGGACTGCTTGCGCGTGCCCACCGACGCCGAGGGAGAGGAGCAGTGGACGGCCCTTGAACAGCTCGCCCACCTCCACGAAATGGAGCGCAGCTACGACGCCTGGGTGCGGGCGGCCCTGGCCGAAGACGGTGCTGACCTTGCCAACATCCCCTGGCAGCCGGTGCCTATCCCCATCGAAGCGGCGAACGGGCACACCGTCGAGGAACTCCTGCGTAACCTCGAGCTGGAGCGGGCCTACACGACGGGGCTGATCGACGGACTCTCGCTCGAGGCCTTCGACCGCACGGCCGTCAGCCCCATCTTCGGGAAACTCACCGTGCTCCAGTGGCTCCGGTCGTTCTATCGTCACGACCGCCAGCACGCGGCCCAGATGGCCGGGCGCAAGAGCGACTACCAGCCGAAGTTCAAGGGCAAAGAGCCTAACCAACGCAAAGCCCGCCTCGACCTGGTCGAACGGCGGGGGCAGCGGGGCTGAGAGCCCTTAGCGGGCCGGTACCGCGGGCTCGCACTGGGCGGCGGGCCGCGCCATGACGCGGCGTTCGCCACAGCGCTCGCAGCGCCGTGCGCTCACTGCTTTGCTCTGCGTGTCCACGTAGTATCGCCAGTCGTGGGCACAGGCCGGGGCTTCAATTGTTTCGATGCGTTCCATAGTCTTGAGTGTTCACCATGGGCATTAACGCCACACCTCGCCATAGAGAGATCCCCGATCTTCGGGGCAGCCGCCTTCAGCGGCTGATGACCATGGATAACGCGCCCGCCGCGCCTGAGCGGACATCGCGGTGTTCGGTCCCGGCCGGGGCGCGGCAATAGTCGCCCGCATCCATCCGGACCTCCCCGACCCACGCCTCTCCGCTGACCAGGTAGAGGTCCTCGATCACGTCGTGCTCGTGCGGCGGGAAGGCGAGATTCGGGCCCATGCGCACCAGCGTGGTGCGGGCGCGCGTCGCCGCGTCGCGAAAGAGCACCTTGACTTCGATGCCCGGCGCCAGCTCGGTCCACTCCATCTCCGCCGCCCTGGCGAAGTAGTCGTTCCCCACTTCGAAGGTGGGGGCACGGGGCTCCTCGCTGATCCGGGCGAGGATACGCTCGCGCAACCCTCCTGGGGGCGCGACCGGTTCGGGTGCGTAAGCCAGGAGCCGAAGCGCTCGAGACATGCGTTCGCGCTCGCCAGCATCCTCGCTGAGTTCGTCGAGTAGCGCGTCAAGCTCTGGGACGCTGCCAGCGGCGCTCATGTACCTGTCTCCTCTTCGGTCCGCGTCACTTCGCCGATGCTGAGCAACGCCGCCCGCAACGCCTGGCGCACGACCGCCGCCGGCTCACCCATAATTTCGGCAATGGTGGCCACACCAACACCGCCAAAGAGTGCGAGCGTAACGGCGCGGCGGCCAACGGGCTCCACCGCTTCGAGCGCCCGGCTTACGGCCGCTGCTTCGATATACGCCGGATCGGCGCGATCTGATCGTCCGGGGGCCGGCGCGGCGTCTGCCCTGGCCAGCCGCAACGCTTCTTCTCGCACATGTTGGAGAAGGGCTGGCTCCAAGTCCGCCGCCCCACTGGGGCCTCGCCATGTCCGGGCATAGGCGGCCTCGCAGGCTTTCGATGCACGGACGGGCTCGCTGACGATCCGGACGGCGAGGCCATAGGCGCGGCTGCTGGTGCGGCCATAGAAGGCGTCGAAGTCGGCCTCTTCGCCCGCGCTCGCGGTGGCCAGCCCGGATGCGGCCCGTCGCTCGGCCAACAGTTCGTCCCTCCGCCGATGTTGGGGCCACGATACAGGCACCGGGGGCCGCCGCTCAAACCCGAATTGCCGCCCGGTGGGAGCCATGGCTATAGTGAAGGCCGCCAACGATGCTAATCGACCTTCACGCACACACCTGGCCCCGTTCCCACGACAGTGTCCTGAACCCCGACGACCTCGTCGTCCGGGCCAAGCAGGCGGGTCTCGATGCGATCTGCTTCACGGAGCACGACACGGTCTGGGACATGAAGTCGATCGAGGAGCTCCGGGCGAAGCACAACTTCCTTGTCCTCGCGGGGGTGGAGATCAGCACAGACGACGGCCACATCCTCGCCTTCGGGATCGACCGCTACGTGTTCGGCATGCATCGCTCGCGCGAACTGGCGAGCTACGCGGAGCGTTCCGAGGGGGTGCTCGTCGCAGCTCACCCCTACCGCCGTCAGATGCCCTGGTTCAGCCGCAACGACGAGGAGTACCACTCGGCCCTCGAGAAGGCGAGCCGTAACCCGGCCTACCAGTACGTCGCGGCGCTCGAAGAGCTGAACGGGCGGGGGAGCGATAAGGAGAACGAGTTCTCCATTCGCCTGGCGACGATGATGTCCCTGCCGGGGACGGCCGGTACCGATTCGCACGCTATCAGCGACATCGGAAAGGTGGCCACCTGCTTCGAGAAGGAGATCAAGGACGAGGCCGAACTGATCGCGGAACTCAAGGCGGGGCGTTATTACGCGGCCGACATGCGGACGGGCGAACCTGTGGCCGCGCGCCGGTAGGTTTGCAGCTTTCCACTGCGGGGGCGGGATAGTACTATTCCGGCCTCTGGACGCCGGTCAGGTATCGGCAATCCCACTAACGGACGAAAGGGACCTCGCATGACGTACACAATCACGGCGCCCTGCATCGATGTGCAGGATCAGGCTTGCGTTGAAGTCTGCCCGGTGGACTGCATCCACTTTGACGAGGGCGACGACCGGATGCTCTACATCAACCCCGATGAGTGCATCGACTGTGGGGCCTGCGAACCGGCCTGCCCGGTAACGGCGATCTTCGCCGAGGACGATGTCCCGGGCGACCAGGCGGCGTACAAAGAGATCAACGTCCTCTGGTACAGCGATAAGCCGGGCGCCCGCGCCAAGGTTGCGGCCCTGCAGACAGCCTGACGAACGGTCTGACCCGGAGAACCGGACGAAGCCGCCCTCCCGGGCGGCTTCGCCTTGCCGGTGGGCCGAGCGTTGACCGTGCGCGGCAGTCGGCTAACGTAGTCCGTCGAGGCACGTACAGCGCGTGTCCGCAGGAGAGTCCCCAAATGGCAGAACGACTAACCATCCCGGCTGAGCAGCGCACCGTCATCGGCAAGAAGGTGGCGACGCTGCGGCGCGCCGGGCGGCTTCCGGCCAACGTGTTCGGCAAGGGCCTCGCCTCGGTGGCCATCGAACTTGATGCACGTGAGTTCGGACGGACGATCAAGGCCGCTGGTGTGCGCAGCCTCTTTGACCTCGCTATCCAGGGGGAGCCGATGGTGCGCCCCGTCGTCCTCCGTGGGGTGACCCGCAAGGGCGGCACGGGTGACCCGATCCATGTGGACTTCTACCAGGTGGACACGACCAAGCCGATCTCGGCGACGGTCCCGCTCCGCCTGATCGGTGAGGCGCCGGCTGTGCGAGACCTCGCCGGCGTCCTCATCCAGAGCCTCGATGTCGTCCACATCCGCTGCTACCCACTTGCTATCCCGGAAGCGATCGAAGTGGACGCGGGCAAGCTCATCAGTTTCGACGTGAGTGTCGTGGTCGGAGATGCGGTCCTCCCCCCCGGTGTGGAGCTGGTGACCGACCCGGCCGTTGTCGTGGCGTCCGTCGCGGCGCCGCGCATCCGGCTCGAAGACGCTGCCGCCGAACCATCGGAGTGACGACACCGGGCTATCCGGCGGAGCCCGCGGAAGCGGCGCTCGGCCTCTTCCTGCGCTGGTTCGGGGCCCACTACGCGCGCAGCGTTAGCGCTGGAGAGCAGCAGTTGTCCGGGGGCGTGCTGCGCGTGCGGGTGAGTGTTGGGCGGCAGTGGACGCTCGCTGTTACCGTCCTCGACACGCTTTCCGCGGAATCGACCGTCGCCTGGGAAGCGGCGCGGGCGGCCGTCGAGCACCGGCTCGATGCGGCCGGCCTGACGGTCGCGCTCTGGACGCCGCGGGGCGCCCCGTTGCCCTCCGCCGAACCCGGCCTGAGTCAGTTAACAGCGGCGATCGAAGAGGCAGAGCCCCTGGCCGACGGCCGCAAACAGATGCGCCGTTCCGTGCGCCTCCACCTCCGCCGCCACTCGACGACCGGCTCCGTCGTCACCGTCCTCGGTGGCCTGTCGGCCCATTGGGCGCAGTTCACGAACCGGGTGGCCGGGAGCTATCAGCTCAACTCGTCCGAACTGTTCCGCCTCCCGGCAAGCCCGGAAGAGCGGACCGAACTGGCCGAACGGGTTGTGTTGGCGGCCGGACAACCGGAAGTGGACGAATCGGTCGTCATCCCCGCCGAGGACTGCTGGACCGTGACGGAGGCGGAGGGCCGCAGCTACGTGCTCGGCAGCCCGGTGGGGGAGACGGAGGCGCAGAGTTCGGCGCTCAGGCGCAATCTGCGGGCGCTCCTGCGGGAGGCTTCTTCTGCCGCTGACGAGCCGGCGGATGCGAGGGTGCTGGTGGTCCTCGGGGCGGCCACGTACGCCGAGGAGGAGAAGATCTCGTGGGCGCTTCGGGGCATGGACCCGGGCCTCTACGCTGGCTACGACCTGCTGGCGGTGGCCGCTGACGGGGTCGTCAGGCCGCTCCTCCAGCCCGGCCGCAGCACGATGCCCTGGGACGCGCCGCTGCCCGGGCAGTGAGACCGGGCACTGCTCCTTTCGCTTTTACCGGGAAACGCCGAGCGGCGCGACGGGCAGCGTAAAGGTATTCCTGCCCCCTGCCAGACCATCGCGGCCCACGGCACGAAGCGACATGTCGGCGAGGGCTGACTCGAGGTAGTCGAGCGGCTGGTCGAGACCGGGCGCGAGTTCGGCTGCGCCCGCCCAGACCTGGGCGCGGATGCCGCTGCCGTCGGTGTTCCGGGCGAACGGTGCGGCGGCGGCCCGGTTGATGATGCGTTCGATCATCGCATCCGCTCCCGCCTTCGTGCTCTCCGGCATGACGATAGCGAACCGGGTCTCTTCGACCCGGAGGATGACATCGGCGGCACGCGTCAGATCACGCAGGATGGCGGCCACGTAAGGGGCCGGCGACGGGGGCTTGTCCCCGGGTGCATCCGGGCGGAATCCGACCGGCCGGACCTCGATCGTCACCAGCGCCCCGGGCTGGCTGTATCGCCGGAAGACGGCGATCTGGCGATTGAGATGGTCGGGGAGCTGGTGTTCGTTCCCGAACCCGGTCTCCTCGTCAACGACGCTCGGCGCCGGGATGTCGTGGGAGCAAGCGGCGTTGGCCGCGCCCTCGGCCCGGCCGACACGCCGGGCGACGAGCGAGCAAAGCCAGCCAGCCCAGGCGACCGCGACGAGCGCGGCAGCCGCAACAGGATAGTCAGAGGGCACGAAGAGGACGGCGCTGGCCGTACCGACGACCGCCAGGGTCAAGGGGAGGACGCTCACAAGCGATGTGGAGATGGCGTTAGGCGACGGATGGGCCATCGGATTCCTCACGTACTGGCGGCGGCACGACGAATTGACGCGGGGCGAGGGAACGCGTGCCGATCTGCTGTTCGCCCGCTGCCATGAGCTGGGCCGGCTCGCAGCCCGCCCCGCTGGTGACGCCGAAGGTGAGCGAGACCGGGATATCGCGGCCCCACTCTTCCTGGTTCAGCCGCTCGACTTCGTGGGCGATGCGCCGGGCGATCCGTTTGGCGAGGTCGAGCGTGCCCCCGGGGACGATGATCGCGAAGTCATCGCCGCCGACGCGGGCGGCGAAATCGACCGCCCGTAGGGAGCGCGCGATCGCGGCCGAGGCGCGCCGGATCATGGCATCCCCAGCCTCGTGGCCGTGCGCTTCATTCACCATCCGGGTACCGGTGATGTCGATGAAGATCAGGGCAACGGGTGTGTCGTTCTCTTTGGCCAGCGCGCAGGCCGAGCGGAGTTCGTCATCGAACGCCCGGCGGTTGTACAGCCCGGACAAGTGATCTGTCCGCGCTTCACGTTCGAGCCAGCGGACCATCGTGTCGCGGCGCCGGACGGTGCGGCTTTCATCGACAGCCCCGAGGATGCGGGCGACGAGCTGGCCGCGTTCGAGGGACTTTTTGCTGATGAAGTCGTGGGCGCCGAGCTTCAGGGCCGGCAGGGCCTCGCGCTCGTTCTCGCCGCTGGTGAGGAGGACGATCGCCATGTCGGGGCGGCACTCGCGGATGTAGGGCACAAGGCCGGCGCTGTCGTCGCACCAGAGGGCGTGGTCGAGCAGGAGGGCGTCGAAGGAGCCGCTGGTGAGCAGCTCGCGGGCGTCGCTGGCGTCACGGGCGGCGTGGACGCGGAGGTCGGGCTCGCCCTGGAGGAGGTCACGGACGATGCGCGTATCCTCGAGCGACTGGTCCACGATGAGGACGCGGAGGACGCTGCGCCGGGTGGTGGGCAGGGGCTGAAATCGTGAGAGGGTGGCCATCACTGTGACTATCGGCAGCGCGTACGCCCCTCATGAGCCCGGAGCCAGCCGGATCGAGCGCGTTGCGTTACCAGAGCGTAAACGGAAGACAACCGCAACCAGCGGCGATGGCCACGGCCGGTTAGCCGAAGAGCGGCCCACCAGGGTCCAGGACCTCACCGCTGGTGCTGATGATCGCCGGCCGTTCTTCGCAATACCCCTCGTTCTCGCACTTATCGAAGGCGAAGGCGCTGCGTTTCTTGTCGAAGTGGATGTGCCATGAGCCGATGACGGGGCTGGAGGAGCCCTCGTCTTGCATGGCGGTGAGGATTCGGATCAGTGCGGCGATCTCTTCGCGTCCCATGGGAGAGAGCTTACCCGACCGGCCGGTGCAGCGTCGCGCTCAGTCCGGACTACCGGCCGGGCCCAGGGTGGTGGCGACGCGGGCGGCGGCCCGCCCGGGGCGCCCACCGGCCTGGAGGATGGCCCGGGCCACGCCTGTGGCGGCGACGACGCCGAGGACGAGCAGGCCCATGACGACGAGTGTGGGCTTCTCTCCGATACCGTCGGCGAGGAGGCCGAAGGGCCAGCCGGCGATACCGTTGAAGCCCCAGGCGAGCATCGTCAGGGACATCACCCGGCCGTAATAGGCGGGGTCCGATTCCTGCAACACGAGGGCGCTGTTCAGCATCTGGAAGACGCTCGAACCGCCGCCCACGAAGAGCATGACGATGAGGGCCTGGGCATAGGAGGACGAGGCGCCGAGGACGACAAGCGCTATGCCGAGCATGACGCCGCCGGCCAGCTGCAGCCGCCAGGCGTACTTCGAATCGGCCAGCCCGGCCACGGCGATCGTCGCCACCAGGCCTGAAAACCCGGCGATCCCGAGGAGCCAGGCGATGTCGTTCGAACTGCGGCCCAGTTCCTCGCTGAGGAGGCCAGGGAGGATGACCTGGTAGGAGTACCCGGCGATCACCACGCCGATGAAGGAGGCGGCGAGGAGGGCGAGCCGGGGCCGCTCGGCGAGGTGCTGGAGGCCACCTTTGAAGTCGGCCATGGCGGACGGCCGGCCAGCGCGCTCCCGGCCGGGGCTGGCCGGGAGCTGGGCGAGGGTGATCACGACAACGCCGATGATGGCCCCCATGGCGATATAGGTGCCGCCGGCGCCCACGAACCCGATGGCGACGAGGAGCCCGGCGAGGAACGGCCCGAAGATCCGAGTCGAGGTCATCGCCACCTGCTGGAGGGCGATGCCGTTGGCCAGCCGCGGCCCCTTCAGCAGCTCGCCAATCCAGGCCTGGCGGGCGGGCGCGATGAACGAGAAGACGAGGCCGAGCATGAACGTCGATGCCACGAGCATGGAGATGGTGATGTGGCCGGTCGTGATCAGGAGGCCGACGGCCGTGAAGTTCGCGGCGATGAGGAGCTGTCCGATGAGAAGGAGCTTGCGCTTGGAGACACGGTCGGCGATGACGCCGCCAAACGGGGCGGTCAGGATGGTGGCGAGGCCCATGCCCAGGGCGACGTTGCCGACCGACCCGTTCTTGTGGGTGATGTCGTAGGCGACCACGCCCTGGACCACGCTGGACATGGCGAAGGCGAGGAAGGAGAGGGTGGTCCCCGCCCAGAGGGTACGGTAGTGGCTGTCGGCCAGTGCGCTGAACGTCGTCCGGGCCCACGTACCGATCATTAGGATGATGCTAACGGTTCGGCGTTAACGGGGAATGACGCGGGGCCACATAACGGGCTGCTAGGCGGTCGATCCCGGCGTGCCGGGGAGGCTGAGCGTCATGGTGAGGCGGCCGCCGGCCCAGGCAGCGGCCAGGGTGCCCCCATGCAGCTCGACGATGTCGCGGGCCACGGCCAGGCCGAGGCCGGTCCCTGGCACGGCGGCGGCGCGGGCCGCCTCCCGCCGGTAGAACCGGTCGAAGAGGCGGGGGAGCTCTGCCGGGTCGATCGGGGCGGCAGTGTTGCTCACGGTTACGACCGTCTCGCCGCCGGGGCCGCGTCCGGCGCGGACCTCGATGGCGCCGTTGCCGGGGGTGAACTTCCGGGCGTTGTCGAGCAGATTCTCGAGTGCTCGCTCGAGCTTGACGCTGTCGGCCGCGGCGAGGAGGCCGTCCTGCACCTGGATCACCGGGGCTGGCGCAGCCCCGGCCGGGAAGACCCGGTCCGAGACCTCGCGCACGAGGGTGCCAACGTCCACCGGGACCCGCTGCAACAGTGCCGCCCCCGACTCTATCTCGGAGAGCAGGAGCAGGTCCTCCAGCCGGTCGGCCAGCCGGCCCGCTTCTTCGTGGATGACCTTGCCCATGCGCTGGACGGTGGCGGGGTCGCCGGCCTCGCCCGTCTCGATCAGCCGTGAGAAGCCGAGGATGGAGGTCAAGGGCGTCTTCAGGTTGTGCGAAACGTCCGCGAGGAGCGCGCGCATCTGGGCCTGGGATTCGCCGACGCGGTGGGTCATGGTCGAGAAGGAGGCGGCCAGCTGGCCGACCTCGTCCCGCCGCCCGGAGGGGACATCGACGTCGAAGCGGCCTTCCGAAACAAGCTGCGTCGCCGATGTCAACTGGCGCAAGGGGCGGGTGATGTAGCGGCCGAGGAGGACGGCCAGGAGGACGGCTGTGGGTAGCGCGATCCCGGCGGCCGCCCCGAGGCCTGGCAGGAGGTCGAACCAGGCGCTGGCGATGTCGCTCTCTGGCACGGCGAGGACGACCTGGTAGGGGAGGGCGGCGTCGCGGCCTCCGCCCGGGCCTCCGCCTTGAGGGAAGGGCAAGCGTCCTTCCGTGGCGGGGCGGCCCTGACCGGGGTTACCGCCGGGCGAAGGCGCGGCCGGGCGGCCCTGACCGGCGGCGGCGAGGAGGATGAGGCCGTCGCCGGCTGTCCCGGCCTGCGGGCGGAAGGTGGCGAAGGGGCGGCCGCGTAGCCCACCGCTGACCGCCACCTCCGCTTCCGGGCGAAGCTCCAGCGGCTCCCCGGCGAGCTTTCCATCGGAGTCGATCTGGATGACCTGCTGGCGATCGACGATGAGGATCCTGACGCCGTGCAGCCTGGCGGCCTCATCGACGAAGGCGGTGAGTTCGGCCAAGGTCCCGCCCTGGAGCTGGAGGAGGAAGAACTCCGTGGAGATGGGCGAAGATTCCGCCGCCACGTGGTCGAGACGCTCGCGTTGTTGGTCGGCCTGGCCGAGCCGCACGAAGACTGCTCCGGACACGCCAAGGGAGACGACGACGAGGAGCACGGTGGTGGCGATGAGCTTGGCCTGGAGCCCGCGGGGGACGAATCGGCCGATCATCGGCCGGGCGCCCCCGGGGCAAGGCGATAGCCTGTCCCCCAGACCGTCTCGATGTGCCAGCCGCTGCCGGTGAGCTTCTCGCGCAAGCGGGCGACGTGGACATCGACGGTGCGGATGCCATAGAAGGAGGTCCCCCAGACGAGGTCGAGGATCTGCTCGCGGCCCAGGGCCACTTCGGGGAAACGGACCATGGTGGCGAGGAGGTCGAACTCCTTCGGGGTCAGGGTTAAGGCCTTGCAGTCCACCTCGGCCGTCCGCTTCGCGAACTCGACCACGAGGCGATCGAGCTGGACGGACTCCGCCCTGGGCGGACCACCGTCCCGGCTCCGGCGGAGGACGGCCTCGATCCTGGCCATGAGCTCTTCGGGGTTGAATGGCTTCGAGACGTAGTCGTCGGCCCCGAATCGCAAGCCGGCGATCTTGTCGATATCCGAGGAACGGGCCGTGAGCAGGACGATGGGGAGGTTTCCCCGCTGGCGGAGCGCCTTGCAGACCTGGAGTCCGTCGGGGCCGGGCATCATCACGTCGAGGACCATGAGGTCGGGCTTCACGGTGCGCTCGAGGGCGAGGGCCTCGTTGCCGTCGTGGGCGAGGGCGACTTCGTAGCCGTGCTTGCGAAGGTAGAAGGCGACCAGTTCGCGGATGTGCTCGTCGTCGTCGGCTACCAGGATCGTCTCGCCCGCCATCTCAGCCTCGGATCACAGTATGGCCCTTCCGCACGGAGAAGGCCGGTTCAGGCCTCTCTTGGCAAAGTGGCCCGCGCCTGGCGAGGAGGAAGTACGCCAGGCGCGGGCAGGAAGGGGGGACGGGTTAGTTGGTGGGCTGGCTGGGCTGGGCCGGCTGGCTGCCGGGCATGCCCGGTGCCGCGCCTCCCGGTCCGCGGTGTCCGCGGGGCCCGCCCGGCATCCCGGGCATACCCTTGCCCTTATGGGCCATGCCCTTCGCGTCGATGAAGGTGTCCATGTTGTCAGCGATCGCCGTCCTGGCGGCGGTTGCCTGGTCGGCTGTGAGTTTGCCGTCGGCCTGGAGCTGGTCGATGCGCTTGGTCGATGTCTCCGTGATGAACTTCTTCAGGTCGTCGCGGGACTTTCCGTGGGCGGCGGCGATCTCGGCCAGCGACTTGTCGCCCGCCTTCATCTCGTCGTGAAGGACCTGGGATGTGACACCGAGGAAGGCCGCGATCTCTTCGCCCGTCGCACCAGGCCCAGCTATCCGGCCCATGTCGCCGGGGCCGCCACGGCCGGGGCCATGCATGCCCTGGCCGCCGATGCCGAAGAAGCCGTTGCCCGCGTCGATGGCGGCCCGGAGCTTGTCGGCGGTCTCCTTGGTCATCTTGCCGGCGGCCTCGGCCGCATCGACCTCTTCCCGGCTGGTCTTCTTCAGGGCATCGCGGAGCGCCTGCTCGCTGATGCCGAGGTTCGCGGCGAGCCGCTTGATGTAGTCGTCCATGGGCTGGGGGTTGGGCGCCGCCTGCTCCTGGACCGTCCCGGCAACCGGTGACGAGCCGCCGCCGCTGCCCTGGGCGAAGACGACGCCGCCGGCGATACCGGCCGCGGCCAGGGGCATGAGCCCGATCAGTCCGGCCTTCTTCAACAGGTTGTGCTTCATCATGAAATGGCCTCTCTTTCTTCCCCGGTTTCCCGGGGGCTCGCCCAACGTAGCAAGGCGTGCCCGGTGAGTTGTTTCGAAACCTACAAAGCGCACCGGGTGCTTTACCTCGTCCTGCCATCGGCCCCCCACAGGCCAACCCGTGCAGCGGCGCGATGGCGCGGGTATGCTCCGGCGAAATCGTAAGCGAGGTGGTCGCGATGGCGGCAGGTCCGGACACGAAGGTACAAGCGAAGGTCCAGGCGCTGGTTGAGCAGCAGGTGCGTGACGGCCGTCAGATCGGCGGCCAGGTGTGCGCCTACAAGGACGGCGCCGTGGTCGTGGACGTGGCGTTCGGGCAGATGGGCCCGAAAGACGGGCGGCCGGTCCAGGCTGACTCGCTCTTCTGCTCGTTTTCGACGACGAAGGGCGTGGCGGCGCTCGTGATCCATCAGCTGGCGGACAAGGGGCTGCTGGACTACAGCGCACCGGTGGCGAAGTACTGGCCGGCCTTCGGACAGAAGGGCAAGGAGCGGGTGACGGTGGCCCAGGCGATGAGCCACCAGTCGGGGCTGCACGCCATGCCCGAGCCGTTCCGGGTCGAACACATCACGGATTGGGAGGCTGGCATCCGGCGGATGGAAGAGGGCGTCCCGGCCTGGGAGCCGGGGACGGCGACGGGCTACCACGCCGTGACGTACGGCTGGATCGCCGGAGGGATCGTCCAGGGGGTGACCGGACGCCATATTAAGGACGTGATCCGTGAGCAGATCGCTGAGCCGCTTGGCGTGGCCGACGAGCTGTACGTCGGCATCCCGGACGGGGTGGACGCGCGGCTGACGACGCTGGCGATCATCGCGGCGGGCGAGGGCCTGCCCCTGCCGGATGACGACGACTTCTACAAGGCGATGCCGAAGGCGATGTGGCCGCACTTCAACCACATGCCCTTTCGCAAGGCCTGCCTGCCATCGGGCAACGGCCACTTCAGCGCCCGGGCCCTGGCCAGGATGTATGCGGCGCTGGCGGGCGATGGGTCGATCGCCGGCGTGAGGTTGGTGTCACCTGGCCGCATCGCGGAGATGCAGCGAATCGTCACAAACGACGTGGACCGCGTGCTCAAGGTCCCGATGAACAAGGGTGTGGGTTTCATGATGGGCGGTGAGAGCGACGGTATCCACGGCCCGACGGGCCCGCGGGAGTCGGCCTTCGGGCACCCGGGCGCGGGCGGTTCGGTCGCGTTCGCGGACCCCGAGGCAGGCCTGGCGGTTGGCCTGACGATCAACAGGATGGACTACCCGTTGCCGGGCGAGGGGGCGACGCTCGAGATCTGCGACCTGATCCGATCGGAGCTTGGGGTGAGTTAGGCAGCGAAGGGGGCCGGTCGATGGCCGGGTTGAGCGGCCTCCCGGCCGCGCTCGGTATGGTCGCGGAAACTATTGGTGGGTGCACGTCCGGTATCGCGGGGATCGCGGCCGGGGGCCGCTCCCAGCGGCGGCGTTCGACAGTGAAGTGAAACGGGGTGGAGCCTCGTCACGGATTCGAACCGTGGACCTAGCGTTTACGAAACGCTCGCTCTGCCAACTGAGCTAACGAGGCACGAAACCAGCGTATCGCCCGGGCGCGGTTGGATCGAGAGTCGTGTGGTGGTGGTCCACGGATTGGGTTGAGCGGCCTCCCGGCCGCGCTCGGTAGGGTCGCCCGCGTCCTGTCCACGGAACCGGTACTCGACCCGGCGGGCGCGGGTGACGATAGGTTCACGGATCGGGTTGAGCTGCCTTGCGGCCGCGTTCGGTAGCTTCACGAGAAAGTCGGGTTTTGGTGCCGGTGCAGGTCCGGCATGTTCAGAGCGCGGCCGGAGGGCCGCTCAAGCGCCCGCAGGAGATCCCTCCCCGCCGGCAGAGGTGCAGTGGTCGGCGCCGGGCGCGTCCTATCCACCGAACCGGCACTCAACCGGCCGGGCACGGGTGACGATAGCCGGGATGTGAACGTCAAGATCATCGCGGGCGTCGCCGTGCTCGTCGGGGGTGGTGCCGCCTACCAGATGGGGCTTATCGGCGGGGGCGGTTCGGCGGCGAAGCCGGCGGCCACGCCCCATGCGGCGGAACCGGTCGTGCGGCGGGTGCGGAGTAACGCACTGGCTACGGAAACGCCCACACCGGAAGCGACGGCCGAGGCAACAGCGACAGCCGCTGTGAAGCGCTCACCGACCCCGGCGCGGATCACTCTGAGCCAACTCCGCGAATCGATACCGGCGACAGCGCGGCCCGCCCCGGCATCGAGTGGGGCGGCGGCGCCCCGGCCGCGGCCGACGTCGCTCGCCCTGCAGCCGCCGCTGCCGGCGGCGAGTGAGACGGTAACGCCGGGTGCGACGCCGGCCAGGCCGGCGCCGCCGGTCACGGAACCGACGGTGCCGCCGGCCGGGACCCCGACGCCGAACCCGGTGCCTGCCCCCACGGAGACGGTGATCCCGGCCCCGCCGCCGCTGCCGACGCTGCCGCCGGTCACGCCGATCCCCGCTCCGGTGCCGACCGAAGGGTCGTGACGTTGCCTGCCGGGGCATGTGCGCCCATACTTCGCACAAATGTTCTCTTCTTTGAGGCCCAATGCCCGGCACTGATATGCGGGAACGGCTGCGGGCGGCGCTGAACCAGCCGGCCCGGCCGGCCGGGGCGCCGCGGGCTGAGAGCGTCACCGAGCTGAGCGACCTCTCGGGCCTTGGTGGGCGCTGGTTCCGGTCCGAGGATGGCCCCGGATACGTCATCGAAAGTGTCTACGACGCGGGCCATTCGCACGGGAACGTGGTGCTCCACCGCGCGCTCTCGGCCGACCCCGCCCGCCTCGCCGGGCAGTGCCGGGACGAGCGCCTGGCGGCCTGCAAGGCGCGGGACTTTCTCTACGTCGATACGGAGACAACGGGGTTGGGGGGCGCCGGGGTGATGGTCTTCCTCGCCGGGGTGGCGCGGTTCGAGGGTTCGTCACTGAAGCTGCGCCAGTTCTTGCTGCCGTCGCCCCAGTACGAAGGCGGGCTGCTTGGCGGCCTGGCGGGCGAGCTGCGGACGGCCGGGGCGCTCGTGAGCTACAACGGGAAGTCGTTCGACCTGCCGATGCTGGAGACGCGGTACATCCTGAACCGGACGCGGCCGACGTTCCGCCAGCTCCCGCACCTCGACCTGCTTCATCCGAACCGGCGGCTGTTCAAGGGTTCCTTCGCGTCACACCGGCTGCCGGTGATGGAGCAGGAGCTGCTTGGCTTCGAACGGGAACAGGACTGCCCTTCGCGAGAGGTGCCTGAGCGCTACTTTCGCTTCCAGCGGACGGGCGACCCGACCTACATCCTGCCGGTGCTGCGCCACAACGCCTGGGACGTGCTTTCCCTGGTGGCGCTGGCGGCCCACCTTGCCGACGTCTGCGAGGGCGACACCTTCCCGTTGCAGGCGGCGCGGGCGGCGGAGTACGCCGGTGACCGGGCCGCCGCCCTGCGCCACTACGAGGTGGCGATCGCGGGCGAACTGAGCCGCCCCCAGCGGTTGGAGGCGATGGAGCAGGCGGCGCGCTGCTGCCACCAACTCGGGCAGTTCACGGAGGCGGCGCGCTGGTGGGAAGCGCTCGTGCGGGAGCCGCGGGCGCGGCGGATCCTGCCGTACGTGGAGCTGGCGAAGCTGCGCGAACACAAGCTGCGGGATATCCCCGGGGCGATCGAGCCGGTGTGTGCGGCCATCGACCTGGTCCGCCGCGGCCTCCTGCAGCAGGGGCGGCCGGGGAGCGAGGTGACGCTGGAGGCGCTCGTCCGCCGCCACGCCCGTCTGGTTGCGAGGAAGCCACGTTGACCCACTCTTATGTGCTATAGTCCGGCGAATCTGTAAGCGGAGTCTGACCAATGCGCGAGCGAGTTCAAGGATTTGTGGACGAGCGGGGTGAGGAGGGCCACGCCCCGGTAGCCGGAGCGGCGCTGCTTTCGGGTATCGGCGCCGTGCTTCTCGGCATCGGATCTGCCGCCGATACGGGCTGGCTGGCGATTGTCGGTGGCATCGTCGCCGGAGTCGGGTTCGTCGGTTACGAGCTCCTCCGCCACACGAAGATCGATTACGAGCTGTTCCGCCGGACGAACCCGAAATAGGCCGGGATCGCGGGAACCTTTAGCGCCGTCCATTCGTCCTGAACTGTGACCGAGCACGAGGGACGGACATGAAGAGCTTTGGCGTTGTGACGGGACACCCGCGGATTATTTTGGTGGCCGCCGCGGCCACGGCCGCCCTGGTGTACGGCATCCTCTCCGCGGTGGAAGGCGGTAGCGCCGCGCCGGGGGCGCAGGCGCCCTCTCCCACGGCCGCGGCCTCCGCGACGCAAGCGGCCAGCCCAACGGCGACGCCGACGAGCACGCCGGCGCCGGCGACGCCTGAGCCTGCGGTCCAGCCGAAGCCCGTAGCGCCGGGTGAGAAGGTCACCGCTGACGTGGCGCGAGTCCACACCGGCGACGGTGACTGCCTGAACGTCCGTCCGAGCCCGGGCACGACCTTCGCGATTGAACCGTATAGCTGCGTCCCCGAGGGAACGCTCCTCTGGCTCTCGGGACCGGCCGTGGATGTGGACGGCGAGACGTGGCGATTCGCGCTCGGGCAGGGATGGGTGGCGGTGCGGTACACGGTGGCGGAGCAGGCGCCATCCGTGCGGTTGCCGGCTGGGAAGCTGGTGACCTGGGAGCGCGGCCAGTATCGCGAGCCGAAACCGGGCGACGCCACAGGGGGGAGCTCCGACGTGGTGGTGGCGATCACGGACCTCCAGGATCCGACGCGGCCGGTGCGGTTCGTCTTCCCGGGCTTCGTCGATATGATGGGCGCGAGCAACCCGGCCATTTCGCCAGATGGTCGTCGAATCTCGTTCGGAACCGGCAACGGTGATTGGACCACGGCCTCGACGATCGTCGGAAACCTGTCCGACGGGTCCACGAAGCGCATCGAGGGGTGGTCCGGGGTGGGCTGGAGTTCGACCGGCCGACTGATGCTGGCAAAAACGACATCGTGTGAGACCGTCTGCCTCACGTTGTACGGGACGTACGACGCTGGTACCGGGGCACTGGTGCCGCTGACGGGTGAGCCCGCCCAGCTACAGTTCCTTGCCTGGACGGCCGACGGGGAAACCGCTTACTTCCGGCGGACCGACGGCGGCGCGGTCGTCCGTTACGACCTCGCGGGTGCTGCCAGGCAAGTGGGGACGCTCGCAGATGAAGACGCGATCTGGAGCGGAGTCCCCTCGCCCGACGGCACGCGACTCCTTGGCATGGGCGGGCTGAACGCGCTCAACCTCTTCGATGTGGGCAGCGGGCGGGCCTCGAAATTCACGAGGGCCGGCCAGCGCGAACTCCCGGGCAAGTGTGGGGGCGGCTGGAGCCAGGTGTTCGGGTGGCTGGACGGGTCCCGCATCTTCTACCACGAGCGATCGTCATCGGGGCGCCAGGACGGCGTCACGATCGGCGACCTCGCCACCGGAAAGCGGGTCGTCTACCCGTTCTACAACGTCCAGGACCTGACGTCGCCAGCGCCCGGGCTGCTCTCGTTCTCGACCTGGGTGAGCGACGCGGAGCGTTCGTATACGGTGACCTTCGTGCTCGATACGGCCACGGGGCAGGCGATGCCGCTGGTGACCGGCACCGGCGCCACCTGGGTGCGCTAAGGGACGTTCCTGTGGCGGGGCGCGGTCACGGAGACGGGCACGTGTGCTAGCCTCCCTCCATCACCTCCCTGGAGTCCCCGTGGAACAGTCCGAACTCGACCTCATCGCCGCCGTCCGGGAGCTCGCCCGGACGCGGTTCGCTGACCGCGCCACCGCGTCCGACCGCTCCGGTGCGTTCTGTCGCGAGAATGTAGAGGACCTGTTGGCGCTGCGGGTGCCGGCGATGCTGTTCCCGAAGGACGTGGGCGGCCTCGGTGTTTCGGCGGAGACCCAGCTTCGGGTGGTCGAGGAGGTGGCCTACGGCGACGGCTCGACCGGGGTGGCGCTGAACATGCACCTCTTCACGGCGGACGCGTTACAGGGGATGCCGCCGTTCCCGCGCCGCAACGCCGTGATCGAGGACATGGCGAAGACCGGCGCAATGATCTGTGGGCCGGTCTCCATCCCCTCGGGCGAAGTGGATAACCGGCGGAGCGGCCTCCGCTTCACGGACGAGGGTGACTCGCTGGTGGCGACGGGCCGGGTGGGCTTCGCAACCATGAGTGAGGCGGCGAAATACGTCTTCGCCGTCGGGACGATGGCCAAGGGCGAGGGGGCGGAGGCGGACATGGTGCTCAGCTTCCCGGAGCTGGCGAGCCCGGGGATTACGAACCTGAAAAACTGGGACGCGATGGGCTATCGCTCGACGGCCAGCCACGACCTCCAGTTCGAGGGCTTCCGGGTGCCAAAAGGCGAGGCGCTGGTGCTCCCGGTGGCGGCGGTACGGATGATCGCCCAGGCGGCGGCGGCGAACCCGGCCATGGCAGCCGGCCGGGCCCGGGGGGCGCTCGGTATCTGCGCGATCTGGCTGGGCCTCGCCCAGGCGGCCTATGACTTCACGCTCGACTACGTTGGCAAGCGCCACGGTCTGGTGGCGGGCGATGGTGCGGTCTTCGGGCAGCCGGGCTACCGGTCGGCCGAACCGTGGGCCCAGTTCGGGATTGGTGACATGGACCACTGGCTGGCGAGCGGCCGGATCATGCTCTACGACATGGTCCGCCGCCTGAACGAGCCGCCGGCCTCGACGAACGCCTTCAACCTCGAGATGGTCCGGGTCATCTACCACCTGCGGCGGATGAGCGAAGAGGTGTCGGCGGGGGCGATGCGGGTCTGCGGGGCGCACGCCTACGTGCGTAACCGGCCGCTCGAGCGGATCTTCCGGGACATGGTGGGGAGCAACGTGATGGCCTGGAAGACGGACCAGCTCCGCCAGACGCTCGGCCAGGGGGCGCTGGGGATGGACATCACGATTGGGGGACCGGCCCCGGCCTGAGGGCGCGCCGCGGCGTTGCCAACGCCAAGACGCCAAGACGCCAAGGGCGCCAAGACCCGCGAAGATCTGGACGGATGGAGAGCGCAAGGGCACGCAGGTTGCGTGCAACGGGCCGCCGAGAGCGAGTGAGGCAACCCACGCACCCCGCCTTTTCCTTGACGGGGCCAACCCGCCTACACTCAGTCCACAACCACAGCACAGGACGGGGCATATGTCCGGCCATTCCAAATGGTCCACGATCAAGCGCCAGAAGGGCGCAACGGATGCGAAGCGGGGCGCGCTGTTCACGAAGCTGAGCCGGGAGATCATCCTTTCGGCGAAGCAGGGCGGCGGCGACACGACGATGAACTTCAAGCTGCGGCTGGCCGTGCAACGCGCCAGGGCAAGCAACATGCCGAACGACAACATCGAGCGGGCCATCGCCAAGGCGACGGGTGCGGGTGCTGATGAGCAGCTCGACGAGATCCAGTACGAGGGGTACGGGCCCGGGGGCACGGCGATCATCGTCCAGGTGCTCACGGACAACCGGAACCGGACCGTCGCGGAGGTCCGCCACCGTTTCTCGCGGGCCGGGGGCAACCTCGGCGAGAACGGCTCGGTGGCCTGGCAGTTCGACGCAAAGGGTGTGATTACGATCCCGGTGGAGGGCCTCGACCCGGACGACGTGGCCTTGCAGGCGATCGACGCCGGCGCCGAAGACGTCAACGTCGATGGCGAGGCGATCGAGGTGCAGACCGAGCCAGCCAGCCTCGAGGCGGTGCGCAAGGCGCTCGAAGGCCAGGGCTTCCAGGTCGAGAACGCGGACTTCGCGATGGTGCCGCGGATTACGATCGAGCTGGACGACAAGACGGCCCACCAGACGATGCGGTTGATCGACGGCCTGGAGGAGCTGGACGACGTGCAACGGGTCTATTCGAACGCGGACTTCAGCGACGAATCGATGGAGAGTTACGAGGGCTGACGGGCGCCCCCGCAGCCGTCAACGCACTGACAGGCGAGGTTCGCGCTTGTAGCCGGGTGCCGTACCCTCGTCCTCATGCGGATCATCGGTATCGACCCCGGCCTGAACGTCACCGGCATCGGCGTCATTGAGGTCGAAGGCGACCGCTGCCGCCACGTCCACCACAGCGTCCTCCGGACGAAGCCGGCCGAACCGCTGGCGGCGCGGCTCCTGCTGCTGCGGGATGGCGTGCGTGATGCAGCCCGGGCTTTCGCGACAGCGTCAGGCGCGGTGGAGACATCGTTCGTCTCGAACAACGCGCGCAGCGCGATGATGCTCGGCCACGCCCGGGCGGCGGCGATCCTGGGCCTGGCGGATGCCGGTGTCGCCGTCCACGAGTACTCGCCCAACCTGATCAAGCAGACCGTGACTGGCTACGGCCACGGGGAGAAATCGCAGGTGGCGCAGATGGTGCGGATGCAGCTGGGGCTCGCAGCGATACCATCGCCCGCGGACGCGGCGGACGCGCTCGCTATCGCGATCACGCACTGGGCGCACACGCGGCTCGAACGGCGAATGTAACGGCCGTCACGTGGGCGCCGGGTTGCCACGTAAAATCACCTTCTGGCGCGCGTCAGAGGCTACTGGCGGCGCCCATGACGGTCGAAATTCGTGGCAGGAGTTTACTCCGAAGATAAGGCGTAAGGGATATGAAGGCGTTCGCAGCGCAACCGCCCGCCACCGAACTGGAGTCCGCCTGGGCGGGCTTACTCGACGAACTGCTGAGCGGCGCCGCAGCGGCGCAGCCGGCCATGCGGCCGGCCGCCGAGCGGGAGCCGGCACGAGCACTGTTTGGCGACGTCGATCCCGAGGGCCGCTTCGCCATCCTGCGGCGCCAGCGGCTCGTGCGCGAGGCGGAGGCCGCGCCGATCAGAAGCGGTCACCCGAGCCGTTCGTATGGGCGTCTGAACAACCGCCAGAGCGCCACCTGGCTGCCGACGCTCCGCGTCTCCTGACGTTGGCACCAGCCCAAGCGCTGGCCGTCCGTCCGGGAACCCCGCCACCCACGTAGGTCCGTGCACGCCTAAACTGGCGGCCATGGTCAACTTCTGGGGGCAGGTATGGATTTCGAGCTGAGTGACGAGCACCGACTGATTAAGGACGCGGCGCGCCGAATCGCGCGCGAGGTGATCGCGCCACGGGCCAAGGAGGTCGATGAGACGGGTGAGTACCCGCACGACTTCTTCGAGGCGTTCAAGAAGTCCGGCCTGCTGGGGATGGCCATCCCTGAGGCGATGGGCGGGACCGGGAACGGCATCCTCCCGCTCTGCCTGGCGATCGAAGAGGTGGCGAAGTACGAGTGCGGGGCCGGCCTTATGCTCGTGCTCAGCGGCCTGCCGAACCGGCCGATCGTCTTCGGTGGGAGCGCGGAACAGCAGCAGAAGTATCTGCCCAACGCCGCCAACGGCGTGACCAAGGGCGCCTTCTGCCTGACGGAACCTGACCACGGCTCGGACGCGGCGAACCTGGAGACGCGGGCTGTCCGTGACGGGGACGATTACGTCCTGAACGGCAACAAGATCTACATCTCCGGGGGGACCGTGGCGGACCATCTCACCGTCTTCGCGCGGACGGGCGGGCCGGGGGCGAAAGGGATCAGCGCGTTCGTGGTTGACGCTCACGCGCCGGGCATCAACATCGACCGGACGGACGACAAGATGGGCGTACGGAGTGTGCCGACGGCCCATTTCAGCTTCCAGGACGTGCGGGTACCGGCGGAGAACATGCTGGGGGGGGCAGAGGGCAACGGCTTCAACACGGCCATGCTGACGCTGAACAGCCTGCGGCCCACGGTCGGGGCGCGGGGTGTGGGGCTGGCGGAGGGGGCGGCGAGTTACGCGCTTGAGTGGGCGCGAGAGCGGAAGGCTTTCGGCAACGCGGTGATCGACTTCGAGGCGATCCAGTTCATGTTCGCGGACATGGCGATCGAGATAGAGGCGGCGCGCAACCTCGTCTACAAGGCTGCCTGGCTGGTGGACCAGGGGAAGTACACGCGGGAATACGCCCACAACCTCTCGATCGCCAAAGCCTACGCGACAGAGATGGCGAACCGGGTGGCCTTCAACGCCCTCCAGGTACTCGGCGCCCAGGGGTACATGCGGGACCACCCGTTGGAGCGCCACTACCGGGACGCGCGCCAGCTCATGATCGTCGAAGGGACGAGCCAGGTGCAGCGGGTGGTGATCAGCCGGAGCATGATCGACCGGAACCTGGTCTACGGGTAGGCCGACTAGCGGACCAGCGCCCAGCGAAACTGGTATCATCGAGCGGTGATGAAAGCCGGAGGCACACGGTGACGACGATCCCACGGTCGCTTCTCACGGCGGACGAATTCCTCGAGATGGCCGAGTCCGACGGGCATGAGCTGGTAGACGGTCAGCTCGTGGAGGTAGCCATGGGCATGGAGTCGAACTGGTACGGTGGCGAGCTGTTCGGCGAAGTTCGCGAGCACGTCAAGGCGAACGATCTCGGCCGGGCCTTTCCGCAGGACTCGGGTATCCAGGTCTGGGACGACGACCCCAACCGCGTGCGCAAGCCGGACCTCTCCTACTTCAAGAAGGGCCGGATCCCCGAGCCCATGCTCCGTGGCTGGATCCGGGTCGTCCCGGACCTCGTGGCGGAGGTCGTCTCGCCCAACGACCTGGCGGAGGCGCTGCAGCGGAAGATCCGCGACTACCGGAACGCTGGCGTGGGCCTGATCTGGGTGATCTACCCGGACACGCGGACCGCGTATGTCTATCGACGAGGGCACCCGATTCGTGAAGTAGAGGCCGATGGCACGCTCGACGGCGAGGACGTGCTCCCGGGCTTCTCGCTCTCCCTTGCCGCGCTGTTCGCGACCGCCCAGGGACAGGCCCCGCCACCGGCCGAGGCCAGTTAGCCTCGACCGCCATCCAGAGGTGCCTACCAGATGCGCGTGACGCCGTAGGCATCGAGCGCTGCGTCATTCGAGACGATCGGGATGCCTTCGACAAGCGCCTGTGCCACAAGCAGGCGGTCGAACGGGTCGCGATGATGAAGCGGCAGTTCGGCGACGCGCAAGGTATGCTTCCGGGTAATCGCCAACGGCCGGAGCGAGAGCGCAGCGCATTGCTGTTCAACGAAGTCACTCAACTGCCCGGGAACCTGCAACTTGCCGATGGCGTATTTGATCGCCATCTCCCAACAGGACACGTCGCTGAGCAGCCTCTCGGCGGTGCGGTCGGTCACTGCCGCCAGCGCCCCCGCGGAAAGGCGCGATGAATCGCCGGCCGCGAAGAGGAACGACTGCGTATCGATGAGCACGCTCATTCTGGCGCGGTGTTCAGCGGCCCTTCGAACTCGGCCAGCTCTCCTTCTGAGAACTCCCAGTCAGGTGACATCCACACCTTCCCGCGAGCAGTGTCAAGCTGGATTGGCTGCGGTGCCAGCGCCGGGACGAGGCGAGCCACCGGCTTCCCGGCGCGGGCAATCACAACCTCTCCGCCGGCCTCGACCTCGGCAAGGAGTCGCGAGAGGTGCGTCTTCGCCTCGTGCGTGTTCACCGTGTGTACCATGGAGATAGACTAACTAAGGCGGTGAAATTAGTCTATCTCCATGGCCTCGCCCGATGAGCCACTGCTTCGTCCCTCAGGGCGGGTGATCCTCCTCGACCTGGAGGACCGCATCCTCCTTTTCACGGTCGATCAACGCGACGCGGAGACGGGGAAGCCGTTCTGGTTCACGCCCGGTGGCGGCGTCGAGGCCGGCGAGAGCCCCGAAGAGACGGCCCGGCGGGAGCTGTTCGAGGAGACGGGCCTCCGCGATGTGCCACTGGGCCCGTGTGTCTGGGTGCATGAGCACACCTGGACGTGGAACGGCCGGGCGATTCGCTCCATTGACTACTATCACCTGTGCCGGACTGAAGTCGTTGATGTCTCAGCCGCATTCCGCACCGACCTCGAACAGGAGGGCGGCCTCGCCCATCGCTGGTGGACCCTGGCCGAGATGATGGTGACGACCGATCTTTTCGCGCCCCGACACCTGGTAAGCCTGCTGGGCCCGTTGCTGGCGGGAGATGTCCCGCCCACTCCGCTGCGATTTGGCGTGAGCCCACATGGCTGACCGCTCCGCGCCAGGTGGAACCATTTCCGCGCGGCGGACGTTCTACGTATGAAGGGCGGACTGCGCCCCGGGGAGGACGATCATGCTTCGGACGAGACTCGTGGTTATCGGGGCGGCCGCGCTGCTCCTGACGGTGGCCTGTGGCGAAGGCAAATCCGGCACATCAGCGGGGACCGCGACCGACGGTGACGAGCCGACGGTCGCGGCCAGCTCTCCGACGGCGAAGCCGACCGGGCCGGCGCCGGTGATCGTCTCGAAGAAACGGGGCGGGAGCGTGGCGATCAACAGCGGGATACCGGCGCAGCCGGGTGCGGGCGGGCCCGGGCTGACGGTTAGCCATACGGAGAAGGCGACGATCCCGGCCGACGCCGTCTTCGCGGTGGCGTCGTTTCTTTCGCGGACTGGCGCGGTAGCGCTCCCGGAGGCGGACATTAAGAAGATTCGAGACGGGCTGGCGGCAGCCGGGTTCACCGACGTGGATATCCAGAACGACGGCCGCTTCGGCCCATACGCGCTGATCCGCACACGGGTGCCCCTGAACGACCTCGCGGCGTCGGCGAAGAAGTCGTTCGACGCGATCGAAGCGGCCGTTGGACGGCCCGAGCAGACGGGCGCCCAGTTCGCGCTGAGTGAGTGTGTGGCCACGCTGGAACCGGTGCGCCGGGCCGCCTTCAAAAACCTTGAGACCAAGGCGAAGTCGGCGGCGAGCGCGAGCGGCCTCAGCCTCGGGCCGATCGTCGCGGCTTCGGAGACGCGCGGGTTTAACCCCTATGGGCAGCCCCAGGCTGACCCCTGCGACCCGGCCTCCGAGTTCCAGATCAAGGGGCCTGGCAGTTTCCTTCCGATTGATAGCAAGCCCGAAGTGACGGTTTCGCTCGACGTGACGGTGACCTACGCCCTGGCCGGCGCGCCGGCGCAGACAGCTTCGGCGGGCACCCTGACCACGACGGGGAGCGCCCGAGTGGTGGCGGTAGCGGACGAGGCCTACGTCGTGGTCTTCGTGCAGCCGAACTACGGGCCAACGGGCCCGCGGCCGATTGCCCAGCGCGACAAGGATGATGTCCTGGCGAAGCTCAAGGCCCTGGGCGTCGCGGCGGAAGACGTGGAATTCTCGTCTTCGAACTTTGGTAATCCCACGGTCGTCTCGGTCGATATGCACGACCTTGCGAAGGCGGCGAAAGACGGCCGCGCGATCGCGGACGTCATCGAAGAGGTGATGGGGCAGGGGCAGGCGAAGGGGCTCGTCTTCCAGCACTCGCGCTGCGGCGAGATCCTGGACGAGGCGCGGAAGGAAGCGCTGGCCGACGCGCGCGACCGGGCGGAACGCCTGGCCAGCGCGACCGGCCTGAAGCTGAGCAAGGCGCCGCGCGCGGTCACGGACACCGGCGCACCGGCCTCGCCCTACGGTGGGCCGGCTCTCGCTGACCCGTGCGACGAGGACCTGTCGGTGCTGGCGTTCGGCGGCTACGGCCCGGGCGGGACGGCGAAGCCGTTCGACGCGAAGGCCGAGCTGGAGGTCGCGTCGTCGCTCACGGTCTCGTTTGCCACGACGGAGTAAGGGCAGGTAGGCGGGCTTACCACGGCGTTACGTTCATCGTGGATGATGCACATGACGAGCGGCGCCGGGACATGTGCCGCTTGGCGGGGAGGACAAGACATGCGTAAGACGATCCTGGCGCTGGCTGCCGTTGCCGCCCTGGCCGCGTCAATCGCTTGCGGCGAAGGCAAGGTGCCGAAGTCGAGCAACGAGGTGACGCAGCTCGACGGATCGCGTGTGACGACGAGTTCGGGAGGTTCGCTCTCCGTCGTCGCGGCCAATACCGACATCCTGGCGAGCCCGGGCGGCCCGGCCCTCGGGCTCACGGTGCGCGCGACGGCAACGCGCAGCGTGCCCGCGGAGGAGGCCACGCTGGTCGTGTTCATCGCTCCGGGTGGAGGTGGTCCGTTCACCACCATCTCGACCAAGAGCGTCAAGGACATCACTGACGCCCTCGTTGCCCTGGGGTTCGCGCGGCGTGACGTGGCCGTGTCCACCAACACCAACTTTGGGCCGTTTCCTTCGGTCACGGCGCGAATGCCCGTGAGCAAGATCAACACGCTGGCAAAGGCCGGCCAGGATGCGATCGAGGAGGTCGTCGGCAGCACACAATCGGCGGGGCTGCGGTTCTCACTGACGGACTGCACGACACCGCTGAGGGGGCTCCGGGACCAAGCGTTCAAGAGCGCGCAGGAGCGAGCGAAGGAGCTGGCCGCGGCCGCCGGATTGACCACCGGCGCCATCATCGCCGTTTCCGAGGGGCAACCGGCGCTCTCCGTAATCAGCGGGCAAACGGCCGACCCCTGCAGCAAAAGCCAGGACGTCAACGGGTTCCGGGCCAGCCTCGAACCTTTCGACGCGGAGCCGGTGGTGAACGTGACGATTGAAGTCGCCCTCACCTACGCCGTCGCCGGCGGCCAGGAGGGCGCCGGGATCACGGTGACGGGGAGCGCGAGCTCGACGGCCGCAGCGGACGAGGCGTACGTCGTGGTCACAGCACAGAACGGGAATGGTCAGCCGCGGCCGATCGCCACGAAGGACCGCGAGGCGGTCCTCGAGAAGCTTCTGGCGCTGGGGATCAAGAGGGACGCGGTCGCGTTCGCGGGTGGCGGCCTCGGGGGCCCGATCCTGGTCAGCGCCGAGCTGAGCGTGGCCGATGCCGCGAAGCTCGGCCCGAAGGTCGCTGACGCGATCGAGGAAGTCTTCGGTGGTAATGGTGGTGGCGGCGGCTCCTCGCGGGGCATCCGCTTCGGCCATTCGAATTGCGAAGCGATCCGCGGCGAGGCACGGAAGGCAGCCATCGCCGACGCGAAGGCGCGGGCCGAACAGCTCGCGGGCGCTGCCGGCCTCAAGCCGGGAGGCGTGCGTGGTGTGACGAACGCATCGTCCGGGCTCTCGCCATATCTACCGTTCCAGGTGGACCCGTGCAGCGACGACCTGGCGGCGTTGGCGCTCACGGGCGGGTACGGCCTCGACCTGAAGGCGTTCGACGCGCCTGCGGAGATCCGCGTCGATGCCGCGGTCACGGTGAGCTTCGCGCTCGGGCAGTAGGCAGGGGCCCTCACCCCCCGGCCCCCTCTCCCCGTGCGCGGGGCGAGGGGGAGAAGGCGTCGAGATGTTCGTCGGTCAACCTTGTTCGCGGCTGTGGGGGCGGGTATCCACCGCGACACGACATCGTGGCGCACCGTATCGCGTATGGGCATCAGGGCGCGAGGAGGACGCGGCCGAAGGCCTGGCGGCTCTCGATGTAGGCGTGGGCGGCGGCGGCTTCGCTGAGCGGGAAGACGCGGTCGATGGCCACCCGCAGTTCGCCTGAGGCGACGCGGCCGATGAGCCGTTCGATCATTGTGCGCGTCCGCTCCGGCTGCAGCCCGAACTCGGCGCCGAGGAAGACGCCGGTGATCGAGCCGTTCTTCTGCATGATCGGCCAGATTGCGGGGGTTTCCGATTCGCGGCCGGCGTTCCCGACCCAACTGATGCGCCCGCGGTAGGCGAGGGCGGCGATGCTCGCTTCCAGGGTCTTGCCGCCAACGGAATCGACGATGAGGTCGGCCCCGTGGCCGCTGGTGATGCGCATCGTCTCAGCGGCGAGGTCCTTCGAGGCGTAGTTGATGCCGTGGTCCATCCCGTATTCGGTGAGGCGGTTGAGGCGGTCGTCACTGGAGGCGGTGGCGATGACGGTGGCGCCGGCCTTCTTGGCGAGCTGGATGGCGGCGAGCCCGACTCCGCCGGCGCCGGCCTGGACGAGGACGACCTCGCCGGCCTTCAGGTGGCCGAATTCGAAGAGGCAGTCGTCTGCTGTACCGAATTCGATGGGGATGCCGGCGGCCACCTGGAGGTCCATGCCGGCCGGCAGCACGTAGGCGGAGCGGGCGGGGACGCTCGCGAGTTCGGCATGCGAGCCGTTGCCCATGGTGACGACGACCGGTTGGCCTGTGGCGAAGCCGGTGACGCCGTCGCCGATGGCGTTCACGGTGCCGGCTGCCTGGTAGCCGACGATATGGGGTGTCGTCGTGAGGATGCCGCCCTGGCGATGGAGGAGGTCGCCGCCCTGGATACTGACGGCCTTGATTTCAACAAGGAGGCCGCCGGGGCGGACGACGGGGTCGGGGACTTCTTCGTACTTGAAGACATCGGGACCGCCGGTGCGGTAGTAGACAGCTGCTTTCATGGGGCGCCTCGGATGGGAGAGTGAGACGAGTGTAGCCCTCG
>JBJXGC010000227.1:0-19142 GCA_046154545.1 Dehalococcoidia bacterium | reverse complement strand
AGGAAGGCGCGGAAGCCTTCGACGACGTCGTTCGTGCCGAGGAGGCGGGCCTGCTCAGACCATTCGTACTCGGCGAAGGCGGCCACGGAGTCCGAGGTGACGGAGCGGACGAGCATGCGGCGGAGGGTGGTGTAGCCGAGGGGCGGGCCCTTGGCGATGGTGGCGGCGTAGGCCATCGCCTGGGCGAGGAGTTCGTCGTCGGGGAGGACGCGGTGGACGAGGCCGGCCTCAAGGGCGCGCGGGGCGTCGAGGAGATTGCCGTCGTAGGCGAGCTCGTAGGCTTTGGCGGCGCCGACGATGCGAGGGAGCCAGAAGGCGAGGCCGTAGTCGGAAGCGAGGCCGCGCTTGATGAAGATGCTCCCCATGCGGGCGGAGGCGGCCATGAAGCGGATGTCGCAACAGAGGGCGATGCCGCAGCCTGCACCCGCCGCGGGGCCGTTGATGGCGGCGATGATGGGGACGTCGCAAGCGGCCATGGCCTCGACGAGGCGGGCGGAGCCGCCACGGCGGTCCATCCGCTGGGAGCGCGGCGGCGGCGGGGCGCCTTCTGCGATGAAGCCGCCGGCGTTCGCCCCGGAGCAGAAGCCGCGCCCGGCGCCGGTGATGACGAGGGCGCGGACTGCGTCGTCCGCTGAGGCGAGTGTGACGGCGGCGATCAGCTGCTCGCCCATCGCGGTATCGAGCGAGTTGAGGGTCTCGGGGCGGTTGAGCGTCACGAGCATCACGCCCTCGGCGTTGGTCTCGACGATGACGGCGTCGGTCATGGCAATTCCTCCTGGCACAGGTCGGGCCAGTATGGCAGGGAACGGCTCACCGGGAACGGCGCGGGAGCCGCTACCCCTCGACGCGGCGGAGGAAGGCGCGGGCGCGGTCGGTGGTGGTGGGGTTGGCACAAAAGGCGGCCGACCAAAGCCGTGCTGCGGACCGCGATCGACCCGTTCGAGGGCGTTGACAGACGGAGGAGCATCGACGGGCGCTTGTGGTCGAGCACACTGGCCGGGCGGCAGTCTCAGAGAGCGACCGTTACGGGGCGCGTCATCCCGCCGAAGGTGGGCATCCAGCAGGAGTGCTTGCCGGGGCCGCCGGCGACCATGATGTGGATCTCCTCGGGCCGGTCGCTGATGCCGAGCATCCCGTCGCGTTCACGCTCACCCTCGCCGCCCTGCATGCGGCCGCGGACGGACTCCCGGAACTCGTCCGAGAGGCGGGCCCCGGGGAAGCGCGCGTTCTCGAAGAGGTAGCGCTGGACGGACTCGCGACTGTAGCCGCCGCCGGCGATGGTCGCGGCGTGCTCCGGCCCCAGGCAGAGGAGTGGCTCGCCGCCGGCGAGGATGTTGTTGCTCCCGGCCTGCCCCATGGCGCCGGCGATCGTCTGGAGGATGCCTTCGGCCGTGTTGCTACCGTGTTCCTGGATGTTATGGGGCCCTTCGCAGGCCCAGGCGGTCACGCAGGAGTCCCCGGCGGCGTAGCCGCGCGTCGTCTGGAAGGGAGGCCAGGGGCTGGCGTCGTCCCGCTCGGTGGCGCAGAAAGCGAGCTTCGCCGGCGTGGCCTGGGTGGCGCGGTCGCCGACGCCGGGGCTCGCGCCCGCGACGTTGAGGAGCACCAGGCGCAAAGCCCGGCCTATGGTGACATTGGCCGGGAAGCCCGGGCCGAAGCAGCCGCTTCCACCGTGGATGCCCGCGGCCCGGGCGGCAGGCCCGCTGGCGAGGATGAAGACGCCACACGGGTGGGTGGTCGCGTTGATGCCATCGAGGTTGAAGGCGGGGTCGGCAACGGCCTGGACAGCGGCGAGCAGGACGGGGAGCTGGCGCGGCTCACAGCCGGCCATGACCGCGTTCACCGCCACCGCTTCGACGGTGGCCACGCCCTGCCGGGGCGAGAGCACGCCGAGCACCTCGAGGGGGTCGCGCCGGACCGCGGCGAGCATCTCCGTGACGCGCGCGGCAGTGGGCGGGATCAGGGGCAGACCGTCGGACCAGCCGCGCCGGGTGCACTCGCGGGAGAACGCGACGGGGTCGGCGGGCAGGTCGAACGTCTCCGCTGCGCGGCCGCGGACGGAAACGGCGCTCATGGTGCGGCCGTGAGGGCGGCAAGGAGGTTATCGACGGCGGCCAGCGCCTTCTCGCGCACGGCCGGCGGGCGGATGCCACCGAGCGGGTGAGGGACGAGCAGGTGCGTAAGGCCGGGCAGGCCCCGCTGTTCCGCCTCCAAGGTAAAGAGGTCCATGAAGGCGTCGGTGACGATGGTCACCGTCGGGATGCCGACCCGTTCAAACTCTATCGCGGCGTGGACACTCCACGTCGTACAGGATCCTCAGTCGCTTGAGCCGACGAGGATGAAGTCGGCTCCTTTCCGGAGCAGACCGAAGGTCTCCGCACTGGGTGGCCCGGCGACCGGCTTGCTGCCGACGGTGAGCGTGCCGAGGGGCACGCGTTCGCGCAGCCCCTCGACCATCGTCTCCATGAGGAGGCGGGCGTTGGCCTTACGGTTTTCGAGGATGCCAGGCCGCAGCCCGGCGAGCGACCGCGGGCGTGGCGCGGCGGACGCCTCAATCACATGGACGTGGGCAACGGGGCTAACGATGCGGACGGTCTCGGACATGGGCTTCACTCCAGCTTCGCGTAGATGATCTGCTTCAGCTCGTCGAGTTCAGGGAAACGGCCGAGGGCGGCTTTGCTGAAGACAGGATCGCCGCCAGCGGACCATTCGAAGACGCCGCGGTCGCCGGGGACGAGCACGAAGCGCGCGACATCGGCCTGGATCTCGGCCAGGATTTCGCCCGCCATCCAGAGCGCCCGCGGCAGATAGTTGCAGCTCGCGCAGTATTCGACGGTGATCTCGAGGTTGGCCATCCCGTCGGCACTGTACGGCGCGGGGGAGGAGGCGGCAATCGAGCTGTTAGCTGTTAGCTGTTAGCTGTTAGCTGTTAGCTGTTAGCTGTTAGCTGTTAGCCGGGATGGTGGGGCGGTTGTTGATGGCGAGCAGCAACAATCGCTTCCGGACGGGGTAAAATGGGCCCATGGCATTGACGATCGAGAGTCCCGAGGCCGAGCGGCTGGCGCATGAGCTGGCGGAACGGATGGGCGAGAGCGTGGCCGACGCGGTAACGGCGGCGCTGAGGGCGGAGCTGGCCCGGAAGCCTCCGCCGACGGGTCGGCGCGCCACCGACGGACGAGTCGGGCCGGACGCAAGCGAAATCCTCTACGCCAGCGCTTTGCGGATCGCCCAGATGCCGGAACTAGACACCCGCAGCGCCGACGAGATTATCGGATACGACGCCGACGGCCTGCCAGCTTGAATATCGAGTCCTCGGCGTGGGTTGCGATCTTGCTCCTTGAACCGGCTCAAGAGGCCCTGCGGGCAGCAATCCGTCGAGATCCGATACGCCTATGTTCAGCCGTTAACGTCCTTGAAGTCTCGATGGTGATGGAGTCGCGGCGCGGTCCGGGAGCGGTCCTCGAATTTCAACGGGACCTTCGAGACTTGGACGTCACAGTCGTCCCGGTCGATGCTCCGCTGGCATGGGCCGCACTCGATGCCTTTCGCACTTATGGCAAAAGCCGCCACCCGGCGGGCCTGAACTTCGGAGACTGCTTCTCGTACGCTCTCAGCAAGGTGACGGGCCAGCCGTTGTTGTTCGTGGGGGAGGACTTCGCCCGGACCGACATCAAGGCGGCTGCGTGGAAGCCAAGCTAAACTGAACCCGTGTTCCTGATCGCGGACGGCAACAACCTGGCCTGGGCCGGCTTCCACGCGTTGCGGCGCTTCATGGCGGCCGAGACTCCGGCGGAGAAGACGCGCTGTGCGCTCATCGGGCTGACCCAGAGCGTGCTCGGGGCGGTGATCCGGGGCGGGGAGCCGCCTGAGGCGGGCGCGCCGGGCGCGATCGCGAAGAAGTACGCCGGGCGCGTGACGCGGATGGCGGTGGCCTTCGACGAGGGCAGGCCGCTGCGCCGGCGCATCGTCTGGCCGCGATATCAGCTCAGCCGCGAAAGCGACCCGAGCTTCGCGGCGAACGAGGCGTTTGTGCTGGACGCAATCGCCCAGTTCCGGGAGATGGCGCGGATGCTGCCGGTCGAGGTCTACCGGGGCGTGAACACGGAGGCGGACGACCTCATCGCCTTCGCGACCCTGAACAGCGAGGGGCCGGTACGGATCGCTTCGACGGACCGGGACTTCATGCAGCTCCTGGACGAGCGAGTGAGCATTTACTCACCGGTGAAGCGGGTTGTAATCACGACGGAGAACTTTGACGAATACGCGGCGCCGCGGACGGCGGACAAAACGCCCATCGTCTTTCCGCGGGAGCGCTACCTGGACTTCCGCGTTGCCAGCGGGGATACGAGCGACGATTTGCCGGGGATCCCGGGCCTTGGCACGATCGGGGCGGCGCGGTTGCTGGCGGTGGCGCCGCTGGACGCCTACCTCGACGACCCGGCGCGGGCTATGGCCGCGCTGGGGCGGTCGAACGTGCGATTGCTGGCGGCGCTGCGGAACGACGGGCGAGCGATCGTTGCCCGGAACCGGGTGCTCATGGACCTGCGGGCGGCTGCTGCCCGCTACGAGTCGCTCGACGGCATGGTGCAGGCGGGGACGTGGGATGAAACCGGGTTCCGAGCCTGGGTGACGGACCAGCGGATCGCCGGCATGGAGATACGGGCGGCGAGCCGGGCGATGGCTGCCGTCGCCGACGGGAACGGCGTGCCCCCGCCGGAGAAGCATCAGCAGGCGCGGCTCATCTGACGCCGCCCGCGCGTATGGATAGTTGGTCAGGCGGGCCAGGTTTCGGCGGCCTCAGCGACCAGGGCGGGGACGTCGCGCGGGAGCAACACGCCGGCCGTAACAGCGCGATCAGCGGCGGCGGAGAACTTCGCGAGGAAAGACGCCCTGTCGCCGTAGAGGCCGTGAATCTTCTCCCTTGCGAAGGCGTGGCTGGAGCCCCCGAGGTAGGCAAAGATGTCCTCGGTGAGGGGGATGGCGCTGTTCTGGGCGAGCGGCACATCGGCCTGGGGGAGGCGGATGCCGCCCTTCGCGATGCCATGCTCGTCGCGGACGATCTCGGCCGGGTCGCCGCCGAATTCGACCTTCGGGGCGGTGGGCGGGGGCACACCTTCCGCCAGCCAACGGTGCATGTGGTGGAAGACCGCGTCGTAGAGCGGCACCATCGGGATGCGGTTGATGCCTGCCGCCAGGGGCAAGCTCCGCACGGCGTCGCGGACGAGCTTCGCCTGCCGGTCACGCTGGTTCTGGGCAGACACATGGCAGGTGCCGGCCGATTCCCAGTAACGGAAGGTAGCGGTGTCGGGCTGACGCACGGGATAGCAGGCGATCGCCTCAAGTTCGGAGTTCACCACGAAGACCGGCACACCGATGTCGTCGCGCAACAGATTGGCGCCCCGCAGCCGGTCCCGTGGCCGCGTGTCGGCGGGCGCGTTGATGTTGACGACGGTGTCGCCCACCTCCAGCGGGCTGCCCGAGCCGAAGTAGATGCTGAGGATGAAGCCATCGAAGGCGCCGCTGAGCGGTTGAATGGCGTTCACATATGTCCCCAGCCGTCCGGCGGACTGGGACGCGCCCTGGCCGACGACGTGGCGGACCTCGAGACCGCCCATGGGATCGACCGGCTGCCGCGAGCGGTCGCGGCCGACGGCGAGGGCGCCCTGTGTGAACACGTCATAGGAGTAGTCGTCGCTGGGGATGGAGAGCGTGCCGTAACGCTTCGGGTCCCACGCCCTCAGGCCTTGCGGCTCGGGCGGAAGCCCTTCGATACCCACTTTCTGGGTGGTCAGGCAGGCGAAGGCGAAGCCGCCCTCGATCAGCTCAACGCTCTCCGCGCCAAAGAGGTCGTAGCCGGCGGTAACGTTGTTCCAGGTGACGATCACGGTCCCGTTGAACCGGGCCGGGTCGGTGGGCCGGTAGACGAGCATGCGCGTCCGGTAGGGTGCTTCCCCGGCGGGCTCGACCTGCCAACGGCCGTCGCGGGAGAGTTCAGCCCCGGGGGCGAGGCGGTAGCGGGTGGCGGTGCCCTCGAGCAGGTACTCCGCCTCGGTGTAGCCGCGGGCCGCGACATCGAGGGACGATGCGCCGAAGGGCCAGCCCTTGAGGCCACCACTGAGCGGTCCAGTAACGGTGGGACGGACTGCAAGCTGGGTCATGACTCACCTCGGAATTGGATTGCGAGACGGAATTAGACGCCGTCGCCCTCGGCCTGTCGAGAGGCCGGCTAACTGTTCCCGCCAGCCGCGAGGCGAGGCCTCAGCGGCCGCCGCCGGGCGGGGCGGGAGCGCTGACGGGAGCGGCCCCGCCTTCAGGTGCCGGCGCGGCCGGCTGGCTACCGGGCGCCGGGCCCACGGGCTTAAAGCGCCGTAGTGGGATGTCTTTGAGCATGAACGTGAAGATGAGCGTCAAGATCGACGCCGCCAGTGCGCCAAGGTAGATGAGCTTGGTCCCGGCCGCGACCGACTCTGCCTGGGCGTCTTTGGCGCGCGTGAGGATCTCCTCGCCTCCGGGAATGGCCCTGACCTGGCGTTCGATGGACGCGAACTCGCCCTTGTTGAGGCTGATTGTCGGGTCTTCCAACTCGCTCACGATGACGGGGCCAACGGCCTGGCGGTCTGCCTCGGAGAAGGTCTCGTCGAACCTGCTCGAATAGCCATTGGCGAGGACGGCGCCAAAGATGGCGACCCCCATGACGCTGCCGATCTGCCGGAAGAACTGGCTCGAACTGGTCGCGACGCCGATGAACTGGGGCGAAACAGCGTTCTGGACGACCAGGGACATCGTCGGGAGGACGAGACCGAAGCCGAGACCGAGGACGACGACGATGGCGCTGATGTGCCACTTGGGGATGCCGGTATCGATCCGAAGCTCCATCAGCAGCATGGCGACAGCGATGAGGAAGGCGCCGAGGATGGTCTGCCCTTTGTAGGTACCCCGGCGGCTGATCACCTGGCCGCCGACGATGCTGGTGAAGAGGACGCCTGCGCTCTGCGGCGTGGAGATGATGCCGGAGGCCGTGGCCGAGGCCCCGAGCGCCGTCTGCACGAACAGCCCGAGGTATTGGAAGGCGCCGAAGACGCCAAGCCCGAAGGCGAAGACGATGAGGTTCGAAATGAGGAAGGTGCGGTTCTTGAAGAGGTGGAGCGGGAGGATGGGCTCGGGATGGCGACGTTCGACCAGCCCAAAGAGGATCGTGCCGGCGACCGAGGCAACGAGAAGCCCGATGATCTGCCAGGAGCCCCAGGGGTACTTCGAGCCGGCCCAGACGAACGCGAGAAGGAACGCGACGGACGCGACCGCAAGGATGAAGGCGCCCAGCCAGTCGATCTTCACCTGGCGGCGGTTCGTCACGCTTGGGATGTTGAGGAAGATGGCAGGCAGGGCGATCAGGGCGATCGGCACGTTGAGGAAGAAGATCCAGCGCCACCCCCCGTTGTCGGTGAGGAAGCCACCGAGCGTGGGCCCGATGATGCTCGCGAGGCTGAATGTGCCCGTGAACAGGCCGACGTACTTCCCCCGTTCAGCGGGAGAGAAGGCGTCGCCGAGGGTCGCGAAGACGCAGGCGAAGATCGCCCCGCCGCCGAGACCCTGGAGGAACCGGAAGGCGATCAGGGACTCCATGTTCCAGGCGGCACCACAGAGCGCGGAGGCGATGATGAAGACGAGCACACCGGCGATGAGCAGCCACTTGCGGCCGAACAGGTCCCCGAGTTTGCCCACGAGGGGGATGACGACCGTGGAGGTCAGCATGTACGAGGTGAAGAGCCACGAAAGAAGGTTGAAGCCCTTCAGCTCGGCCAGGATCTGGGGGGTGGCGGTGGAGACGACGGTCTGGTCGAGCGCGCCGAGGAAGAGGGTCACGGTGAGCGCCATGAGCAGCATCCAGCGTTCGCGCGGGCGCATATTCTCGGCGAAAGGCACGGGGGCGGTGGCAGAGGCTTGCATTCGTGGCAGTCTAACTATTTCGCGTTTGGCGGGCCAAGAGCGAGGCCCAGGCCCAGGCTGCCGGCGTGGGAATCTGGGTCATGCCGCCTTCGCAGCAGCAGACTTGAGGGATTCGAACGCTTCCGACACGAAGGCTGCGACGCGGTCGATATCGGGGACGAGCTCGGGGTCGCAGGTGAAACCCCAATAGAGGACGCCGTTGTAGCTGGTCAGAGCGCACCCCAACCCAAGTCCCATGCTGACGGGGAGCAACGGCCAGAGGGTCTCGAACTTGCGGCCGCGAATATAGAGGGGGACCTGGGGGCCGGGGACGTTTGTACAGACGATGTTGAAGAGCGGCTGGGTTTGGGGCGCCCAGAGCCCAGCGAAGGCCTGGTAAGCCGCGGGGAGCGATTCGCTGAGGCGGGCGAGCAGGGCGAAGCCGCCTGCCTGGTTCGCTTCTTTGAGGGCAGACATGCGGGCGGAGAGCTGGCGATGGCGGTCGGCGGCGTCTTCTACGCCGACCAGGAGCGGGGCGATCATCATCGAGACCTGGTTGCCCAGGGCCTGCTTGTTGGACTCAGAACGTACGTTGACCGGGATCATGGCGCGGAGTTCGACGCCAGCCGTGGCCTCGCCTGTGGCGCGGAGATAGGCGCCCAATCCGCCGGCAAGGGTGGAGAGCACGACATCGTTCATGGTGCCGCCGAGGACAGCGCGGACGCCGCGGATCTCGGCGAAGGACGTGGGGAGCACGGAATAGGCCCGCCCGCCACCGACCGGCCGGTTGAACGGGGTGGGCGGCGCCGGCTGGAGCATAGCGGGGGCCGCTGAAGCGAGGGCGCGGCTGATGACGCGCATTTCGTCGGCCTGGCGCTGGGGGTCGAGCATCCGCCGCAGGGCGTCGTTGGACGAGGTAACTGCCGATTCGACGGCGTCGAACCAGGCGTTCCGGGTGCGCGCGAACGGGTCAAGTGGGGGCGGGGCGTCGAACGACCGGCCCGCCTCAGGTTCGGCGTCGGGCGTGAGGTCGGTCACGGCCTGGAGGAGTTCGATGCCGGAGACGCCATCCACCATGCAGTGGTGGACGAGTGAGGTCATCGCCGAACGGCCTTCTGGCAGCCCCTGGATGAGGACCACCTTCCAGAGGGGACGATCGCGGGGGAGCATCGGCGCGTAAACGCGAGCGATGACGCTAAGCAGCTCAGCCTGCCCGCTGCCGGCCGGGAGGACGACCTCTTCGACATGACGGGCCACGTCGAAGGCCGGGTCGGGCTCCCAGGCGGGGTGGTTGAGGTTCAGGCCGTCGAAGGTGGCAAGCTCGCGGTAGCGCGGGATGCGATGGATGCGCGAGGCGAAGTGGGCGATCAGCTCGTCGCACGAGATATGGCCGTCCAGGAGAGAGGTGGAACCGATGTGGAGTGGCGCGGTTGGCCGTTCGAAGTAAAGGAAGCTGGCGTCCGACGACGTCATGCGGTGGCCCAGGGCGGTGTCAGGCATCGTTTGGACTCCTCACCGAAGCTACGCGCAGTGTCTGCCCGCAACAGGGGTTCGGCAAGCCATAGGCTGTGCCGATACTCTTCATGCGTGTCATAGGGGGCGTTGCGAAAACCCGCGGAAGGGTTTAGCGTCACGCTAACGATACCGCAAGCTCTGTCCAGTCGCGGGGACACGTGCGGACACGAAGAAGCCGGGACGAGGACCAACGAATCGGGGGTGAGGGACGTGGCGATCGGACGATCGAGCATGGGGACCGGTGGGGACCCGTTTCTAGAAGACCCATCCCTGGCGGCGGCGAACACGCCGATCTGGCGGGAGATATTCTGCGGCCTGGACTGGCTGGCGTTGCACACCTCGCCCGTCTACGCCGGGTGCGGCGTGCCGCGTGGCAACGGCGAGCCGGTGGTGGTGGTTCCAGGGTTCATGGGAAGCGATGTCTCGCTGGTGGAGTTGCACCAGTGGCTGGGCCGAATCGGCTACAGACCCTTCTTTTCGGACATCGGCCGGGTGGCGGACTGCCCGGACCATCTCGCCTCGGCCCTCCTCGCCACCGTCCGCCGCGCCCAACAGGAGACGGGTCAGCCGGTGCGGCTGATCGGCCACAGCCTGGGCGGGATGCTGGCCCGGAGTCTCGCGTTGCGCTTCCCGCATCACATCTCGATGGTCATCTCACTGGGGTCACCGTTCCGGGACACGGTCCGGGCACACCCGGTCATCCTCGAGGCAGCGGCGGCGTTGCGCCAGGCGAGCCGGCGTGGCAGCGGGATTGGGGCGAACATCCGGTCCGCCTGCTTCAGTGGCCACTGCACCTGCGAGTTCACGCGCAACATGCTGAACCCGGACGAATACAAAGTCCCCCACTTCGCTGTGTATTCGAAGAACGACGGTGTCGTCGATTGGCGGAGTTGCGTGGAAGAAGACGACACCCTGAACGACGAAGTGAACTGCACCCACATCGGGATGGCGTTCCACCCGGGCGTCTTTCGGGCACTCGGCCGGCGGCTGGCCGGGGTACCGAGTTCCCACCGGAGCAACTGAACCTTCCCGGCGGCTTCGTCGTCGCGCGTAGCGTCGCGGCGGGCGGGTACAGCGAAATCAACGGTCCCGAGACGCCCACAACAAAAGGCCCGCCGAATTGGCGGGCCTTTTTGTTGGCGTGTAAGTGGGCCGCCGTCTAGACGGCGGCCTTCTCCTTCTTCGCGGCCTTGCCGCCTGTGGGCTGGACGAAGGCCTGGAAGCCCTTCTGCATCGCGTCGGCGAAGGGGTTGGAGGCGGAGAAGCTCTTGGCGGCCTCAATGGCGGCCTTGGCTGTCTCACGGTTGGCTTCGGCGAGCTTCGTCATGACTTCGCGGGCATCGGTACCGGCGGCGATGGCTTCCTGATACGCGGCCTGGGCGAACTCCATGGCGCGCCCCTGGGCGGCAGTCGTGTTCTCGAGCAGGGCGGTGTAGAACTGGCCGGCGTCGGTGGGCTCCGAGGCAAACTTCTTGCCGAGGGCGATCGCTTCGCGCTGGCCCTTGACGACTTCCGCGCTGAACTGGCGGCTGAGCTTGGTGCCACGTTCGTTGGCTTTGTCGATCGCATCAACGAGGATGTCGTAGCTTTCGAGGAGGGTGTCGAAGTACTTCTGGACGGGTTCGGTTGAAGCCATTTGTGGGTTCCCTTTCGTCTAAGACGGCCATGCGGGCCGTGTCGATAGATGCAAGTTACACATAGTGGCGAGAGCTGTCAACCGTTTGCCCATTGAAACAGTCCGCTGATACATGCATACTGCATCTATGCCATCGAACGACCCCAAAGAACCTGAGCAGACGCAACCGCGGCTGCACGGCGAACTGCTCTCCACGAGCCTCCTCGCCTTCCTCAAGAACTGGAACGCCTACGGGTACCAGCTGAGCCAACGGCTGGCCGAGGCCGGCATGCCGGCCTGCGACAGCGGGACGGTATACCGGACACTTCGCCAACTCGAGAAGTCGGGGATGGTGTCGTCTTTTTGGGACACCTCCGAAAGCGGCCCGGCGCGGCGGATGTACAGCCTCACCCAGGCCGGCGACCTCTTCCTCGCGGGCTGGATCACGACCCTGCAGAACTACCAGACGGTGCTGCAGCGGGCGATGGCAGACTTCGCGCCCTTCAAGGCGCAGAATACGCGAGCCGCTTCGCGCGGCGAGGAGCAAGACGGTGGCTGACAGCAACGCGAATCCCGACCCCTTCGCCATGTGGCGGGACTGGCTCTCGCAATCGGAGCGCCAGTGGAACTCGTTCTTGAACGAGGCGATGTCGACGGATGAGTTCAGCCAGGCGATGGCCCGGATGATGGACATCTCGTTGAACATGCAGAAGAACATGAACGACGTCATGGGCCGCTACTTCACAGCCCTGAACGTGCCGACGCGCACGGACGTGCTCTCGCTCGGGAACCGCCTGACGGAGATCGAGGAGCGCCTCGGCGCGATCGAGTCTTCCGTCGGGGCGCTGGTGCCGGCGTCCGCGCGCCACGAGGCCGCCGGTGCACCAGCCGCCGTCCCCAAGCCGCCGCGGACGAAGCAGCCCAAGTCCGCCTGACCAACGCCGCAAGCGCCACGAACGGCACACCTGTGGGCCGGACCCTCGCCGGCCACCCTCGATCGGGAGTTTGAAACGATGACGAGCCCGAACAACGCACCACCAGAGCCGGTTGAGTCGCGCGTCCGGGCGGAGGTCGAACGGACGCTCCAACGGGCGGTCAAGGGCCTCGAGTACATCTCCACCGGTGACCCCGGGGTGGGGCTCACGCCGAAGGACACGATCTACAGCCGGGGGACACTGAAGTTGTTCCACTACCGGCCCCTGGCAGACGAGATCTACCGGGTGCCGATCCTGCTTATCATGTCCCTCGTCAGCAAGCCGTACATCCTCGACCTGACGCCGGGCCAGAGCCTCGTTGAGTTCCTGCTGAAGCAGGGTTTCGACGTCTACATGATCGACTGGGGGGTGCCGAGGGCACAGGACAGCGCGCTGCGGTTCGAGGACTACGTGCTCGATTTCATCCCGGATTGCGTCGGACGGGTTCTCGAGGACTCCGGCGAGGACGAACTCTCCGTCGTTGGCTACTGCATGGGTGGGCAGCTCTCGGTGATGTATGCAGCCCTCCATGGTGACGGTCCGCTGAAGAACCTCGCCTGCTTCACGACACCCGTGAACACGGACGGGATGAAACTCATGAAGCAGTGGAGCGACCCACGTTATTTCGACGTGGACCGGATCGTGGATACGCTCGGGAACGTGCCGCCGGAGATGATGTACGCATCGTTTGACATGTTGCGGCCGGTTTCGAAGGTGATCGGGCAAGTCCGGCTCTGGGACAACATGTGGAACGACGACTTTGTGAAGTCCTTCCGGATGTTCGACCGCTGGGGGGCCGACCAGATCCCCTTCCCGGGCGAGTGCTTCCGCCAGAACACGAAGGAACTGATGTGGGAGAACAAGCTGTATAAGGGCAAGTTCGAACTCGGGGGCCGGCCAGTGCTGCTTTCGGAGATCCGCGTGCCGTTCCTGCACGTCGTCGCCGAACACGACCACATCGTGCCGTACGAGGCGGCGAAAGACCTTGTCCCGATGGTTGGAAGCGAGGACAAACGCGAAGTGATGATGAAAGGCGGCCACGTCAGCCTGGTGGCAGGTGGCAATGCGATGTTCAGACTGTGGCCACAACTCGACGCCTGGCTGTCAGAGCGTTCAGTATGAGGAGCGAAGGCATGCACGAGTATCCCTTACAGCTTACCGTCGGCGGAAAGCCGATTACGTTCCGCATGGCGGCCGCCGGTGACCGGGATCGCGTAGTTGCGCTTGCCCGCTCCCTGCCGGAGCACGACCTCCTCTTCCTGGCGAGAGACCTGACACAAGATAAGGTCGTCGAGGAGTGGATTGCCGACCCGAACGCCGACATCATCGTGGCGCTTGATGGCCAGCAGATGCTGGGGTATGCGGCGGTGCAGCGGACCCCGCAACGCTGGTCAGCACATGTCGCGGAGTTGCGTGTGCTGACGGCCACGTCGATGCGTGGCAAGGGCCTCGGCCGGGTGCTTACGCAGGAAGCGTTTGCCCTGGCGCTGGGCATGGGGATGGAGAAGATGATGGCGCAGATGACCCTCGACCAAAAGGGCGCCATCGCCGTGTTCGAAGGGCTCGGCTTCCGCCCGGAGGCGCTCCTCCGTGACCATGTGAAGGACCGCGCAGGCCAGAAACACGACCTCCTCGTGTTGAGCCACGAAGTGGCCCGGTTCGAGGCCCAGCAAGCCGCCTACGGCGTGACCGAGGCGTTCGGCGCCTGAGCGGGCGGTTGTCGCGGCGCATTCGCATTGCCGCAAGCGCGGAGCCACTGCTACCATCGGGAGCGGTCGCGGGGCTGTAGCTCAATTGGGAGAGCGCAACACTGGCAGTGTTGAGGTAGAGGGTTCGAATCCCTCCAGCTCCACCACACACCGCAGGTCATCCTGCTCGGCCGTGAGCCGCCTTCGCAAACCGCGCTCAGGGGACAGGCCGGACCCGGACCACGCTTACGGTGCTGCCAACCTCCTTCTCAACCGCGTCGGCCGTGGTCCGGGAAAGGCGGCGGAGCAACGCTCCGCGGCGAGGCTCGCCGAGCACGATCGTGGTGGCCCGCCAGTCGGCGGCTTGCGCGGCGAGCACGTCCGCGAGGTCGCGATCGACCGCTCGAAGGACAGCCGTTTCGGGCTCTAGGCCACGCCTCCGAGCGATCGTGCGGGCCTCTTCGAAGGCGAAGCCAGCCTCCTCTTCGAGGCGGACACGTGGTTCCACCGTGTCGTCCACGTATTCGAGCGCGGCCAAGGACCCGGAGTCGATGACGGCGACATAGAGGAGTGCGGCCGGCTCGGCGCCCGCGGCCAGCGCCGCCGCACGTTCGATAACGAGCGGCGCCAGGTCGTCGTTGAGGAGGGCCGCCATGATGCGGGCGCTCACTGCGGAGGAGTGGCCGCGTTACTCGCGGCCGCCGTGGACGGACAGTTCATGAGACGCAGCGTAACAACGGCGCGTTTCGAGCGGGTTTCGCTGAACGGGCCGCCAGCCGGACAGACGGGCGGCGTGCGATGATTCGCGGCATGACCCAGCCCCTGACCGGGAAGATCCTGATCGCCAGCCCCCTCCTCAAAGACCCGAACTTCGATCGGACGGTCGTGTTCATCTGCGCCCACAGCGATGGCGGATCATTCGGGCTCGTGCTGAACCGGCCGCTGGAGATGGAGGTCGCCGACCACCTCCCGCAATGGCTCGATGTGGTGTCATCGCCGACAGCGCTATTCCGGGGCGGGCCCGTCGAGCCAGCCTCGGCCTACGGGCTCGCACGGACCCGCGACCGGGCGCCGGACGAGGGATGGATGGCGATCACCGGGACACTCGGCCTCGTGGACCTCTCCCAGGACACGTCGGCGCTGGCGCCGGAGCTGATCGACCTCCGGATCTTCACGGGCTACGCGGGCTGGTCCCCTGGCCAGCTCGACGAGGAGCTGCAGGCGGAGGCCTGGTTCGTCATCGAGCCGGGACCCGGCGACCTGTTTACGCGCGCGCCCGGCGACCTCTGGCGGGAGGTCCTGCGCCGCCAACCGGGAAAACTGGCGATGTTCGCCTACTTCCCGGAGGACGCCAGCCAGAACTGACGGCCGGCGGCACACGGGATCACAGCGAGACGACGCGGCCCTCGCGCCAGCTTTGCCAGCAGGCGTCGGTGAAGCGCATGTACTTTAGGCCGTCTTCGAAGCTCGTGAGGCGGACGGGCGTCCCCTCGCGGATAGAATCGACGAAGTCGGCCTCGACGCACCAGCCGCGGTCCGTGCCGGGGTCGGGCTCGATAGGTACGGCTTCGCCCCCGTGTGGCACGAGCTGCGCGGTGTCGTCCGGGGACCAGCGAAGGGTGGCCTTCGTGCCGTGGACGAGGATACCGGAGAACGGAGCGCCGCCCGCCACGTTGCTGACGTGGTAGAGGACAGCCGGCCCCGAGGCCAGTTCGGCGACGATGTGGAGCGCATCCGGGATCTCGATCTTCATCGTCGTGCCGGTTTCGGGGTCGCGCCGTGCCGAGACCGTGACGCTGCCGCGGGCATAGAGGCTGCGGGTATCGCCCAGCCAGCGTTGGGCGATCTCGTTGTAGATGCCGAGCATCATGATGTTATGTCCCGAATAGTCGCTGCGGTGGCGCCACTGGAGGGGGGCGGCCGGGTCGAGGCCGGAGGCGTTGAGGACCTGTATTGACGCTTCCGTGATATCGCCGAGGGCGCCTTCGGAGATGAGCCGCATGATCGTGGGCCCGAGCCGGAAGTCGAAGGGCGCGGGCACGAGCTGGGCGACGAGGCCCGGAAATTCGCGGGAGACAGCCAGCATCTCCGCACCTTCGCCCGCGTCCATCGCCATCCGCGCCTCACAGAGCACGTGCTTGCCGGCACGGAGGGCGGCCACCGTGTACTCGCGATGGCGATACGGCCAGGTTCCGATACAGACAGCATCGACATCGGCCGCGCCGATGAGCTCGGCGGGCGTCTCGCAAACGCGCCCGATGCCGAACTCGGCGGCGGCGCGGGCGCTGCTTTCCGCTGAGCGGTTACACACGGCCGTGAATTCAACGTCCGGGATGGCGCGGAAGCCAGGAGCGAGGCGGAGCCTGACGTTGCCGCCCGCCCCGATGAAGCCTATCCGAAGTGCCATTCAGCTATCCCCACGCCCCATCAGACGATGGCGAGGGCGTCCCTGGGCTGGCCACGGAGCGAGAACGGGCCGGCGTGTTCGATAAGGACATCGACGAGGGACCCTACGCGGGCCGGGACGTCGAGGTGGACGAGCTTGCCGGTGCGCGTCCGGCCAAAGGGTTGCGTGCCGCGGACCCCCTCGATCAGGACTTGCTGGGTCGTGCCCGCGTAGGCGCTATTGATGTCGAGGGAGATGGCGCCCTCGATCTCTTCGACGCGGTGGAGGCGCTCCGCTTTGACCCCGGCGGGGACATCGTCTGGCATGGTGCGGAAGGCGATCGTGCCGGGACGGGGCGAGTAGGCCGCGACGTGCACTTTGTCGAACCGGAGCTCTTCGAGGAGCTCACAGGTCCGGGCGAAGTCGGCGGCGGTCTCCCCCGGGTAACCGACGATGATGTCGGTCGTAATGCCTGCGTCGGGCATGAGGGCGCGGACTTCCCGCACCTTGGCGCGATACTCATCGACGGTGTAACCGCGCCGCATCGACTCAAGGACGGAGTCGCTGCCCGCCTGGACGGGGAGCGAGAAGCACTCCATGACTTTCGGGAGGGCGGCGACGGCCTCGAGGATGCGGGCGGTCATGTCGCGAGGATAGGAGGTGAGGAAGCGGATGCGCTGCAGCTGGGGGATGGCGGAGAGCTCACGCATGAGGTCGCCCAGATCCGGCTGGCCCGGGAGGTCGTGGCCATAAGCCTCGACGGTCTGGCCGAGGAGGGTGACTTCGCGGACACCGTGGGCAGCCAGGTGGGCGGTCTCGCGCAGGATTTCGGCCAGGGGCCGGCTCTTTTCGCGGCCCCGGCGGTAGGGGACGATGCAATAGGTGCAGAACTTGTTGCAGCCGTGGACGACCGGGACGAAGGCGGCCGGGCCCTCGGGGATGGCGTAGGTGCCGGGCCAGAACTCACCGCCCAGGTCTTCGGCGGGGCCTTCGACGAGTTCCATGATGCCGTCGAACTGCTGCGGCCGGGCGAAGACATCGACGAACGGATAGCGCTTCTGGAGGTCATCCGTCTTGAGGCCGACCATGCAACCCATCACGGCGAGCTTGAGTTCCGGCCGGTCGAGTTTGAGTTCGCGCATGCGGCCGAGCTTGGAATAGGCCCGGTCCTCGGCGTGCTGGCGGACGCTGCAGGTGTTGATCACGACGATGTCAGCGCGCTCGGCCCGGTCCGTAGCCTTGAGGCCAATGCGGTCGAAGCCGGCGGCGAGCTTGTCGCTGTCCGCCCTGTTCATCTGACAGCCGACGGTCCAGAGGTAGTAACGGCTGACTGCTCGGCGTGGGCCGTTGGCCGTTGGCCGGGCGGCGGCCACTGACAGCAGCTCCAGGAACTCATCGGTATGCGGGTCGGCGGCGGCGGTTAGTTCAGTCATATCGGGGTACACGGCATGCGGTCGCGCTGTCGGCCAATGGCCACCAGCTAAGGGCCCTGGGTGGCGGAGGGGGAGAGATTCGAACTCTCGACCGAAGTTACCCCCGGTAAGCGCTTAGCAGGCGCCCGCACTAGGCCACTATGCGACCCCTCCGCACGCGTTCATTGTATTGGGCGATGGGGGTTGCGGTCACCCGGGGCTTCCGGCCGTCCACCGCGCGTCCACCGGGCGTGCACGCGCCCGCCACTTCACGGCCACCGCACGTCCACCGTAGCTCAAGGGACGCGGGCAATGATGCTTCACATGCGTAACTCACACCGAAGCCGAGTCAAACGAAGCGGGACCACGAACACCCGCGGACATTCCACCCCGGTTCTCCCGCTCGCAACGGGGGAGGCGGCCCGCAGCACCGCTGGCGGCTGGGAACGGCTCGTGGACGACTACGGCCGCGACCAGGTGGCGATCGCCGAGTTCCTGGGTGCGGTTCGCCCCGAGATCGAAGGCGGTGGGCAGGTGGCACGAACCTTCGGCCGCCTGCACGGGGCGCTCTGGCGGCACCGCCTGGCACGCGCCGGGAGCCTGGCACGATGACGACAACGCTCTTTCGCCAGGGCGAACGCCGCCGCACGCCGAGATACGCGGCCTGGCAGCCGCTCACACTCACCGTCGCCGGTTCGGGCGATTCGCTCCCGGCAACACTGCTCGATATCTCCGCGACCGGCGCACTCTTCCGGCTTGAGCCGGGGGCACAGCCCCCGCGAAGCGTCGAGCTGCACATTCGCCTCGGAGCCGAACAGCAGCGGCTCATGGCGACGGTGCTGACGACCGAGCCAACCTGGAACGGCTCCCTCGTGCACGTCCGCTTCGATTCCGTGAAACCGGATGAACGCTCTCATCTCGGGGACCTGCTGGCGGACCGGCAGGCCTCCACCGAAACGCGCCGCCCTGGGCCAACGGCGCGCATCCTCCCGTTCGAACGGGCCCACTGAACGAACGGTGACTTGCGCAGGGCAGGCGGGCAGGGCAGGGCCAGCGGCCGGCGCTGTGGTACGGTGACTGCCCACGTTCACAAACGAGAGGTACTACCTGTGCGCTACGGAGTCGCCATTCCCCATGCCAACGCTTTCGCCACACCGGAGGCCATCCGGGCGATGGCCCGCGCCGTTGAGGACATCGGATTCGATTCGCTCTGGGTGAGCGACCACATCATCGTGCCGGAGGGCTCGGGCTACATCCCCGAATTCATGGACGAGCCACTGGCCCTGCTGGCCTACCTTGCAGCGGAAACGCGCCACGTGAAGCTGGGCACAAGCGTCCTCATCGTCCCTTACCGGGATCCGGTGTTCACGGCGAAGTTCCTGAGCACGGTGGACTACCTGAGCAGCGGCCGCCTGATCGTCGGCGTGGGCGCCGGCTGGCTGGAGCAGGAGTTCGATGCCCTGGGCGTGCCGTTCGCCGAGCGGGGGGCCCGCACGGACGAATATCTCCGCGTCTACCGCAACCTCTGGGAGACGGAGACATCGAGCTTCGAAGGGCGGTTCAAGCAGTACACCAGCATGCGGATGTTCCCGAAGAAGGCGGAGAGCCGCCGGGGCACGATCCCGCTCT
>JBJXGC010000219.1:0-17872 GCA_046154545.1 Dehalococcoidia bacterium | reverse complement strand
AGCTAACAGCTAACAGCTAACAGCTAACAGCTAACAGCTAACAGCTAACAGCTAACAGCTAACAGCTAACAGCTAACAGCTAACAGCTAACAGCTAACAGCTAACAGCTAACAGCTAACAGCTACGCCACGAACTTGAGCTGGTCCCCGGGCGCGACGCCATCGGCGGCGCCGGCGGGCAGTTCCACGACGCCCCGTGCTCCCTTACCGCCGAACGCGATCCCTATCCAGGGCGGCACCCGGCGCGCCACTTTCGTCACGACGAGGGAGTCATCGTAGAAGACGGCGTCGATCGAGAAGAGCATGAACATCATGTGGATAGACGGGCAGGGGCGGATGTCGAGCGCCTCCCCCTGGGCGAGCCCGCGGCGGAGCATCAGCCCCCGGAAGCGCGCCCAGGCTGATGTGGCCGAATGGGCGCGGTGCGCGAGGGCGCGATTGGCGGTGGTGTCGTAGATGGCGATCATCATTAGAACGAGTTCTTGACCTGGATGATTGCCGGTCCGCCGATCACGATCATGATGCAGGGAAAGATGAAGAGCACGAGCGGGAAGACCATCTTGATTGGCGCCTTGAACGCCTGCTCCTCGGCCTTCTGCTTCCGCTTCGTCCTGATCACGCCCGTCTGGACGCGGATCACGCCGCCGATCGAGATGCCCATGCTCTCCGCCTGGACGATAGCGTTGATCAGCGACCGCAGCTCCTCGACACCCGTGCGGTCGGCCATGTCGAGCAGCGCCTCCCGGCGCGAGCGGCCCATCGTGATCTCGCGCATCGTCCGGGTCAGTTCGACGGCGAACGGCCCCTGGACTTTCTCGATGACACGGGTGAGGGCGGCGTCGATGCCGAGGCCGGCCTCGACCGAGGCCGTGATCAGGTCGAACGCATCCGGGAGGGAGCGCCAGATAGCCTTCTGGCGGCGCTTCACCTTCCCCAGGAGCCACATCCGGGGACCGTAGATGCCCATGCCCGTGAGGACGGCGTAGAAGCCGAGCATCATCTTCGGACTGGTGTTTCCGCCGAGGGCGAGCATGATAAGGACGAGCACAGGGAAGGCGCCGGCCGCAATGCCCGTGATCAGGATGTACTGGCCCGCCGACAGGGTGAGTCCCGCCCTGGCGATCGTCCCTTCGAGCCGGACGTTGATGTTGTTCGGCAACACCGAGTTCGCCCGCTTCGTCAGCGAACGGACCATCGGCTGGACGACGCGGGCGATGAAACTCGCTTCGGCGTCAGGCAACGCCTCACGGCCGGGGCGGTTGTACCGCAGGCCGCCCAGGCGCGCGTCCAGCCCACCATCCTGGATGGTGCGGTAGAAGACGCCGTAGAAGATGAAGGCCACGGTCACGAAGGTGCCGGCCGAAATCATGAGAGGGATCATGGCGCTAGACCTCGATGCTTACGATCTTGTTAATGATGAAGAACCCGATTGACCACATCACGGCGGCGGCGCCCAGCATCATCAAGCCGAGCTTGTCCGTGAAGAGGAGGCTCATGAAGTCGGGGCTGATGAGGTAGAAGATCCCGGCGAGGCCGATGGGGATACCGCCGATCACGTAACCGGTCATCCGCTGCTGCGAAGTGAGGGTCCGGATCTCACCCTTGATCCGCTCCCGCTCGCGCATCGTGTGCGCCACGTTGTCCAGGATTTCGGCGAGGTTGCCGCCGACGGACCGCTGGATGAGGATGGCCGTGATCACGATGTCGAAGTCGGCGCTGCCCACCCGCTGATTGAGTGTGCCCAGGGCCTGCTCCACGGCGGCGCCCATGGCCGTATCGCGAAGCGTCCGGCGGACTTCCATCGAAAGCGGGGAAGGAAGCTGCTCAGCCGCGCCCTCCAACGCCTGCATCAGGCCGAAGCCGGCCCGCAGACCGCTGGAGAGCATCTGCAGGAGCTCGACCAACTGGCTTTCGAGCTTCCGTGTGCGTGAGCCGATGCGGCGCTTCACCCAGAACCCGACGGCGAAGAAGCCGAACGGCCAGAGCAGCAAGGCGAGGGCCGGCATCGGGAGCAGGACGGCGCCAACCGCCGTCAAGGCCAGTCCGATGCCAACCCGGAGGATGAAGTACTCCCGCACGTTCAGGGCGAGCCCCGCCCGTTCGAGCTGGATCCGCCACTTTTCGACGATGTTCGTATTGACGAGGCTGATGCCGCCGAACTGGATGTTCGTCCGCTTCCGGAGCGAGAAGAGGCTCGCGATCGAGCTCGTCGGCGACGTCCCCTCGCCCTTCAGGCGGGCCAGCCTGGCCGTGGCCAGCTCCGGCTGCACCCCGAAGCGGGTGAGCCAGAGCGTGACCGTGAACACAAAGGCGCCGGCCGTGCCGGTCGCAAGAACTAGCAGCCCCATGTCACCACTCCTTCGCCCGGCTTGCGAACAGCGTGTCGGGGATGGTGATCCCCGCCATTTCGAACTTCTTCACGAATCCCGGCCTGATCCCGGTCGGTTCCATCCGGCCATGGACCTTCCCGTCCGTGTCAATGTGGTCGAGCTTGAAAAGGAAGATGTCCTGGAGGGTGATCGTCTCGCCTTCCATGCCGCTCACTTCCGTCACGTGCGTCACCCGGCGCGACCCATCCTGGAGCCGGGAAACCTGGATGAAGACGTGGATGGCGGCCGCGATCTGCTCCCGGATAGCCCGGCCGGGAAGGTCCATACCGGCCATCAGGACCATGTTCTCGAGGCGGGCGACGGCGTCCCTCGGGGTGTTCGCGTGGACCGTGGAGATGGAACCGTCGTGGCCCGTGTTCATCGCCTGGAGCATGTCGAAGCACTCTTCGCCTCTCACCTCGCCGACAATGATCCGGTCCGGGCGCATGCGCAGGCAGTTCCTGACGAGGTCGCGCTGCTTGATCTGGTTCTTTCCCTCGATGCTCGCCGGGCGCGCCTCCAGGGTGATGACGTGCTCCTGCTGGAGCCGCAGTTCCGACGGGTCCTCGATCGTGATGATCCGTTCGGTGTTGGGGATGAACGCCGAGAGGGCGTTCAGCATCGTCGTCTTCCCGGTGCCGGTACCGCCGGAGATGATGATGTTCATGTGGGCGCGGACGCACATCGCCAGGAACTCCGCCGTTTCATCGCTCATCGCACCGACGGCGATGAGGTCGGCCATGCGCATCTTGTCCGCCCGGAACTTCCGGATGGTGATGCTCGCACCCTTGGGTGAGGCCGGTGGGATGGTGACGTTTACGCGCGAACCATCCGGCAGGCGGGCGTCCACCATCGGGCTGGACTCGTCGATCCGCCGCCCGAGAGGCGCCACGATCCGCTCGATGATCCGCATCACGTGCTGTTTGTCGCGGAAGCGGGCCGGGCTCCGGAAGATGCGCCCGTCCTGCTCGTAGAAGATCTTGTCCAGGTCGTTGACCATCACTTCGGAGATGCGTGGGTCCCGCAGAAGGGGCTCCAGCGGGCCCAGGCCCAGGACTTCGTCCGCCACCGAATCGAGCAGCTCATCGCGGCTCATCCCACCGAGCTGGATGCCCTCCTGGGTGATCAGCTCGCGGGCGGCGCGGATGACGGCTTCGCGCTGCTGCTCCGGCGGGAGCTTGTCCAGTGTCCCATGTTCCAGTTCTTCGATGAGCAGTTCGTGCAGGCGGATGCGGGCCGCATCGGCCACCGGGTTGCGGGTGTCGGCCGCGGCTGCGGTGGCTGCCCGCCGCCGGGCGAGAGCCGCCGGGTCCGGCGCTTCGGCGTTCGGTGCCGAAGCGGAGGCCGGCCGGAGCATCGCCGAGCGCGGCTGTTCGGCCGGGCCGCCTGTTGGCGGTTGGGGGGCGGCTTCTGGCTGGCCGTCGCCGACGCCCCAGCGCCCCCGTCCGGGGGCGAGCTGGCCCGATGGGCGAAGCCGCGCCGGTGATGGCATGGTCCCGTCGGCCGTAGGCCGCGCACCGTCGTCGGGGTCGAAGGGTGTGGCCGGCTTTGGCGGGCCGCCGGCGCCCTGTGCGTCCTCGTTCAGCGGAGGCGCACCGAGCCGGCGCCTCGCGCTCGACCAACCGAACACCTGGCCGCTCGCGGGGGGCCGTCGTTCAACATCGTCTGCCACAGTGCTGGCCTCCTTCTCTGTCTTAAGCGCTCTTGCGGAACCGGTTCGCGAACCGGCTTATCGGGCCGCTGCTCTTGCTCGCCTTCTTGTTCCGTTCGCGCACGCCGGCGAGGGCGCGGGCCATCTCGCGGATCTCGACGGAGACCTTCGAGTTGGGCTTCGCCATCACGATCGGGCGGCCGAGCTGCGCCGCTTTCATCACTTCGTTGTCCTGGGGGATTCGCCACCACAACGGCGCGTCGAGCGTGGCGGCCACGTCCTTCTCCCGCACCCCGGTGTCCATTCCCGCCCGGTTGAGGACGACCTTGATCCGCTCTTCGTCGTTCCCAAAGCGCTCATGGAGCATCTCCAGGGCGAGCACCGTGTCTTTGATCGAGGCCATGTCGAGCGTCGTCACCAGGAGGATCATCGTCCCCACTTCGATGGCTGCCGCGACAATCTCGTTGAACGTCCCGGGCGTGTCGAGGATGACGAAGTCGTGCGTCTGGGCCAGGACATCGACGACGTCCCGGATGTGCCGCGCGTTCAGATTCCGCCAGTCGCTGGGCCGCGTCGGCGCCGGTAGGATCCGCACGCCCGACTCGTGCTGGACGAGGAAATCCTTGAGCGTGTTGCGATCGACGTTGTCCAGGTTCCGGGCGAGGTCCGCGATCGACCGCTCGACGGGGATGTCCATCGTGATCGCGACGTCGCCGAAACGGGTGTCCATGTCCACCAGGGCCACCGTCTGGTGGGCCTCGGTGCAGAGGGCGACGGCGAGGTTCGAGGAGATGGTCGTCTTGCCGATGCCGCCCTTGGCCCCGAACACCGTGATGATCGTGCCCTGGGGGATCGGGTCCTCGAGCTCACCGCGCCGCCGCATGCCTTCGCGCTCCTTGCGCTCCAGCACGCGGATGACCGAGGCCTCTACTTCGTCCGAGTTCAGCGGCTCCTGGAGGTAGTCCGATGCCCCGGAGACCATCGACTGGCGCATGAGCCGGATGTTCGCGCCGCTCGAGAAGACCACGATCGGCAGGTCGGGGAGGCCGTCGTTGATCCGCGAGAGCGTCTGGATGGGCCGCACGAGCGGTTCCTCCACGCGCATCAGGATGACGTCCGGCCGCGACTGGAACGCCATCGTGAACGACTCGACGCCGTAGCCAGCGCTTCCGATCACGGCGAATCCGAGCTGGTTCAACAGCTTCTGGACTTCCGCGCTCGATTCTTTGTCCGGGTCCACGACCAGGACCTGCGGTATTCGTGCCATGTTGTCCTCTCCCGTGCCTTGCGGCACGCCACCCGGTGGTGGCGTACCGTCTGGTCTCTGCCTTCTGGGTTCCTTACTTCTTGGTCGATGCGCTCGTGAAGATGTCGTCGAATGACCAGATCTTCGTACCAGGGATCGACTCGTTGTCACCGGCCCGCTTGGAAAGCAGCCGGTATTGGCCGATGTCGTCCTTCATCGCGTCGATGAGAGCGACTTTCGCCGCCTGCTCCGGCTTCAGCGCGAGGGTGATGGAGATCGCCTTCTCGAACGTGCCGCCTGTGTCGAAGGAGCGTGACTGGAGCCCCTCGGCCGCCGGCGTCGCGCTAGCGTCCGGCGTAGCGGTCGCGTCCTTCGATGTGACGGCGACGCTGGAACTGCTCGCGATGACCGTCTGCGAAACAGCCAGCACCTCCACGTTTTCGGCGATGATGCCGCTGACCACATCCGGCCGTTCCTGGCCGGTGAGGGGGTCGGTCTTTGTCAGCGTGGTGATCGCCAGGACATCGACCAGGTCGCCCGGCTGCGGCAGACCAGCCGCAATCCAGGCCTCGTGTGGTACCTGGAGCGAGAGGGCCCGCATCCCCTCAGGGACCTTGAAGGCGAGCGTTTTCTGGTCCGCCGCCTTGGTCACCTTGGCGGTGATGATGAGCTCACCTTCATAAATCGGAGCCGATGCGATCTGGCCCACGACCAGCTTCTCGTCCGTCTGGTAGCCGGTGAGGAGCGCCGCCGACGGGAATGTCCGCGTGGTAATGGCCCCCTGCTCGATCTTCTCGCCAACGGCGATGTTCTTCGTCGCCACAACGACGCTTTCAGCCTTGCCCGTGTCCTCGGGCGCTGCTGTACCGCCGTCGCCACCCCGGCTGTTCAAAAAGGCGAACATCAGCATTGCGCTGAGGATGCCGAAGACGGCCGCCAGCATGAGGACGGCGCGGTTGCGGTTTGATCCCGCTGCTACAGATGCGATAGGTCGTGCCACGTGGATACTCCTCCCCTTGCTATATCGGCTCGCAGGTGTCGTCCCTACAGGCCGGATCTCACCCTTTTTCGACCGCAGGTAAACAAGAAGGGCGGACGGGGTTACCCCGTCCGCCCCCTGGCGAAAAACCGGCGTCCGGGACGCTTACTCGGTCAGCGCTATCTGCGTCTTGGCCGCGATAGCGGCGAACGCGTCGTCGAGCTGGGCCGGCGTTGGCGCCTTGTAGTAGGTCCCGCCGCCGGCGTCCGCGATCTGCTGCAGGATGCAGTCGAGCACGCCGGCGCCGAGCCCGATCGCATAGACCGTGATGTCCGCTGCTTTCGCTGCTGCCGCCTGGTTGACGGCGTGCGTGATGCCTGTCGATGACGCCGGGCAGCTTCCGGGCGTCGTCGCACTGGCCACCGTGCAGGCGGTCCCGGCGGTCGTATAGGCGGCGTTATTGCTGCAGTACTGGTTGGGCACGCCGTCCGTGAGGATGACGAGCACGCGGACGGCGTTTGAGCGCTTCCCCGGGCCATCCAGCACCTGGCGGCCCACGGCGATGCCATGGGCGATATTGGTGCCCCCGTCCGGGAACAAGAATGCGTTGGCGCCACCGCCGCCGTCCAGCTTCGAAGCGATGGTCGCGAACGTCCCCGTGAGGCCGTTCTGGTTCGTCGCGGCCGTGGAGTACGAAACGAGGCCGATTTTGTCATAACTGCCGTTGAAAAGCGATGTGAAATAGTGTGCGTTGGAGATCATCGAGTCAAACGGCTGGTGTGGTCCGTTCTGGGTCGGTGATGTTACGAACGCGGCAGCCTTCTGACAGTAGGTTTCCGTCGCGCTCCCGTTGATGAAGAAGCTCACCTTCGCGCCCACGGCGTGCGCAGCCTGGACGGTGTAGAGGCTGCTATCCATGTTCTGCTGGGCCCGGCTGACCGTGAGCGTGTTGGCCGCCGCGTTCAGGTTCGTGATCCGCATGAGTTCGTCGTCGATCATGATTATGCCGGCTCGCAGGGCTCCCGCCGGGTCATAACTCCAGTAACGCGGCGCGGGCGACCCCGAAGTGGGCCACCAGTTACCGAAATTCGAGCGGTTGTTGGTGAAGTTCGTCTGATCGAAGATGCGCACGTCATTGAGCGAAATCACTACGCCCGTGTTCGGCCCTGTGGCCGGGATCGCAGCGGCAACCGTCGGGCGGGCGAAACCACCTGCCACGCTGCCATGGCCCGGGCCCATCACCCTGATCGTCGATTGGCCGTCGGCCGGCGGGTTGCTGGAGAAGCACATCGAACCGGAGGTGTCGAGCACCAGGGAGATGTCGAGGACCTGTGAGGCGGCCGTGCCGCTGGCCGAGACATGCCAGTGGTCGATCCCGAAGATCCTGGCGAACCAGGTGGGGATGTCGGCGTTGCCCTGGAGCTTGACCGCCAGGTTGCCCGGCGGGAACGTCACATTCAGGCTGACGTTTTGGCCCTGGCTCACGATGAACCCGTTGTTGTAATTCCAGTATTCGTTCGCCTTGGCGGTAGCCTGCGTTTGGCCGCCCTGCATGCTCTGGGCGGCGGCCAGGGCGGCGCCATCGACGGCCGCCTGGATGTTGTTTCGCGCCCAGAGCAGGCGCCCGACATCAATGCTCATCGCCGCGAAGCCGAAGAATGCCATCACACCCAGCGCAAACAGGGCGAGCGCTTGCCCGCGCTCGTGGTCGTGGAGGAGACGATACTTGAGCGTCTGGAACATGACTCGTCAGTCCTTTCGAATCGTGCACCGCTATTCCAGGCGCATCGACGTTGTGGCCGAAATTGTCGGCGCCGAAATGTTCGACCCGCCAAAGAGGGCGAGCAGTGGCCCGATAGGGGTCACGAAGTTGAATGTGTAGGCGACTACCACGGTGGTCTGCTGGCCGCGAGCGCCCTGGATGTTGGTCTTGGTCACGGTCATTTTCGTCGTGTCCAGCGCGCACGATGATGGCGTCGGCCAGGCGCTGCAGAAGCTCCCATAGAGCTTCGCGTCCACGCCTGCGCTATCGCTCTGGACGGCGGCCGCCCGAGCTCCCTCGCGGGCCGCGTTCGTGACCAGCTGCCAGGTGTAGAACCCGCGCCCGAAATCGACCAGCCCGAAGAGCAGCATCAAGAAGACCGGGAGGATCAGTGAGAACTCGACGAGCGCCTGTCCTGACTGTCCGTTCCGCCAGTTTCGCGCGCCCTGCCAGCGGCCCTTGATGGTCCGTAGCAAGCCTGGCCGTTGATTCCCTGCATTCATGTTGTTGACCGTCTGCCGTTACCGGCGTGTGAAATGGTGAAGGGGTGAGACCGCGAGCCGCCGTCTCACCCCTTCATCGGGTGTTGGTGTGCGCTCCTAGAGCGCCGCGTTCACTTCGCCGAGCTTGCCGGTGATGCTCGTGCCCATCGTGGTCAGGGCCGCGATGCAGACGACGGCGATGAGGGCAAGAATCAGGCCGTACTCGGCCAGGCCCTGGCCGTCTTCGTCGCGGGTCTTGTAGGCCGCGACCTTGCGGAGCATCCAGGTGTTCAGTTTGGACATGGCGTGTTCCTTCTTCTCAGGTGGGCGGTTGGTTGGTTGGCGCCGCCGTGTGAAGCCGGCGGCGCCAACCCTGGGAGACGTTTAGAGCGCGGCGTTGATCTGGCCGAGCTTGCCCGTGATGCTCGTGCCCATCGTGGTCAGGGCGGCGATGCAGACGACGGCGATGAGGGCGAGGATCAGGCCGTATTCGGCGAGGCCCTGGCCTTCTTCGTCGCGGGTCTTGTACGCGGCGATCTTGCGGAGCATCCAGTTGTTCATCTTCGACATAATTTTCCTACCTCTTCCTGTTGTCCCGGGTCGTTGCCCGGTCGTGATTCGTCCCACTCGTGACTCGGCCGCCGTCGTGTCCGCTGCCGGTGTCCGCCTCCCCGCGGCTACCGGTGGGCCTTTCGGCCCGTTCGCTGACCTGACTGGTCGCGCCATTCTGTGGAGCTAATGGAACTTTCGGCCTCTCCACGGCCCGCTAAAGGGCGCCCGCGGCGGAGTTACCGCCTGTCCACCGCCCATTCCCCCAGCCGCCCGAAACGGCCGCCGCCGAGCCTCCTTTCCGGCCCGCATACTCCCTCGCCGGGCCACAGGGGAGCGCTGGCGGGCCCCGGCCAACTGAGCCGCGACCGTGAGGGAGCGCCACCGCCTCCCGTCGTGCGCGTCCGGCAGCGCTCACCCAGCAGTCCCCCGTCCTCGATGCTCCAGCGCCCCTCCGCAGACTCCGAGCCGCGACTGTAAGGGAGCGCTACCGCCTCCCGCCGTGCCGGTCCGGTAGCGTCCCCCAGCAGTCCCCCTCCTCCATGCTCCAGCGCCGCTCCGCAGACTCCGAGCCGCGACCGTAAGGGAGCGCCACCGCCGTGAGCGTCCGGCAGCGCTCAGCCAGTAGTTTCGCCTCGTCGATGCTCCAGCCGCTGCGGGCTCGGATCGGCGGCCCCTCGACGGAAGACCTGCCGGTCGGGCCGATCCCGGCCGATGCTCTAGGTACTACCACACCCGGGAGGCCTTCGATGGCTGTCTCTGCCGTGTCCGGCCCGTTCACTCGATCCGCATGGAAGCGCCGCCTCGGCCTCCTCCAGGATGCCACCCTGGTTTGCGTTTCTGCTGTCTTCTTTTATTTGCACGCGGCGAAGACGTTAGACGGGGACCTCACGAACGTCGCCTTCGCGGCAGAGCAGGGGCTCCTCGTCTTCATGTTCCTCACCCGGCGGCGCAGCCTGGCGACGAGCACGAGGCCGTTCGACTGGCTCGTCGCGGCCGGCGCCTGGTTGCCGCTCTTGATGCGGCCGATTGCGAGCGATGGCCCCCTCGCTCAAGCTGGCACGATGGTCCAGGTCGCCGGCCTGGGCCTGGCCTGCGTCGGCTTCGTCTACCTCGGCCGCAGCTTCGGCGTGGTCGCGGCTAACCGCGGCCTCAAGACGGCGGGGCCGTATCGCCTCGTCCGGCACCCCATCTATTTCGCGCACACGGTGACCCTGGTCGGCTTCTGCCTCGCCAACCCGAGCCCGTGGAACCTTGGCCTGTTCGCCCTGACGCTTGCCTGCCAGTTGCTCCGCATCCGCGCCGAGGAGAAGGTCCTTTCCGATACCGCGTCCTACGCCGAGTACCGGGCGCAGGTCCGCTGGCGGCTCATCCCCGGTCTGTATTGAGGGGAGCCGCCCGGCCCGGGCGGCGGCTACGGGCTGCCAGCGGCCGCCACCAACCGTCCGCCACCACGGCCGCCGCATCGAGCATCTGCCTCCCCACGGGCTGGAGGTCGATGCTCGTGCAGAGCAGCCCGGTCGAAACTCGTTCCACGACGCCCCACTCCCAGGTGGCAGCGGCGTCCAGGCCGGTGCGCCGGGCGAGCCAGCGGGCGCGGTCGTAGGGGTCGCCTTCCAGCAGCTCAACCGGGTCCTCGCGCATCGGGATCCCGAGGTCGTATTCGGCTTCCGCGAGGAGCCCGTCGGGGTCGATCAGTTTGAAGCCCCCATCCGCCTGAAGTGCGTTCCACTGGTGGACGTCGCCGTGCACCAGGACGGCCCGCTCGTCATCGTGGGCGGCTTCGCGCCGGTCGGCAGAGGCGAGGGCGTAGGCGACCGCAGCTTCCGGGCAGGGGCGGCCCAGCTCTTCCCATGTCCGTGTGATGTAGGCAACCAGCCAGCGCGCCTTTTCCGCTCCCGTCGGCAGTCCGCACCCGGCGGCCGGCCGCCAGATCCGCTGCGCCGCCGCACAGAGGATCTCGTGGCGCTGTTGGATGGGCAGGCCGAGGTCGTGGAGGGGGCGGCCGAGGCGCTCCAGGAGCATCGCGTCCCGGTCCGCATCGTGCTCCAGCAGGCGCGCGCAGCCATCGCCGTCAGCCAGGCGAAGCACGGTGATCTCGTGCCTCGCGGCGTCACCTGGCCGCGGAATGAGCAGTTTCAGGACCGCCGCGCTCCCGTCTTCACGCGCCGCTTCCGCCACGAAGGCCTCGGTCCCGCCATGGAGAGGGCGCCCTACCGTGATCGACCAGTCGCGTTCGAGCCCGGCGATGAGGCCGGGGAGGCCGGCCAGCCAAACCTCAGCGCCGTGCGCCAGGGCCTTGGCCCTCACCGTCTCCGAGACGGCATGGACCGGTCGTGGCCTGGCCTCCCCGGTCACCGGTTTCTCCCAGCGACCTCACCGAGCGTGGGCAGATGCTGCGCGAGGTCGTGCTCGAACGCCGCTACCTGGGCCTCCCGAGCCGCCGCGTCCCAGCCCAGGAGCGGCGCGGCGAGCTCCGCCACGCGCCGGTGACAGCAGAGCCCGCGGCAGCTCGCCCAGGCGATGCCCGTGCGCCGCAAGAGGATGTCGGAGAGCGTGCTCGCGTGCTCACGGCGCACAGCCTGGGCGACCTCGCCCACCGTGGCCCCGGCATGCGCGCAGAGTACGTCTACGCCGCCGCCCACGACGCCGGCGGTCGCCGCTCCGTAAAGGCGCAGGTGTTCGCGCACGTGCACGGGGACGTTGAGGGCCTCGAGGTCGAATTCGCGGTGCACCGGGGGCTGTCCGGGCTCGGGTTTCGCGCCCGGGGCGTGGAGCGCGCGCGCCACCTCGCGGGCGAGCGGCCGGAAGGTGCTCAGCTTCCCGCCAACGACGCTGAAGAGGCCCTCCGGGCCACCCCGCCGCCGGTGGTCGATGACCATGTGGCGGCGCGTGATCGCGGCCTCTGGCCCACCCTTGTCCTCCGGGAGCGGCCGGAGGCCGGCGTAGCAGTACCGCACGTGCTCGGGCTTCAACCCGAGGCCAGGCAAGAGCGCGGACGCTTCTTCGAGGAGGTAGTCCGTCTCATCGGCTGTCGGCGCGACCGCCCCGGCGTCCCCGTCGTAGCGCACGTCCGTTGTGCCGATCCGCAGGAGGTGGCCCTGGGGGATGGCGAAGAACACGCGTCCGTCGCTCCTGGCCGTCGCGAAAATGGCGTCCCGGGGCACCGATGAAGCGGGCTCGCAAACGATGTGCGTGCCGCGCGTCACTCCCAGGAGCGGCGCGGGGGGGTCGGCGCTCAGTTGGTTCACGGCGTCCACCCACGGGCCGGCAGCGTTCACCACCGCTCGCGCCGAAATCGCATGGATGGCCCCGCCGTGCGCAACCTCGACCCCGGATACGGCGCCCTCGGCCGTGAAGATGCGCCTGACGGAGGCGTGGTTCACGATCACCGCCCCCATCGCCTGGGCCTCGAGGGCGAGCTCGAGCGTCAGCCGTTCCGGTGCGAGGGCCCGTGCGTCGAAGAAGCTGAAGCCGCCGCCGCAGGCCTCGGGCAGGGACGGTACGCGGCGCCGCAGCTCGTCAGCCGAGAGCCCGCGATGGCGTGGCACGGCCCGGTAGAGGGCAAGGAGGTCGTACAGCTCCAGACCGAGCCGGAGCTGCCAGGCAGGCCGCCGGGTCCAGGGCAACACGGGCAGCAGCAGGCGCAGGGGCTGCACGAGGTGCGGACGTGTCTTCAGCAGCCAGGCCCGTTCCCTGAGCGATTCGAAGACGAGGCGCAGGTCCCCGTGCTCCAGGTAGCGGAGGCCGCCATGGATCAGCTTCGTCGAACGCCAGGTCGTGCCGGAGCCGAAATCCTCCTGTTCGAAGAGGGCCACCCTGAGCCCGCGTGAGGCCGCTTCGCGGGCGATCGCGGCGCCATTGATGCCGCCGCCAATCACGGCCACGTCGAGCGGCTCGCCCCGCGCGAGTTCGGCCAGCGTCACCTGCCACCTCGCCCTTCAAGCACCCGCCCAACCTCTGTCCGCCAGCTCGCGAGCCGCCGCGCGCGCTCCTCACCGGCCGTCGCCGGGAGGAAGCGCCGGTCGGGCGCGACGAGGGCAGCGACCTCCTCGCGCGAGTCCCACACGCCGGCGCCGAGTCCCGCCAGGTAGGCGGCCCCCATCGCCGTGGTCTCGGTGTTGGCCGGCCGGCTTACCGGGATGCCGCTGAAGTCGGCCTGCATCTGCATCAGAAGGTCGTTGGCGGAGGCGCCCCCGTCCGCGCGGAGTTCGGTCAGCGGTGCGCCGAGGTCGCCTGCCATCGCCTCGATCAGCTCGGCGCTGGAGAGGGCGATCGCCTCGAGGGCGGCCCGGGCGATGTGGGCCCGGCTCGTCCCGCGCGTCAGGCCGAGGATGGCGCCCCGGGCGTGCGGGTCCCAGTAGGGCGCGCCGAGGCCGGTGAAAGCCGGCACAATGGTCACTCCGCCGCTGTCCGGCACACTGGCCGCGAGGCCCTCGATCTCATCCGAGCGCTGGATGATGCCGAGTTCGTCCCGCAGCCACTGGACCAACGACCCGGCCACGAAGACCGAGCCTTCGAGCGCGTACTCGACCGGTTCATCAGCCACCGTGGCTGCACAGGATGTGAGGAGGCGGTGCTGCGACAGCTTCATGTCCGTCCCCGCATTCGCGAGGAGGAAGCAGCCTGTGCCGTAGGTGTTCTTGGCGTCGCCCGGGGAGAAGCAGGCCTGGCCGAAGAGGGCGGCCGCCTGATCACCAGCGATAGCGTGAATCGGGAGTTCGGCGCCGATGACCTCCGTGGCCGTCCGGCCGAACGGGGTGCCGGAAGGCTGGGCCTCGGCGAGCATCCCTCGTGGCACCTCGAAGAGGTCGCAGAGCCCTTCGTCCCAGCGCCGTTGGCGGATATCGAAGAGCAGCGTGCGGCTGGCGTTGGTGAAGTCCGTCAGGTGGGCGCGTCCGCCGGTGAGTTTCCAGAGGAGCCAGCTATCCACGGTGCCGGCGGCGAGCTCGCCCGCCCGCGCCCGCCGCCTCAGCTCGCTGTCCTGGCGGAGCAGCCAGCTCAGCTTCGTCCCGGAGAAGTAGGGGTCGAGGGTGAGGCCGGTGAGGCCGCGGACCATCTCCTCGTGGCCGGCGCCACGCAGCGCTTCGCAGTGGTCTGCCGTGCGCCGATCCTGCCAGACGATCGCGTTGTGCACGGCCTTCCCCGAGGACCGCTCCCATACGACCACCGTCTCGCGCTGGTTCGTGATGCCCACGGCCGCTAGCTCTCGCGGTGCCACGCCCGCCTGGCCCAGGGCGCCGGCGATGGCCGTCTCGGTCGATGACCAGATCTCCTCCGGGTCGTGCTCCACCCAGCCCGGCTGCGGAAACTGCTGGCGGAACGGCTGCTGGCCCATCCCGAGGATGGCGCCGCGTTCGTCCACCACGATCGCGCGCGAACTCGTCGTGCCCTGGTCGATGCTGAGGATGCGTGGCATCGACCTGAGTATAGGTTCTCGCCGCCCTTCAGCGTTTCGGCGCGTCCAGCTTCTCCAGGCGGTCCTTCAGCTTCGTGTTCTCGTCCCGTAGCTTTTCGAAGTCGTCGCGAAGGGCCTTTACTTCGCTCGCGGTGTCGGTCCCCTTGCGGAGCGAGATGGCCGCTTCCCGGGCGGCCCGCACGGCCCTCCCATCGAGTTCGCGGACGGCCATCTCATCGAGTGCGGTGGCGGAGGATGGGTCCTTGAGCGTGCGCAGCGCCCCCGCCGCCGCCATCCGCACGCGGAAGTCGGGGTCGCGCAACAGTTCGCTCACCGTCTCCGAGACCTCCTTCGCGTGCTCGTCCAAGTGCACTCCCAGCCGGCCGAGCGCGTTCGTCGCCCCCGCCCGGGACTGCTGGGGGGCGCCGTAGACCGTCGCGGCGACGAGATGGTCGAAGGCGCGGTCGTCACGCAGTTCGACGAACCCGTCGATGCAGGCCTGGCGGATCACCTGGCGGAAGGACCTACGCGACATCCCCGCGACCAGCAGGTCGAACGAACCGGGCAGCCGCAGCTTGCCGATGCTGCGATGGGCCTCGGCCTCGACGAACCAGGACCGGTCGCGTGCCGCCAACGGCGCCAGGGCGGCGAAGGCCGCTTCGTCCCCCCGGAACTCGCCCAGCGCCCGGGCGACGGCCCGGCGGACCTTCGGATGGCGGAGGCGCGTGGCCTTTACGAGCGCCTCGAGCGCGGCCACCGCCCGGGTGACGCCGAGGGCCTTGGCGGCCGCTGCCTGCACGCCCCAGAAGCGGTCGTTTTGCAGCGCCTCCTCAAGAGCGGCGACCGCTTCGCCTCCGCCCTTCTCGCCGAGGGCCTTCGCCGCCGCCTGGCGGCCGCCGATGTCGTCGTCGTCCCGCAGTTGCAGCCGCCATTCCGCGACGGACTTCTCGAACTCCAGCTCCTTCGGTACCCACCCGTACGGGTCGAAGCGGCAGAGGTCGGGTTTGCCCTTCAGGTTGAAGACGAAGGTGTGCTCGGCCTCCGTGCTCTCCACGCGGAAGGGCACAGGCCGCGCCCGCCCCGTGGTGAAATCGATCGTCAGCGGCGTCCGGAAGGTCGGCGTGCCGTCGTCCGTCGCCTGCGTCTGCTTGACCGAGACCGAGGCTGAGTTCGTAGCCTCGTCCCACCGCCAGCTCACCTTGAACTTCGGGTGGCCCGGCTTGTAGACCCACTGGTCGAAGAACCACTCGAGATTCCGCCCGGTCTCCGCGGCGATGGCGTCGATCAGGTCCTGGGTGATGACGCTGCCGTGCTGGTGGGCCTGGCAGTACCGCTTGAGCGAGCGGAAGAACTGGTCGTCGCCGAGCACCCCGCGGAGGGCATGCAGCACCAACGATCCCTTCTCGTAGAGATGCCGGTCGAAGAGGTCGATGGGCTCGCGCATCACCCGCGTGACGATCGGCCGCCGGTAGCGCTCCCCGACATAGGCTTCCATGTTCACGAGGACGCCCTGGCGGTACTCGTCCATCCCCCGGCGGTCCTCGTCCCAGAGCAGCTCGAAGTAGGTTGCGAAGCCCTCGTTCAGCCAGCCGTGGGACCAATCCCGGCACGTGAGGAGGTCGCCCCACCACATGTGGGCGAGTTCGTGTGAGATCAGGTCGTCGCTCGTAAAGTCCAGCGCCGCCTTCTCGTCCACCAGGATGTTCCTCGTCATCGTCGTGGCGCTGGTGTTCTCCATGCCGCCGAAGACGAAGTCCCGCACGACCACCTGGCTGTACTTGGCCCAGGGGTAGCTCACGCCAGTCAGCCGCTCGAAGAGGGCGATCATCGCTGGCGTGTCCTTGAACGTCCGCTGTCCATCGGCGACGTCGTCCGGCTCCACGAAGTAGTCGATGGTGAGGCCGTTGCGCGTCCCATCGATGCGGCTGAATTCGCCCGCGGCAAGCGTGATCAGATAGGTCGGAAGCGGTTTGTCCTGCTTCCAGTGGAAGGTACGCGACCCGTCGCTGTTCGCCTCCTCGGCGAGCAGCGTGCCGTTGGAGAGGGCGTACCAGCTCCCGGGGACGGTCGCGACCACTTCCGCCGTCTGCTTCATCCCTTCGAAGTCGTAGCAGGGGAACCAGTAGCGCGAATCTTCGTCCTGGCCCTGGGTCCAGGCCTGGAGCGGCTTATCCGGATAACCGGCGTCGGGGGCGATGAAGTAGAGGCCCAGCCGGGGGGTGGCTTCGTACTCGATCGTGACATCAACCTGCTGGCCGCGGCTCAACGGCTTCGCGAGGCGCACCTCGATCGCCGCCCCGTCGTAGCCATACTTCGCCGCGGCGCCGTCCACGCTGACGCCCTTGACCCGCATCTCGATTGCGTCGAATGGCAGGGTCTTGAGGCCGTCGTTCAGGGCCCGGACGGTGTGGGTCGCCCGCCCCCGGATGGTCCGGCCGGGGACATCCAGTGCCACTTCGAGCTTGATGTGTTCGACATCGACAACGCGGTCCCGGGGCCACCGGGCGCGGTCCCCTGGCAAGGCGTGGCCCGGTTCACCATGGATCCCCGCGCTCCATGCCCCGACCGCCCCACGGCTGCACGATTCGCGTGCTTCCCAGCTGCTCAAGTTCGTGGCCATCCGCTCTCCATTCGTGGACGTTCGGCCCATCCTACGAACGCGGGCGCGGTCAGGCCACCCGGCCGCCCCCGCCAGCCAGCCTGCTCCCCCTCGCCCACCGCAGTGGGAGAGGGGGCCGGGGGGTGAGGGCCTACATAACGATCGCGAGCCCTTCGCCCCGCACGTCTGCCCCCACCGCGATACCCGCGTCGTCCACCGCCGCCACATAGGCACGGCCCATACTCGCCGTCCAGGAGTCGCAGACTTCCACATCCACCTCCGCATCGCGGAAGGCCGGGCTGAACCCGTCGGGGCTGTGCCGCTCGACCAGCACCTCGCGGTAGTCCGGCCGGAACGGCGCGAACGCCCCCATCGACCAGCGCGGCCGGTCGAGCGCGTCCTGGACATCCATCCCCTGGCGGAGGATCGCGTCCAGCACCGCGAGGTTTGTCTGCGGCTGCTGCATCGCCCCCGGCGTCCCTCCGACGACGCGGAGCTTGCCCTCAGCGCAGGTGGCGATGTAGGAGTGGAGGGTGTGCATCGGCCGCTTTCCCGGCGCGAGGACGTTCGGATGGCCCTCGCGCAGGGTGAAACCGAACATCCGGTTGTTCATGATCACGCCCGTACCGGGCACGAGGACGCCGCTGCCCCAGCCGGCGAAGATCGACTGGATGAGCGAGACGGCGTTCCCCTCGGCGTCGATCACGAGCAGGTACGTCGTATCCCCGTCACCGGCGGCGGCGGGCGCCGGGTGAGCGAGCAGGCTGCCGAGGTGCGTGCTCTCGAGGAGCCGCTGGGCGTCGAAGCCGGTCGTGTCCGGGTCACCCGCGTAGGTCGC
>JBJXGC010000217.1:0-5863 GCA_046154545.1 Dehalococcoidia bacterium | reverse complement strand
TAACAGCTAACAGCTAACAGCTAACAGCTAACAGCTAACAGCTAACAGCTAACAGCTACCGTGCCTTCCACTGGGCGGGCCGCTTTTCGGCGAAGGCGCGGGGGCCTTCCTTGGCGTCCTCAGAATTGAGGACGACGCGGCCCACCCACTCGCCGAAGCGGTAGGACTCGTCCAGTTGGAGCTGGCGCCACTGGTGGGCGACCGCCTTCGTGCCTTCGACGGCGAGGGGCGCGTTGGCGGCGATGAGTTGGGCGATGGCGACGGCCCGTGGGAGCAGGTCGCCCGGGGCGGTCACTTCGTGGACCAGGCCGATGCGCATCGCTTCGGCGGGCTCGACCCGGTCGGCCGTGAGCATGAGGTACATCGCTTCGCCGAAGGGCACGAGGCGGGCGAGGTGGTGGATGGCGTAGCCCGGCATGATCCCCCGCTTCACTTCGAACAGCCCGAAGTAGGCCTCCGTGGAGCAGATCCGGATGTCGCAGTCCAGGGCGCGTTCCAGTCCACCGGCGAGGCAGAGGCCGTTGATCGCGGCGATAAACGGCTTGGGGTTGCGCGAGAACATGAGGCTGCCGGGGTCGAGGGTGCTGCCCCGGGCGTCCCCTGGCGCCATGGCGGTGTTCCGGGCCGACATCTCTTTCAGGTCGGCGCCGGCGCTAAAGGCGCGGCCCTGGCCGGTGACGATGCCACAGCGCATCGCCGGGTCGTCGGTGAAGTCGGCGAGGGCGTCGCGCAGCTCGGTCTGCATCGTGCCGCCGAGGGCGTTCAGCCGCTCCGGGCGGTTCATGGTGAAGACGGCGTAGTTCTCGTGCTTGGTGTAGATCAGGTCGGGCATGGCGCACCTCTCGGGCGCGATTCTGCCACAGGTGGCCGATGCTGGCCCGCACTTTGCCGCGAGGAGCCGCTCCGACACTACTCTAAAGAATTAAGAGTTCGTCGCAAGCTTGATCGGGCGTGCGCCGTGTCCAGCCGGCCGGCACTCTGCGTCAAAAACGCCTCTGGGGAAACGAAGGGACTTCACACCCGGGCGACGCTCGACGTCCTGTGCGGTCCGTTACTTCGGATGGGCATCGGGCGGGAAGTTCTGAGCGGCGTCGCCGGGACCCTCGGCCGCGCCCGGTGCCCTGACCGAGCGCGTTAGGCCGGGGCGTTGCTCGTCTGGGCCAGGCCCGGGTAGGCGGCCTGGCAGAAACCGTGGTTGCAGTAGCCGTGCGGGTTCCGGGCGAGGTACTGCTGGTGGTAGGGCTCGGCGTAGTAGAAGGTGCCCATGGGCACGATCTCGGTCACGATTTCGTCGAAGCCGCCGGCCCGGAGGACCTCGCCGTACCGTTCCTTTGACCGGGCCGCGAGTTCTTCCTGCTGGGCATCGGCCGTGAAGATGGCGGAGCGATATTGTGAACCGACATCGCCGCCCTGGCGCATCCACTGGGTGGGGTCGTGGTTCTCCCAGAAGACCTTGAGGAGGTCGTCGTAGGCGGCCTTCGCGGGGTCGTAGACGACGGAGGCGACCTCGGCGTGGCCGGTGCGTTCGGAGCAGACCTCTTCGTAGGCCGGGTTCGGCGTATAGCCACCGGCGTAGCCGACGAACGTGGAATAGACGCCGGGCACCTTCCAGAGGAACTTCTCGGCGCCCCAGAAACAGCCCATGGCGAAGGTGGCGATGCTCGTCCCCTCCGGCCAGGGGCCAACAAGGGGCGTGCCAAGGACAAGGTGAAGGCCGGACACGGGCATCGTTTCGGACCGGCCGGGGAGGGCGTCTTCCGGCGAGATGATGGCCTGGGGTTTGCGTCGAAGCAGCATGGGGGGAACCTCGAAGGGGACAGAGTCTGAGGGCGGGTCTGGGAATGGGACCGCCGGTACGTTCAGGATATCACGCTGCTTCCCAGCCGGGTGCCCCACGGGTGGGGTTCATGGCTTTTCCGCGGCCATGATCGGCGGCCGATTCGCGCGAGCGAGGTTAGCAGGCGAATTCGGGGCGCCTCATGACAACAGCCAGAGGGGGAGACAGCGCATCCGGGAGACCGGAGCCCTCCCTGGCGGTGGGGCTAGGGATGCGCCGCGGCGCGCAAGAGGCTGAACCCCATCCTGCTGGCGACGGCGATGCGGTGCCTCGGTATAGTTCGGGCGGGCCGCCAGCGGCCTAATGCAGACGACCTGGAGTACCCGTATGACCGTCCCCGCCGCGACCCACATCGCCCACCACCTCGGCTACGCCGTCCGCGACGCGGAGGCGACGGCCCTGCGCTACGAACGGATGCTCGGCGCGACCTTCCGGCTCATGCCCGAGTACAACGTCACGGACATGTACGGGCGGCCGGCGAAGATGAAGGTGTACTACGGGGCGATGGCCGGCCTTGCCATGGAGATCATCGAGGTGCAGGAGGGGAACACCCCCCACAGCGACTGGATCCGCGAACACGGTGAGGGCATCCAGCACCTGGGCGTCTACGTCCCGGACGTAGTCGAGGCCACCCGCAAGGCGGTCGCCAACGGCGGCCGGGTGGACTGGATCATCCCCAAGACGGGGGCCGTCCAGATCACCGGCGGGTCGACGCTCGAGGAAGTGCTTTCCGAAGTGACGCCGAACAGCCTCGTCTACATCGATGCCCGCGAGGGCGGGACGATCATCGAGTTGCTGGGCCCGCCGATCCACCGGATGGTCTTCGGTGGCAACCTCAAGGGCCTCGAAGAGCTCATCGGGACGAAGCTGCCGGCGGTGCCGTAGACGGCGTTCGCTCGACCAGGGCGCGGGGCGGGACGGCTTCTCGGCGATGCGGGTATGCTTTTTTCGGGAGCCGCTCCGCTGCATTCTCGAAGAAGCCCCTGGCTCATGACACTTGCCGTGGCGATCGTCGCGCTCGCCGGAAGCCTTGTCTTTCTCGCCAGGGCGGTCCGCAGCGAGGATGCGCCGGCCCGTGCCGCCGTCGCTGAGCTGCCAGCAGCGAGCGCTACTGGCGGGCAGGACGAGGCCACGCCTACGCGGGCGCCATCACCACCGCGGCCGACGGCGGCGCCCGCCCGGACGGTACCTGCCCGGACGGCGCCCGCTGGCGCCGACGCAACTCCGGGTCTTCCGCCGCGCGAAGACGCTGCCCTGGTGGCCGCGGTCGAGGAGGCGCTCAAACCCTTCGAAGGGGTCTATTCGGTCGCCGTCTACCGTCTCAGCGATGGGAAGGCCGCCGCCATTGAGCCCGACCGGGTCTTCTACGCGGCCAGCCTGTTCAAGCTCGCCGTCCTCTACGAGGCGGGGCTGCGGCTCGACTCGGGCGACCTCGACCTCGAGGCCGCGCTCGCCATCAACGACATCGATATCGCCGAGGATGATGGCACGTTCGACTCGGTGCCGAGGCGGAATGACGGCTCCATAAGCGTGGCGATGGCGCTCGAAGCGATGGTCACCGTTTCGGATACGACCACGGCTAACGCCTTCCTCCACCTCTTCGGCCACGCAACCATCGATGCGACGATGCATTCGCTCGGCCTCCAGCACACCTCGGTCAACACGCGCGAATTGCCTACGACGGCGAGCGATATGGCGATACTCATGACGGCCATCTACAACGGACGTGGCCTCACGCCCGCCACGCGGGACTACCTGCGATCGCTCCTCCTCGCCCAGCACCTGCGAGAGGGCATCCCGGCGGGCCTTCCCGGTGGGGTTGCCGTGGGCAACAAGACCGGGAACGTGGCCGATGACACGCATGATGTGGCGTTCGTTGAGGCGCCCGGCGGGGCGTACGTCCTCGCTGTCCTGAGCGACCGGAGCTGGAATTGGAGCGCCCATGTGGCGGTGAGCGAGGCCGTGTATCGCGCGCTTGCGGCGCCAGTGCGCTGAGCCGGCGCGGTCTACGGCTTCGCCGCCGGCCGGTCGCGGACGCGGTCTACCGCAGCCTGGCGGGCAAGCCGCAGGGCCGGGCTCCGCTCGACGGGGTAGCCGCCGGCCGGCCCGCGCAAGAGACGGAGACGCTCGGGAAGGGCGGCCAGCGCTTCGGCACAACGCTGGCGGGCCGCGGTCAGCGGCTCGGGCGGCGCTGAGCGCCGTCCTTCGCGCATGACGCGGCGGAGGAGTGGACGGCCACCCTCGACGGTCTCGTCCTCGAGCGAGACGAGGTCATGGTGGTAGCGGGCGCCGGCCGAAAAGCGGTGGACCTGCTTGCGGCCGGGCCAGGTGGCCTTCTCCTGCGAGAGCTTCACCTTCGGCCCCTGCGCGTCTTCGACCAGCTTGTAGACGCCGCTGAGGGCGGGGGCATCGGCGCTGGTCCCGAGCTGGGTGCCGACGCCGAAGGCATCGACCGGGGCGTCCCGGGCGACGAGTTCTGCGATGCGGTGCTCGTCCAGGTCGCCGCTGGCGAAGATCTGTGTCGAGGCGCAGCCGCCGGAGTCGAGGATCGCCCGGACGGCCACAGCGAGGCCTGCCAGGTCGCCCGAATCGAGCCGCACGCCCCTGACGTGGATGCCCTCAGCGCGGAGTTCGCCCGCCACCTGGACGGCGAGCCGGGCGCCCTCCAGGGTGTCGTAGGTGTCGATCAGGAGGATGGAACGATCCGGGAAGTCGCGCGCGAAGGTGCGAAAGGCATCGACCTCAGTGGCGAACGACATCACGTAGGAGTGGGCCATCGTCCCGCTCAGGGGGATGCCGTAGGTGGTCCCGGCGAGGACGTTGGAGGTTGCGGCGGCGCCACCGATATAGGCGGCACGCGCCGCTTTCAGGGCCGCATCAGGGCCATGGTCGCGGCGCGCGGAGAAGTCCACGAACTCCCTGCCCGCGCAGGCGATGGCGATGCGGGCGGCCTTGGAGGCGATGAGCGTCTGAAAGTTGAAAGTGCTCAGCAGGAACGTCTCGACGATCTGGGCCTCAATCAGGGGCGCCGTCACGCGCAGGAGCGGCTCGCCGGCGAAGACCGCTTCACCCTCCGCCATCGCCCAGACCTCGCCGGTGAACCTGAGATCGCTGAGGTACCGGAGGAACGGTTCGTCGAACAGCCCCAGGGCCCGCAGGGCAGAGATGGCGTCGACGTCGAAGCGGAGCTGTTCGAGGTGGTGCAAGGCGTCGTCGAGCCCGGCGGCGATCAGGAACTGGCGCTCGCGGGGGAGCGTGCGCACGTAGAGGTCGAAGGTCGCCGGTCCGTTCATGCCATGGGCGAAGTAGCTGGCGGCCATCGTCAGCTCGTAGAGGTCGGTCAGGAGGGGTGCGTTGGCGTCAGTTACCCAGCTCAACGGGCTCGTCCCCCTCGTCTGAGCGGGCGACCCGTCCACCGGCGGCCCTGATCGCGTCGAATGCCGCTTCGCCATCGCCGGGCTGGAGGTCCACGGCGCGGACGGCGTCCTGCAGCACGGTCGTATGGTAGCCGAGCCGGACCGCGTCGAGGGCCGTGGCCTTGACGCAGTAGTCAGTAGCGAGGCCGACGACGACCACGTGCCGAATGCCGCGGGCGGAGAGCAGCCCGTGGAGGCTGGTGAGCCGCGTCTCCCCGGATGCGGAGTCGCGCACCGAGAACGCCGAGTAGCCGTCCTCGCCGGCGACGCCCTTGCGGATCACCTCGCCGCGGACATCCAACCCGGGCGCAAATTCCGCCCCCCACGTCCCGGCGACGCAGTGCACGGGCCAGGGGCCGCCACCGGTCTGGAAGTGGGGCGTGTGCGCAGGGTGCCAATCCTGGCTGTAGACGACGAGTGCGCCCCCGGCAATCGCCGCGGCGATCAGCCGGTTGGCCACCGAGACCACCTCGGCCCCGCCGGACACGGAGAGCCCGCCGGCCGGGTCGGCGAAATCGTTCTGGATGTCTACGACGACGAGGGCCGTGTGCGCGTCGAAGCGAGGCATCGCGCGAGCCTAGCACAGCGCGCGCCGGGGCGACGGCCTCCG
>JBJXGC010000210.1:0-32527 GCA_046154545.1 Dehalococcoidia bacterium | reverse complement strand
ATCGCCAACACGCCGGTGCGCCTGTCGCGGAGTGAGTCCGGGATCAAGGGGCCGCCGGCGGACCTGGGCGAGCACTCGGCCGAGGTCCTCGAGGGTTTGCTCGGCCTTACCGCGGCCGAGGTCGCGGGCCTGGTCGAACGCGGAGTGGTGGCGACGGAGGGTGGCCCCGACGTCGCGGCCCTGCTCCGCTAATCGCCCGGGAAGAGGCCGGAGGCGGTCGGCTCGGCGTGCTCGCGGTAAAGGCCGTGCTCGTTGATATAGTCCCGCACGGCATCCGGGATCGCCTCGGACTGGGTGCCGGCGGCCGTTGCGGCCCGCGCCGCGGACGAGGACATGGCGGCCGCGACGGCGTCGATCTCGAGGACGACGATCCGGTCGGCGAAGGCCTGGGCCTCGGGCCAGCGGAGCGTGGCCACGACCTCGTCGATCCCGGAGAGGCCGCGGTTCGTGGCGATAAGGCGGTGGTTGGCAAAGAACGCCCCGAGTTCGCCCGGCATGTCTTCGTAGTACTTCCGGTCGAAGATCCGGACGAGCGTGTCATGCCCGGCGATGAAGTCGAAGCCGGCGCCGGGGAAGGCAGTGCGTAGGGCCGCGGCCTGATCGACGAACCGGGGCCGGTTCGTGGCGAGGACGGCTGGCCGGGCCGGTTCGCCCGCGGCCCCCGCCAGCAGCATGCCGACGCGGTGGGCGAGCGGCGCGCCGTAGAGGCCCTTATCGACGTTCGCGGTCGTCAGGAGGGCGGCCGTCGCCTCGATGCCGCGCAGGCTGGCGGCGAGGGCGAGGAGCCGGAAATGGGCGGCGGTCGGTGGGTTGAAGGCGGAGGGGAGGATTGCCACCCGTCCGGCAAATGCCTGGCCACCATCGAAGCGTGCCACCAGCGGGCGCGGAGAGGCGCGCAGATCTTCAAGGCGGTCGTGGACGTCACCCTCGGGCATGCCGTTCCCAGTCTAAACCACGGCCTGCCCCCGGGTTATTGGGGCCTGCTGGGTAGGGGAGGACTATGCCGCCGCCGCGAGTTCGGCCATCTCCGGGTTGAACATCGTCACCCGGTCGCGTCCCGCCGATTTCGATTGGTACATGGCCTGGTCCGCGAGGACGATCAGGGCGTCGGGGCTGGTGCCGTGTTCGGGAGCCATGGCAAGCCCGATGGACACCGTCACGGGACCAACAGGCTGTAGCTCTTCCCCGGTGAGAGGAGTACGCGCCACCGCCGCCCGGATGCGTTCGAGGACCTGGATGGCGACATCGCCAGTGACGTTTTGGAGCACGATGATGAACTCTTCGCCGCCGTAACGGTAGACGATGTCCTTCCCGCGGAGGGCCGACCGCATCACCTCCGCCACCTTCTGGAGGGTCACGTCGCCAACTTTGTGGCCGAAGTCGTCGTTGAAGCGCTTGAAGTGGTCCACGTCGATCATCGCGAAAGCCACCTGTTCGCCTGCCGCCACGGCGGGTGCGTAGGTCTCTTCCAGGTCGCGGGCGAGCTGGCGGCGATTGGGGATACCGGTGAGGGCGTCGTGGTGGGCGGCGCGTTCGCTCGCTTCATGCGCGTCGGCGGAGATCACGGCGGTCGCGACCTGTGACGCCATCAGCTCGAGGATGCGTTCGTCATCCTTGCTGAACGCGCCCGGCGTGCGCGACCAGCACTCGAGCGTGCCGACGACCCGTGCCCCCACGATGAGCGGCACAATGATGCCCGAGGAAGCACCGAGGATGCCTTCGCCACCGTGGAAGGAGGCCTCGGCGTTGTCGTCGATCCGGGCCGTCTTTCCGCGCTTGGCGGCCCGGCCCACGCTTCCCGCGCCGAGTTCAAGCGCCGAACCGATCATGACGTCCCCCTCCACGTCCTGATCGGAGCCGGCGAGGACGAGTTTGCCGTCCGTGAGCACGCGCAGGGCCACCATGTCGGCCAGCACGAGTTTGCGTGCCTGTTCGACGGCGGTCCGCACGACATACTTCAGGCTGAGGGTCTCAGAGACCTCGCTCACGATCTGGTAGAGCGCCTGGAGCTGGTCATTGCGGCGTTCGGCCACGGCCGTGCTTGCGGCCAGCCGCAGCTGTTCAGCCCGGGTGTCGATGAGCGTTTTCCGCAGCCGCCGCCCGAGCAACCAGGTGGTGACGGTGAGGAGGACGCCGGAAACGACGGCCGCGGCGAACAGCGCGTAGCGGGTCGTATCCGCGATGCTGAGAAGCGATCGCTCCGCGAGCGCGGTCTCCCCCGCGAGCTGGGGACGGACACGCTCCACGATGGCCGACATTGCGGCCACGTCAAAGAGGAACGCGTCGAGGTCTTCGCGGTCGGCGCCTTCGAGGTATCGCTGGAGGAAGGCGTCGGCCTCAAGGCTCGCGCCGAGCAACCGCAGAGAGGTTTCGCTGCCCAGGAGATCGTGCAGCCGTTCTGCCGCGGCGGTCACTTGCGTAAGGTGCCGTGCCGCCGCCACCAGCTCGGCCGCGCTGAATGCTGGGGCTGGCCTGCCAGCCGCTGCCCCCTCGGCCGGGGGCAGCATGCGGTCGAGCTGGTGGAGCGAGCCTTCGATGTTGGCCGCTTCTTCGGCGGCCGATGATGTCGCGGCTGCCTGCAGGGCGACGTCGTGGAGCGACCCGAGCGCGACCTCGGTTGTCGCCACCATGAAGGCCGCGCCGGCCACCACGAAGCCGACCTGTAGCCAGACAATTGTCGTCTGGCGCTTGATGGCGGACAGCGCCCGCTTCAGGATGTCACTTCGAAGTCGAGGCTCATGCCCAGGTCCAGGTGGGACGTTGGGCGTTCGTGCGTCTCGCTGAGCAGCAGACAGACCAGTTTGTACCGCCCGGGAGCGAGTGAGATCCGGAGGAGCCCGCCTTCACCCGGTTCCAGTGCTTCGACTTCCCCCAGGATTGGGCCATAGCGGCCGTCTTCGAACGGCACTACGACGAATTCGTGCTGCTGCTGCCCGCCGTTCCTGATGGCAAAGTCAATGCTCCCGGAGCGGCCGCTGGCGCGGGCGGCATCGAACCCGAACTCCTGGAGGACGACGGCGATCGCGTCGCCACGCGCCTGGTCGGCGGAGAGGGCTTCCGGGGCCGGCCGGAACTCATCCCCCGGGCTGCAGGCCGTGCACACGGCGATCAAGGGAAGCAGGGCGGCCAGTACTACCTTCACCCTGTGACTATCGGTCCATCGCAGGCAGCGCATGAGGACTGCGTGGCGCCTGTCAATGACTCCTGCCGCGAATCGCCACGTTCCCGTGCGGCCGCATGTTGCGGAGGATGGCCCCGCCTTGCCCGCGGCGATGCTCTGAGGTGTGACCCGTTGCGTTACCGGAAGCCGGGATCGGCCAGGGGTGCGGGCGCAGCATCGGCTACGGACGCCTGCGCCGGGTTCCCGGGAGGCCGCGGCTTACGCGGCCCGCCGCTGGTTCACGCCGGACCAGTTCACTCGCGCCAGGTCCTCAATCGTGAGCAGTTCGCGCAGCACGCGCCTGCACTGGTTCGGCGTGGCATCGAGGTTGTGGCTGATGAGCGTCCAATCGGGATGGGGGACGCCTTCGACCAGGTGGAGGCACAATGCGGTGCGGTCGTAGAAGATGCCTCTCATCGCCCGCACCTCGCTTTCCCTGATGATATCTTCATCATCGACTATACATCCATAGTCTTGAACGATTGGTTAAGAATGTCACACAACTGTCCACGCCTCCCCCGTTCGACACCCGGACGACACCGATGAGCCACCGGCGGGCGGTCAGGGGCGGACGCGTGGGGCGATCGCTCCGGCCGGCCGGGCTCGCGGGGCGGGCCGCTGTGCGCTGGGCCGCTACCTACGCGGCCTGGGGCCAGCGCAAGAAACGCAAACGCCAGGCCTTCGTGATGCGCACCGCTGAGGACGTCACCCGGACGATGGGCGAGATGAAGGGCGCCGTCATGAAGGTCGGGCAGGTGCTCTCCCTGATGACCGGCATGGTGCCGGACGAGATGGCCGCCCAGCTGGCGACCCTCCAGGCGAACGCGCCGCCGATGGCCTACGGACTCGTCGAGGAGGTGTTCGCGGCCGAATACGGGATGCCGCCGCGGAAGGTCTTCCGCCGCTTCGAGGCCGAACCGTTCGCGGCCGCCTCGATCGGACAGGTGCACCGGGCGGTGACGCACCAGGGCCAACGGGTGGCGGTGAAAGTCCAGTACCCCGGCGTGCGGGAGGCGATCGAACACGACCTCGCGAACGTGGGGATGATGGTCGGCATGGCCGGGCTGGTCGCCCGCGGGCTGGACACGGCGAGCATCGTGAACGACCTGAAAGAGGGGATCCGGGGCGAACTCGACTACCTCCAGGAGGCCCGCCACCAGGAGCGGTTCGCCCGTATCTACGACGGGCACCCCTTCGTCCGCGTGCCCCGGGTCCTGGCGGAGCTGAGCCGGAGCCGGGTCCTGGTGCAGGAGTACATCGCGGCCCGGCCCTTCGCCGAGACGCGCACGCTGGGCGAGGCGGAGCGCCAGCGGGTGGCCGAGATCGTCTTCCGCTTCGCCTTCGGCAACTTCTACCGGCACGGCCTCTTCAACGGGGACCCGCATCCCGGCAACTACCTGCTCTGCGACGACGGCCGCGTCGCCTTCGTCGATTACGGCTGCGTGGCCGAGTTCTCCAAAGAGACGGTGGAGCAGTTCAAGCGGCTGATCCGTGCGCTCTACGCCGGGGACCTTGAACGCTGGCGGGCGGCGACGGAGGAGGTGGGGCTCCTCAGGCCCGGGGCGCCTTTTGCGACGGCCGAACTGTACGAGCACATGCGCTGGTTCTGGGCGCCGGTGCTGGAAGAGGAAGTGACCTTCACGCGCGAACTGGCGGCGGAGATGGTGCGCCGCAATACGATGACGACGGGCCGGGGCGGCGAGATCAACCGCCAGCTCGCGATCCCGCCGGGGATGGTCTTCCTCAGCCGGATCAACTTTGGCCTGGCCGGGGTGCTCGCCGGGCTCGAGGCCCACGGGCCATGGCGCGGGATCATCGGGGAGTTCGTGGATGGGGCGCCACCCTGCACGCCGATGGGCCGCGCCTGGGATAGGCCCGGCTGACGGCGCTCAGGGCAGCTCGCCGAGCTGCGATTCGACCGCGTCGCGGGCCTCCGGGAAGACCTCCCCATAGCCACGCAGGAGCCCGAAGCAGCCGCTGATCATCATGTCGCCGAACGGGGCGGCGAAGTAGGGCCGCAGGCTGCTGGCGGTGAGCCGGTGGCGCTGGGGGCCGGTGACGGCCACCATCGCCGGCAGCGTTGGTGGCACGATGCTGCGGTCGGGGTGGTAGGCCCCGTGGCCCTTCGAGTGAAAGACGGCCTCGTTCTGGAGCGTCCCTTCGGCGAGCTGGCGCCCGAACGCCTCGATCTGGGAGACGGTGAGTTCACCGGTGTGGTGTTCGAAGAGGCTGGCCACCCGGCGCCCGCGGAGATGGAAGCCGAGGAGGTGCATGTTCCCGAGGTTCAGCACGAGCTGGTGCTCCGTGGCCCGGACGGCCGGGTCATGCAGGGCGCCGAGGGCGGCCGCCGGGCCTGTATCCATGAAGGCCACGGGCGCCTCGCCAGCGGCGGAGGCGACCATCGAGCGGGCCCGCGTCAGGTAATCGGGCAGGCCGTCACCGCGGGTGGCGAAGGCGAGGAGGTCGTTCCGGCCCTCGACCGTCCGCCTCAGGTGGTCGAAGCGGAAGAGCCTGTCCGAGACGTCCGGCGGTGCGGCGCCGTGGTCGAGGCAGCCGAGGGCGAGTCCATCGAAGTCCGTGGGCTCCTCGAAGGCGGCGAGGGCGGTGCGGATGGCGCCGAGGTCGAGGTCTTGGAGGGTCACCTGTTCGCCCTCGATCCGGGGCGCTTCGTCGTCTGAGACGAGGGTGACGCCCATTGCCCGGACCCGATCGAGGTCGTCGTCGAAGGTCTGGGCGGCGGTGGGAGTGGCGTAGGCTTTGCCGCCAGATTTGATGAACGCTTCTAGCGCCCAGCCAGAGGGGCCACCGCCGGCGACGACACCGCTGAGGACGAGGGCCCGGCCATCACGCCCGGCCCGCCGGATCCTCCGCGCGGCGACCTCGGTGGCGGAGGGGAGGACCATCTTGACGTTGTTCTCGACGGGCTTCTCGCTGTCGAAGAGGAGGATGTCCTGGGTACCGGTGCCCATGTCGATGGCGAGGATGCGCATTCCGTCAGTATACCGGCGCCTTCGAGCCGTTAGCGGGTAGTCCGTTAACGGGTAGCCATTGCCCGCAGCCACAGCCCTCGTAGGATCCGGTCTGATGCAACGCAGGTGGACGGGGCGCAAGGTCCTGGTCACTGAATCCGCCGACGGAGGCGTCGCGTCACACCGCCCCGAAGCGGACACGGCTTCGCCCGCTTCCGGCCCGGCGTCCGCTCCCGCCGAGCAGTTGTTCGCCGCCGAAAGCGCCCTCCCGGCCGCTGCCCAGGCTGATCCTGAGGCTCCTGCCGCCCTTCCCGCCGCCCCCCGGCGATACACGAAGAAGCGCCTGGCCCTCGGGATCGCGGCTACGTTCCTGGTGGTACTCGCGGGGGCCTACAGCCAGAAAGACCACTACTCGCACAGAATGGCCGACTGGAGCCGCGACGTCATCGGCGACAAGAACACGTCGCGGGTTGAGGCGTTCTACTTCACCGTCCAGGACAAGGTCGATCAGCTCAAGTACAGGGTCTTCGGCGGCGACACCAACCCATTCGATTCCGGCCGCGTCTACGTCCAGGCTATCGAAGTTCAGCCGCCGCGGCGCGTCCTGATCGACCTGTCGAAGCCGATCGACCTGAACAATCTTCACGTCCCCGAACTCTTCAAGCCCCGGCAGATGGAGCCGCCCGCGACGAAGCCGCTGCGGGACAACCTGGAGCAGGGCGAAGGGGTCTGGACGACGGCGGGCCTGCCGCGGAGCGCCCCGGGCGACATGCTGATGGCGAAGACGTTCGTCCGCCCGGACAAGACCCGCCCCTACGCCACGGTCGGCGTCCTCCTGCTCGATGCGCGGCGAATCCGGCTGCAGGTGGTCGGCGGCACCGTGGACCCCGGCGGCGACCGCGGCGTCAAAGGCCCGGGCATCGTCGCCCCGGATGACCTGAAGCGGCTCCTCGTCGCCTTCACGGGCGGCTTCAAGGGGCCGCATGGCGGTTTCGGGATGGTGGCCGAGGGCAAGGAGTACCGGCCACTGCGGAACGGCCTCGCCAGCATCGCCATCTTCAACGACGGCACGATCAAGATGGGGGAGTGGGGGAAGTCGCTCGCCTGGGACGAAAACATGGCCGCGGTACGGCAGAACGCGATCCTCCTGGTCGATAACTGCGAGGTGAGCAAGCGGACGGCCGAAGGGAACGACACCTGGGGCTACGTTGTCGCCAACTCGCAGGAGTTCATCACCTGGCGGAGCGCCGTCGGCCTGACGAAGGACGGCAACCTGGTCGTCGCGGCCGGCAACCACCTCAGCGCCGCGACCCTCGCCAGCGCGTTGTGGGCGGCGGGCGCCTGCACGGCGATGCAGCTCGACATCAATTCGCCCTATGTCCTGACCTCGCTCTACTTCCCGCAAGGCGACGGCACGATGAAGGCAGAGAAGTTCATGGACTCGATGCCGGCCAACCCGAACCGCTACGCGACCGCCCAGGAGCGCGACTTCTTCTACGTCACGCTGGACGAATCCCGCTTCCGCTGAGCGCGCGCCGATGCGCGTTGGCGGCGGCTGGCGAAGACTATCGAGATGGCGCGCCTGATCCTGTTCGACATCGACCTCACGTTGATTAAGACGAACGGCGCCGGTCGCGACGCGATGGACGCGGCCTTCAGGGAGCTGTTCGGCGTCCACGAGCCGACCAAGGGGATCGCCTTCGAGGGTCGCACGGACCGGGCGATCTTTCTCGAAGCCCTCACGCGCCAGGAACTGACCGGGCCGGCCCTGGAGGCGGCCTACGGGCGCGCCCTGGACGGGTACGTGGAGCGCCTACCGGGTACCCTGGTGGACCGCGGCGGCGAGATCCTGCCGGGAGTGCCGGCGCTCCTCGACGGACTCGGCGGGCGGGCGGCGATTGGGCTGGCGACCGGCAACATCGAACGTGGCGCTCGCCTGAAGCTGGGCCACTTCGGCCTCTGGGAGCGGTTCGCGGCGGGCGGGTTCGGGGATGGCCGGAGCGAGCGGGCGGATGTCGTCCGGGCCGCCATCGCCGCCCTCGCGGCGGCGGCGTCGCTGCCCGCGGACCCGCTGGATTGCATCGTCATCGGGGACACGCCGAACGACGTCGCCGCTGCCCACGCGGCGGGCGCCCGGGCGCTCGCGGTTGCGACCGGAGCGCACTCGCTCGAGCAACTGCGGGCGGTGGGGCCTGCCTGGGCCGTCGCGGACCTCGGCGACACGGCCGCGATCCTGGAGATCCTGGGCCGATAGCGCCGGGGCGGCCGCCGGGGCGGTATCATGCCCCGACCCCCTCCGGAGGCCCCGCCCTTGGAACCCGTCAGCTACACCGTCCCCACCGGCGCCGTCGAAGGCGTCTGCGACCCCCGCTTCCTGCCCGTGGCCGAGGCCTTCGCCGCGAACTTTCGCGAGCGCGAAGAGGTCGGCGCCTCCGTCTCGATGACCGTCGGAGGGGAGACCGTGGTCGACCTCTGGGGCGGCAAGATCGACGACGACCGGGCCTGGGGGCGGGACACCATCGCCCTCGTCTACTCCTGCACGAAGGGAGCGACCGCGCTGTGCGCCCACGTCCTCGCCAGCCGCGGCCAGCTCGACGTGGAGGCGCCCGTGCGCGACTACTGGCCCGAATTCGCGCGGAACGGCAAGGAAGAGGCGACGGTCCGGATGATGCTCGACCACTCCGCCGGCGTGCCGACGTTCCACGAGGTGCTGAAGCCGAAGGCCGCCCACGACTGGGAGTACATGTGTGAGCGGCTGGAGGCGGAAGAGCCGTTCTGGAAGCCGGGCACGCGCAACGGCTACCACATGATCAACTTCGGCTGGACGGTGGGCGAACTGGTCCGGCGGGTTTCGGGGAAGTCGCTGGGCACGTTCTTCCGGGAGGCGATCGGCGAGCCCCTGGGCCTCGACTTCTGGATCGGGCTGCCGGAGGAGCACGATGGACGGGTCGCCCCGTCGATCCCGTACGTCCGCGAGAAGGGGGAGCCGCTGAGCGCCTTCGAGCTGGCCGTCGTCGAGGACCGCTCGTCGATCCCGGCCCTGGCCCTGAAGAACGGCGGCGGCTGGAACCCGGCCTCACGCGAGGGCCGCGCAGCCGAGATCGGCGGGGGCGGGGCCTTCGCCAACGCCCGTTCGCTGGCCGGCATGTATGCGCCGCTCGCCTGTGGCGGGTCGCTCAATGGCGTGAAGCTCGTGGACGAGACGACCCTGGCGCGCATGGCCCAGGTCTCCACGGCGACGAACGAAGACGCCACCCTGATGCTGCCGACCCGCTTCGCCCTGGGGTTCATGAAGTCGATGGACAACCGTAGGGCGCCGGCGGGGCGGACGGACAGCGCCATCCTCAGCGGCCGCGCTTTCGGGCACGTGGGTGCGGGCGGCAGTATCGGTTTCGCCGACCCGGAGGTGGGGATGAGCTTCGGGTACGCGATGAACCGGATGGGGAAGGGGATCCTGATGAACAGCCGCGGCCAGTCGCTGGTGGATGCGGCCTACCGCTGCCTGGGCTACGGCTCGAACGACGGCGGGGTATGGGCCAGGTAGGGCGGTGGCAGCGGAGCGGTGGGCGTCGCCTGGGGTGGCCCCGCGGCGTGACCCTGGACGTTCACAAATCCGCGTCCAGGACCTCGACCAGGAGGTTGCCGCCGCGGGGGTCGTAGACGACGACCGTGCGCTCCAGGACATCACGGCCGAGGCGCGAGTAGTCCGCGTCTGTGGTGTGAAGGTCGAGGAAGAAGCCGGAGCGGCCGCCGTCCTGGTGATCCATGGTCAGGATGGCGCGGATATCGGTCTCCGTCTCTGGCGCGTCCGTGGTCGTCCGCCGGGAGACAGAACGGATTGATTTCAGGTCGAACGTGGAGAGCGACGTCCGTGGCAGCGTGATGTCAACGACGAAGAGGACATCTCTGCGCGCGTCCATTCCGAACAGCCAGACTTGTGCGGTCACGACCGCCAGTCCAGTGGCATCGTCGAACTCGCCCTCGATCACTGTCCGGGACGGGCCGGACGCGCAATTCCGAGACCTTCCGCCGCAAGGAGGCCGAGCCGCTCCAACTGTTCAAAGATCAGGTCCCTGTCCGGTGTATGGGCGACGACCTCGCAGGCGACTACAGCGATGTACTCTCCGGGAAATTCCGCTCGGGCCGCGTTCGCCCGCCGCATGTTCGCCTTGAACAGTCGTGTCCGCGCGGCGGATTCTTGGGGCGTGCCGAAGACGGCGTCCATCAGCTCGGGCGTGAGCATCTCGCGTGTGAACGGCTTGCCGTTGAGCGGGTCGGGCCGGATCTGCACCATGCAGCCATTCTACCACCGGCAAGGACGCGCTGGGACGGATCACAAATCCGCGTCCAGGACCTCGACCAGGAGGTTGCCGCCGCGGGGGTCGTAGACGACGACCGTGCGCTCCAGGACATCACGGCCGAGGCGCGAGTAGTCCGCGTCCGTGGTGTGAAGGTCGAGGAAGAAGCCGGAGCGAGTGCCGTCCTCGTGGTCGAGCGTGAGGATGGCACGGACGTCGCTGCGGTCTGCTGGGGAGCGGCGGACGGCCGGAAGGTCAGCCGTGGAAAGCGAAGACCGCGGGATGGTGAGATCCACCACGCCAGCGATGTCCATCCTGATGTCGGTCTCGACGAGCCAGACGTGCGCCCTGATGAGAGGCAGCCCGGTGCCTGGTTCGAACTCGCCAGCTATCACTGTCCCGGGCGAATGGGCTTGGCGATCGCCGTGCCCTCGACGTCGAATAGGTCTTGCTCGCGCAGCTGCTCGCGCAGGTCATCGAGCCGGGTCGAATGGGCGACAACCTTGCAGTCGATCACAACGATGTATTCGCCCGGGAAGTCCGCGCGCGCCTCATTTGCCCTCCGCATGTTCGCCTTGAACAGTCGTGTCCGGGCGGCGGATTCTTCGGGCGTGCCGAAGACGGCGTCCATCAGCTCGGGCGTGAGCATCTCGCGTGTGAACGGCTTGCCGTTGAGCGGGTGGGGCCGGATCTGCACCATGCGCCTATTTTAACACCGCGAAGGGTGCGCTGGGGCGGATCACAGGTCGGCGTCGAGGACTTCGACCAGGAGGTTGCCGCCGCGGGGGTCGTAGACGACGACCGTGCGCTCCAGGACATCACGGCCGAGGCGCGAGTAGTCCGCGTCCGTGGTGTGGAGGTCGAGGAAGAAGCCGGAGCGTCCGCCGTCCTGGTGCTCGAGGCTGAGGACCGCCCGGATTTCGGTGCTCGCCGGCGTCAGCGACTGGTTCCCGGCCAGGCGTGACGTCGAAAGCGACGACCTCGGAATGGTGATATCGAGAAGGCAATCGACATCGATCCGAGAGCCGGACTCGACGAGCCAAATGTGCGCGGTGACCATCGGAAGGCCCGTGCCCTGCTCGAACCTGCCTGTGATCACAGCCGCGGCGGTAGAGGAGGGGCGATCGCGGTGCCCTCCACGTCGAACAGGTCTTTCTGGCGCAACTGCTCGCGCACTTCCTCAATCCGCGCTGCGTGGGCGACTACCTTGCAGCCGATCACGACGATGTACTCACCCGGGAAGTCGGCCCGGGCGTCCTCGGCCTTGCGCATGTTCGCCTTGAACAGTCGTGTCCGGGCGGCGGATTCTTGGGGCGTGCCGAAGACGGCGTCCATCAGCTCGGGCGTGAGCATCTCGCGTGTGAACGGCTTGCCGTTGAGCGGGTCGGGTCGAACCTGCACCATGCAGCCATTCTACCACCGGCAAGGACGCGCTGGGGCTTCGCAGGTCCGTTCCGCCGACTGCGCCAGGAGGCCGCCGGGCCTCAAGCACGATCGAGGACGGCCTCGGTCGTGGCGCGAGAGCTGGCGCCGGTTGGGTGGCGGGTGTACCGGCGATCACCCGGTCGCGGGCTGACCTGCACGCCACTCACCGGACTTGCCGCCGCGTTTCTCGAGGAGGCGGACGCCTTCGATGCGCATGCCCCGATCGACGGCCTTGCACATGTCGTAGACCGTGAGGGCAGCCACGGTGACGGCGGTCAGCGCTTCCATTTCGACGCCAGTCTTGCCGGTCGTCTTCACCCGGGCGGTGATCCGGAGTTCGGTTTCACCCAAGGGTTCGAGGTCGAGGGTGACGCCGCTGATCGGGATCGGGTGACACATGGGGATGAGCGTGCTCGTCTGTTTCGCCGCCATGATGCCGGCCACGCGGGCGACGGCGATGACGTCGCCCTTCGGGATGCCACCGCCCTGGATGAGGGCGAGGGTCGCGGCGAGCATGTGGACGGACCCCTCGGCGACGGCTTCGCGGGCGGTGTCGGCCTTCGCGGAGACATCGACCATGCGGGCGGCGCCCCGTTCGTCGAGGTGGGAGAGGGCGCCCTGACCGGTGGGCTCAGCTGCCATGGCGCCTCCGCCACATCCAGGTTTCGTACCCATAGACGGCGCCATAGGCCGCCGCCCCCGCCGCCACACCACCGGGGATGCCGAGGTAGGGCGAGACCCAGGTATCCATGATGATGATGCCGGAAGCGGCGCCGAGCAGGAACGAGAAGAAGGCGGAACGGCGGCGTTCGGCCTCGAACCGCTGGCGCAACGGGGATTTGAGGGCCATCACGGGGGAAGTGTAGCGGACAGGGGCAGTCAGACGCTGATGAGACTCTCCCAATCGTCCCGCGTAGGGACGGCCCGCAACTCGCGGATGGCAAATTCGATGATCCGTCCGAGCCCGATCTCGCCGGACGGGACGTGCAAGCCCCGCAGGCGCCCTTCACCCACATGCAGGTGCGGTTCCGTGATCCGACTTAGGCCAATTGGGTGCCAGTGGAACAAGATGACTTCCGCGCCGCCCGAGTAGAACTGATGACGATAGCCGCGGAGCGTCGCCAGCCAGCGATCACTCCCGGCCCCACCGGTGTCATCCACGCTGTACTGCTCCTCGGCGGTGAGTGTGAGTCCAGCCGTCCCGGCGAGCGGGACGGATCGCCCGAGCAGGCCGGTCTCGACGAGCGTGGCGCTCGCCCTTGCCCGGACGCCCCCTGTCCTGGCCAACATGCTTATGTGCGCCTGACTGTGAGCAACCAGCTGCTGGATCACGTCCCGGCGTGTTCGCCCCGTTACCACTCCGAAGGGCGCACCAGGTAAAGTAACCCGGCCACGTTGATCACTGGCCAGTAGTCGAGGTCGTCGCCGAAGCCCCCGGCATCAAGTTTCTTGAGGAACTCGTCGGTCGACATGTCCAGCCACTCGTGACAGGCTTGGTCGAACAAGGCCGCCGCCTCAGCCTCGGTCAGGAGTCCGGTGCCCGCATCTGAGAGGGCAGGGTCTACAGCGCGTGGAGTCGTCACTCATCCATCGTACCACGGCACTCGTGGCCGCAGCGCTCGGTATACTTCGGAGATGGACCTTTCCCGCTTCCCGCTCGAGGAGTTGGCCCGCAAGGCCGGTACGCCCTTCTACCTGTACGACGGCGAGGAACTTGCCCGCCGCCTCCGCGAAGTCGCCTCGCTCTCATCCGCGAAGGGGGTCCAGGCCCGCTATGCGATGAAGGCGAACCCGGCCCGCAAGGTGCTCGAACGGGTGCGCGAGGCCGGCCTCTGGATCGACGCCGTCAGCGGCAACGAAGTGCTGCGGGCAAAGCGGGCGGGCTTCGCCATGGGCCACGCCCCGCCGACCGTGATGCTGACCTGCGATGTCTTCCGGGACAACGGCCTCGAGGTCGTCCTTGGCGAAGGCGTCCTCCCGAACGTGGGCTCGCCGGGGCAGGTCCGGGAGCTGGCGGAGGCGGGCTATCGCGGGCCGATCGCCATCCGCGCCAACCCCGGCTTCGGCCACGGCCATGTCCAGGCCTGCGACACCGGCGGCCCCTCCTCGAAGCATGGCATCTGGCACGAAGACCTCGACGGCGCCATCGGGATGGCGGCGGATGCGGGCCTCCCCATCGTTGGCCTTCACGCGCACGTGGGTACCGGGCCCCAGATCCGCGAGTTCGACGAGAACATGGCCCGCCTCTGCGACGTCTTCGGCGCCCTCCTGCCGAAGTTCCCCGCAGTCGAAGCGGTGAACTTCGGGGGTGGCATCCCCCACCCCTACCGGCCTGGCGCTGAGCGGTACGCGCTCGGGCCCTACCGCGAGTTCCTGGCCGGCGCGGCGGAGGAGCTCTCGCGCATCGCCCGCCGCCCCATCCGGGTCGAGATCGAGCCCGGCCGCTACCCCGTCGCCGGGATGGCGCTGCTCGTCGCCCGGGTGACCGACGTGAAGGCCACCCGGGACAACGAGAAGGGCCCGGGGCACACCTTCGTGATGGTCGATGCCGGCTTCAACGACCTGATCCGCCCGGCGATGTACGGCTCCTACCACGCCATCTCGGTGGTCGGCTCCGGGGCGGGCCGCGAACCGGAGCCGTTGGTCGTCGCGGGGCCGCTCTGCGAGAGCGGCGACGTCTTCACCAGGGACGAACATGAGCTGCTCGAACCGCGGATGCTCTCCCGGCCTGAGCCCGGGGACCTCCTGGTCCTGCACGACGCGGGGGCGTACGGGGCGGCCATGAGTTCGAACTACGTCTCGCTGGGGCGGGCCGCCCAGCTCTTCTGGGAAGACGGCCAGGCGACGCTCATCGCCCGGCGCGAGACGCTGGACGACATCGTCCGCCAGGAGTGCGACGAGACGCTGTAGGCACGGGAAAGCGAGAGCGGCGGCCATGCCGGCGATCACCGATTCGGGACTGCCACCGGAACGCGGGCATCCGCGCTGGCGGGCGTTCGGCCGCCGCGTGGCCGTGGTCGTCGTCCTGCCGTTCTATGTGGCGTGGGAGTCGGTCAAAGCCGCGGGACGCGGCGCCGGCAACGCACTGGCCTGGTGCCTGGTCCTTGCTGATCGCGCGCTTGACGCGTTGGAGGCGGTGTTCCGATGGCTCTTGTGGCCGATCCGCTGGCTCGTCCTCTCCCTCGGCCCGGTGGCCTGGGCCACGTTCCGGGCCGCCTTGCGCGCTTTCCCCCTGGTGTGGCGGGCGAGCTGGCTGCTCCTGCGGTGGGCGGCGGTCTGCCTGAGGCGCGTGCTGTCGCCGCTGCTCAAGCGCCTCGGAGGGGTGCTCACGCTCCTCGCCGCGGGGTTTGAACGGATCGCCGCGCGCCTTGCCCGGGCGCTCGACGCGGTCATGCGATGGCTCTCCGCCCTGGTGCAGCGCGTGCTGGCGCCTCTGCGCATCCTCTGGCGCCTCGTACGGGTACTGGTCACCGGCGCCCTTCGCGTCTTTCGCACCCTCTTTCAGCTCGTGGATGCAGCCGTCCAGCGGCTCTGGCTACTGGCCTGGGCAGCGTTCGTACCGGTGGGCCGGGCCATCCGGCGTGCCGGACGCCTGCTCGTCAGGATGTTCGCGGCGCTGCGCCGTGCCATCGGCTGGCTCGAAGGACGCGTGGTCCGGTTCATCGGCGCGGCCCGAGTGGTCATGGCAACCGTCCGCCAGCTCTGGGCATCGCTTGCGGCCGCGCTCGTCCCCCTCGCCCGGGCACTTGGGCGGCTCGTCCGGCTGGTTGGCGAGCTCGCCCGCGCGATCCAGGCCGCGGCCGGCCGGTTCATCGGCGCTGTCACGGACAGGATTCGCGCATTCGTGACGACGCTGGCGCGGGCCGCCAGGATGTCGTCCGCCCTCGTCTTCGGGTGGTGGCAGGCCGCCCGAGGCGTGTCCGGCGCTCTCGTCCGCCCGGCCCGATTCCTCTGGCGCCTGGCGTGCTTTGCCGCGCGTGCTGGGCGCCGCGTCTGGCGGCGAACGGCTGCTGCCGCGGCCCGGGCAAGCGCGGCGGCGAGGGCGGCCGCGGAGGGGATACGTGCCGAGGTCCGGCGTATCCTCCGGCGCGAGTAATTCGCGTAAGCTGGCGGCCAAGACGATGACGATCTACCTCATCCGCCACGGTCTCGCCGCGGCAGGCGTCGATGGCCTCGACCCCGGGTTGGCGCCGCTCGGCCACGAACAGGCGGCGGCCACGGCCCGGGCGCTGGCGGGCCTGAAGGCCCATCGCCTGATCGTCTCGCCGCTTCGCCGCACCCGTGAGACGGCCGAGCCGATCGCAACGACGCTCGCGCTCACGGCCGAGGTCCGCGCGGAGGTCGCCGAGGTGTTCAACCCGGAGATGACCGTTGATGAACGGCGGTCGATGATCGGGCCGTTCATGGCGGGGAACTGGACGGACCAGCCCGCCGACCTCCAGGCGTGGCGGCGGCGTGTGGTGGAGACAATCCTCGAACTGGGGCTGGCCTCGGAGGCCGCGAACGGCGACCTCATCGTCGTCTCGCACTACATCGCCATCGGCGTGATCATCGGTGAGGCTTCGGATGACGACCGGGTTGTCCCCCAACCGATGGCCAACGCCTCGATCACGACGGTGCGTGCCGGTCACGGCGGGCTCACGCTGCTTGCGGCCGCCTCGACGGCCCACCTCGCGCCGGGCCTGGTCACCGGCACCCACACGGCCCTGCCGGGCCGCAACTGAGCTTCGGCCGCCGCTCCTGGCATTTTCGGCCACCAGCGGCCGCGACGGCCGCCGCTACAGCCGCTGCCGCGGCAGCGAACGGCGACGCTCATGCCTCATGCCTCATTCCTCATTCCTCGCCCCTCCCTGTACCCTGTTCCCATGGCTGAGTTGCCGCTCCCGAACCACGTGGTCAGCCGCCGCCGTGACGGCCGCCGGGTGGTGCTCCTCCACCGTTCGATGGCCGTCATTGGCGACGACAAGATCGAGATCAAGGGGGCGCGCAGCACCATCATCCTGCCACTGGTGGGCATCGCCGTGGCAGGGGGCCTGATCGCCTGGATCGCCCTCGGCGACGGCTCGGCCCCGCTCTGGCTGCTTGTGGTGCTGCTGCTCGCCTGCATGTTTGTCGTGCCGGTCTCCGTCATGGGCCTTGTCAGCGCGGTCGGTGGGGCGGACGTCGTGGTCGATGCGAAGAAGGGCTCCGCCACCTGGCAACAGGGCGCGTTGGGCATGGGGATCGGGACGAAGGAGCTCGTGCCGTTCGCGAAGATCGACCACCTCCAGGTCACCGTCGAAGGGGAAGCGGCCGACCGCTGGCGGGGCGAACGCGACGACTTGCGCCAGTTCGCCCTCGTGCTCGTGAAGGCCTCGGGCAAACGGCTGACCATCGCCCAGCTTCCCGTCCCCGCTTATGGCCAGGCCGACGGCATGGACCGGACGCTGACGGTCGGAAACGCCATCGCCGCCCTGGCGGGCACGACGGTCACCATCCCCGAGGGCTGGGAGATGGTGGAGATCGATACGGACACCGGCGAGGAAGTGCGGCCGCCGCCGCCCGCCACCACGAAGGGCCGGAGGCGCCGCAGATGAGTTTCGAAACAGACGACCCCGCGGTCGAAACGCTTCGCACGGCGAAAGTGATCGCCGTCGTGGGCCTGGACACGCGCCCGGAGCGCACCGCCCATCGCATCGCCTCCTACCTCCAGGCCGAGGGCTACCGCATCATCCCCGTGCCGTTTCAGCAGCCCGCGGACGAAGTCCTGGGTGAGAAGGCCTACCCGACGGTGGCGGCGATCCCCTTCAAGGTCGATCTAGTCGATGTCTTCGTCCGCAGCGAGCAGACGGACCGCGTGATCGACGACGCGATCGAAGCCGGGGCCGGCGCCATCTGGCTGCAGCAGGGGATCACGAACGAGGCCGGGCTGGCACGGGCACGGGCCGCCGGGCTGGTGGCCACGGAGGACCGGTGCACGATGGTGGAACACCGGCGGCATATCGCCTGACCGGTGTGTCCGGGGCGCGTTCGGCATCCAGCGGCCTCGACGGCCGCGGCTACGGCGGGCGCCGGCCGCGATGTTCCGTGTCGAGTGCTACCCCGGCCGCACCGGCACCCCGGCTACGAAGGCGTCGTGTTTCGCGAGCGCGGCCTTCACCGTGGTGTCGATATCCTCCGCAAGCAGGTGGCGGCTGGCGACGAGTGCCTTTGCGGTGGCTGCTACGCGGGCCTCGTAGTCTTGCCGGCCCGCGTACCGCTCGGCGATGGAGGGACGAGGGTCGCCGGTCGCCTGGCGCTCGGCCGGGTTGGAGGCGAAGGGGAAGGTGGAACCCATGTAGCGGACGACCTGGCCTTCGCCGCCGATCGAGGGGTGGCGCGGGTTCCAGGCGGTGTAGGTGGCGACTGGCACGGCCACGTCGGGCAGCCGGATACCGGGCATCTCGTTGCCGTCGCTATCGACCGCAGGCACGTTCGCGGCCATCGTCGCGCCCGCGATAGCTGGCCAGCGGCCGAGACGTTCGGCCTGGCGTGGCCCGAGGTCGAGCTCCTGGATGGAGCGCAGTTTCCCGGGGTCGGGGAGGCTGACGCCCGGGATGGCCGCGTTCTTCTCGAGCGCCTGCTTGCGGGATATGGCGGTGCCCGCCGCGACACACGGTACGGCGGTGGGCGGCGGCTCGACGCCCTCGGAGACCCAGCGGTCGAGGGTCACGAGCGCGGCGCGGAGGAGCGGCCGGTAGTCGATGGCGTTGATCCAGTGCCCGGCCACGGCGCCGTTCGGGATCGGGATGCGGCTCAGGAGCGGCCAGATGCCCGGCCCATGCTGGGCACCGGCGAAGAGGTAGGCGCGCACCTCGGGCGGGAGGGCGAGGTCCTCCCTGCCATCGGGCGAGGTGTGGACGAGGCTTGCGTCACCCCGCCAGTACTCGGCCGACGAGTTGGTGTACAGGATCTTCGGGACCGTGCCGGTGCGCCGAAGGTTGTCGAGGAGGCCGCCGCCCTCGCCGTCATCGGCCCAGGGAGGGAGGTGGCCGAAGCCGGGTGTGACTTCGACCGAGGGCTGGGCGTGACGGTGGTTGAACTCGCCCCGGCGGCCGCCGGCGACGTGGGGGATGAGGCCATCGAAGACCTGGCGGCCCTGTTCGTCCACGTTCAGGCCGTGGTAGAGGAGCGTCCGCAGGAAGCGGCCACTCTGGGAGATCCCGAACCCGTAGGCGCGTCCGATCGGGGCCGTGCAGGGACTCCCTGGGTCCCCGTGGCGGAGGGCTGAGGTGAAGTCACGCACGGCGAGGAGGCCGGCGCCGACCACGGGCGAAATGCGGGTCCTGTAGAAGATGTCGTAGACCTTGCCGGGCTCAAAGCCGCCTGCGAGCCAGGCGCACTCGTCGTCCGCCACGGGCCGACCAGCTTCGTCGCGGGCGAAGCGCCAGCGGTCACGCGGGACCTCCGAGCGGGGGCCGTCGGCCCATTCCTGGACGGTCATGCGGGCGCCCGGTTCGCCGATATCGGCGGCCGGATAGGTCCGGAAGGGGACGAGGCCGAGTTCGTCGCAGAGGCGGACGCTGGCCGCGGGCGTGTTCCGCACGACTTCGACGCAGACCTGGCCGGGGATCGGCCGCCCGTCCTCGATGGCCATGGGGACATCGATACCGATCATGCCGACGGCGCCGCGGGGCACGTCCCACTGCCAGCCGCACCAGGCGACCGTCCAGCCGTGACGCATGAGGAAGCCGTTGCCGGCGGCGAAGTCGTCTGTGGGCTCAAGCGGTGGCGGGAAGCTGTTGAAGAGGGCCATGGCCGGCTTGCCGCCCCGGTTGGAGACATCGAAGAGGAGGCGCCCGTTGGCACCGGCCGGGTCGAGCGGCTGGAGGATGCAGAAGTCCGCTTCGAAGGTGACCAGCCCGGCGGGGTCGCGGGTGGCCCTGTCGAGGTCAGCGATCTCCTTGTTGGCGGCGTTTGCCGGATCGACGGCGAAGTGGACGACGCCATCGATCCGCTCGTAGACGCCACCGTCGCCGAAGGAGCGGCCCTCGAAGTAGGGGCGGCGGGAGTGGATATCGAAGCTGGTGACAGGCATGGCGAAACGCCTCCGGGGAGTTGCCCGGAGCCTACGCCGATTCGTGCCCACTCCCAAGGAGTCGCGGCCGTCCCTGGCCGCGGGTGGCGTACGCTGGTCCGCGACACGGCGCCCGTGGGGGGCGCGCCCTCCATTCCCGAGCGCGGCCGGAAGGCCGCTCAAGCGTGAGCAGCGGCGCACCGGCGCCATTCCCAAGCACGGAACTGTTTGGTGGCGGTGGTTTGGGTTGAGGGGGATGTATCATCGCCACATTGCACCGGTTCCGGGGCGACGCAATCAATGGAGGCTCACACAGGATGGCGCGACAAGCGACGGGCACTCGCGACCTTCTCGTGGGGGTGCTTCCGACGAAGCGAGACCTGCAGATTGCTCTCAACGAAGGCTGGTATCGCATCCCCGTCGATACTGCGCCGAAGAGGTATTTCCCACCGCGCTGGCTAGCCTTCTACGAAGGTAAATCGGTTCGCGATGACGTGGGGATCCATCGTTTCGCGGAAGTCACGGGCATCGAACTCGCTACCCGCGAGGAACTCATTCCCGGACACGACCTGGACCGGTCGAAGGCGGGCCGTGCTTACCACCGACTTTGGCTCGGCCCAATCCACGAACGGACCAGGCCAGTGGTCTTCCCGCGGCCGCGTCCGTTCTCTTTTCTGCAAACGACCAAGCGGCGTTTTGACGCGGCCGTCACGGTTAACGACCTGTTCGCCGACAGTCCACTAGAGGACATTCTCTGGAGAGCCTTCAAGGATCACGGCATCGCGGCCGAGCGCCAATGGCCGGAACGGGTACGGCGGCGCAACTATTTTCTCGACTTCGCGCTATTTTGCATCGCTGGCAAGATAGATGTCGAGGCTGACGGAGACACTTATCACATCACGACCGAGCAGGCGCCACGCGACAACGAACGCAATAACGAACTCGCCGGGTTCGGCTGGAGCGTCCTGCGATTTGAGTCCGAGCGGATCCGGCAAAGGCTACCCAGCTGCATCGACCGCGTCATGGAGACCATCCAGCGCCTCGGCGGGCTCGACGCGCCACTGGTACCCACCAGGTACGTTCTGGGGAACGCCGGTGGGGCCACTGCGCAGCTCAGCTTGTTCGAAAGTCCGGAGCGCTATGATGGCGGCCCCGGAAATCGCACATGACCGCTTTCGCCTGCGCCGGATCGATGGGCTGGAGCATGCAGAAGTCCGCCTCGAAGCGGACCTTCCCCTCTGCGTCACGGGCGGCCTTCGCCAGGTCCGTGATCTCCGCGTTCGCCCCGTTCGCCGGATCGACGGCGAAGTGGACGACGCCATCGAGCCGCTCATAGACGCCGCCATCGCCGAAGGAGCGGCCAAACGCCTCCGGGGAGTTGCCCGGAGCCTACGCTGATTCGCGCCCACTCCCAAGGAGTCGCGGCCGTCCCTGGCCGCGGGTGGCGTACGCTGGACGCGACACGGCGCCCGTGGGGGGCGGCAGGCTGCGGACGGCAGACTAGCTTCAGAGGCCGCGCTGACGGTCGGCGAGACCGGCTCGGCCCCGCCGGTGACTGATGCCCGGGTTTGCGGAGCCTCCGCGGGCCACCCGCGGCCACGGAGAGAATCCCTACCCGCGACTCCTTGCCGTGGCGCAGGGAGCGCGCTTGAGTTAGCTAAGCAGTCTGGTCATAATCAAAAGGATGCAGACGGTGAACGTCCACGCCGCCAAGACGCACCTGTCCCGCCTGTTGCAGCTGGTGGAGGGCGGCGAAGAGGTCGTGATCGCGCGGGCCGGCCGGCCGGTTGCGCGCCTGGTGCGGGTGGAGACGGGGGCCGAACGCGTGCTCGGCCTCGACGCCGAGTTGTTCACGCTTCCGGCAGACATTGAGGACGCCGACCCCGAGATCGAAGCCATGTTCTACGGTGAGGGCGAACCGGCAGTGTTGGACCCGGCATGAGACTGCTTCTCGACACGAACGCCTGGCTGTTCATGATCAATGCTCCGGACCGCCTCGGCGAGCGGTTGGCCGCGACCCTCCGCGACCCCGCTAACGAGCTGTTCCTCTCGGTCGCGAGCGTGTGGGAGATGGTGATCCAGTACTCGCTGGGGAAGCTGCCATTGCCAGTGCCCCCGAACGAGTTCGTCCCACCGAGGCTCCGCCGCGACAGGGTGCGCCTGCTGCCGGTCACCGCCGAACAGCTATTCGCCGTTTCGGCGCTGCCCTACCACCATCGTGACCCGTTCGACCGGCTGCTGATCGGTGCGGCGGTCACGGAGTCGCTCACGCTTGTCACGACTGACGCGGCGCTGCGCGCGTATGGTGTGCCTCTCATCACCAATCGTTGAGGGAGACCGCCATGACCCACCCTACCCACGCCTGGCAGATCGCCGACGCCATCCGCTCCCGCAAGCTTTCGGCGAGGGAAGCGACTGCCGCCGCCCTGGACCGCCTGGCGAAACGCAACCCGGCGCTCAACGCCTTCGTCTTTGTCGATCCGGACCGTGCACTTCGGGAGGCCGACGCCCTGGACGCGCGCATTGGGCGTGGCGAAGACCCGGGCGCCCTGGCCGGAGTGCCGATCGGTGTCAAGGACCTGGAAGGTGTGGAGGGGATGCCCCTGACCTTCGGTTCGCGCGCCTTTGCCGGGAGTATCGCCCCGCGCGACTCCGTGCAGGTGGCCCGGCTCCGGGCGGCAGGCGCCATCGTCCTGGGGAAGACGAACACGCCGGAGATGGGCTACAAGGGCTTCACGGAGAACGGCCTCCATGGGGCCACGGGCAACCCCTGGAACGCGGCACTGACGCCGGGCGGTTCGAGCGGGGGCAGCGCCGCGGCCGTCGCGGCCGGGATCGTGGCCCTCTGTACGGCTTCAGATGGCGGCGGTTCGATCCGCATCCCGGCCTCGTTTTGCGGCTGCTACGGGCTGAAGCCGAGCGCCGGGCGGATACCAGTGGCGAACGACCACTACCCGCACTGGAGCACCCACAGCACGGTTGGCCCCGTCAGCCGCTGCGTGCGCGACGCCGCCCGCTACCTCGACGTCGCAGCGGGGCCGCACGCGAACGACCTCATCTCGCTCGACGCGCCCGGCGGGCACTACGAGGCGGCTGTGCTGGCCGGGCCGCCGAAAGTCACCCGCCTGGCATGGGGCGGCAACCTCGGCTACGCGGCGGTGGACCCGGCCGTGCTGGCGACGGCACGGGCGGCTGCGGCGCGGCTGGCCGATGCACTGGGCGCCGAGCTGGTGGAGGCTCATCCGGGCTTCGCCGAGCCGATGCCCACCTGGTATGCGATCGGCGTGCCCGGTGACGCGGCCTTCATCGACCGCCTGACCGCGGGCGAACGCGAGCTGCTGGAGCCCGGATTCCGGGCCCTCGCTGAGAGTGCCCGGGCCCTGACCGGAGTGCAGTATGCGGAGGCGCTGGCCGCCCGCCACACGCTCAACCGGACGATGACCACGTTCTTCGAGTCGTACGACCTGCTGCTGACGCCGACGGTGGCGGCGCCGCCGTTCGCGAAGGCGGGACCGCCGCCCACCGTGATCGACGGCCGTGAGGTCGGGCCGGCCGGGTTCATCCCCTTCACCTACCCGTTCAACATCACGGGGCACCCGGCGGCTTCGGTGCCCGCCGGCTTCGATGGCGGAGGGATGCCCATCGGCCTCCAGCTCGTGGGGCCGCGCTTCGCCGATGCGTTCGTGCTGCGAGTGAGCGCCGCCTACGAAGCGATCGACCCTTGGCGGTGGCCAGCGGAGTGACGGCGAGGCGGCACCTGCGTCAGCGGATGCCCGGCTTCGGCGTGGGTGTCCGGACGGGCGGGCGTGTCGGCGTGGGGGTAGGCGCCGGTGTCGGGGTGGACGTCGCGGTTGGGGTGGCCGTGGCTGTTGGGGGCGGTGGTGTCGCGGTCCCGCCTGGCGGCGGCTCTGGCGTCGCCGCGCCGCCCACCGTCGCGCCTGGTGTCGGGGTCTCCGTGGGCGTCGGCTCAGGTGTCGGCGTTTCGGTGGGCGTGGGCGTGACGCTTGCGGCCGCGGTCAGCGCCGGCGACGGGTCGACCGGTGCGCCGCTGAACCGAATCTCGAAGTGCAAGAAGCGGCCGCTGGTACCGATCACGCTCTCGCCAGCGGTAAGCAGGTCGCCGGTCTTGACGGAGGTTGAGGCAAGTTGGGCGTAGACGGTGCGCCAGTTACGGCCGCAATCAACGACGACGAATTCGCCGTAGCCGGTGAGCTGCTGGACGCTGGTCACCTGGCCGTCGCAGGCGGCAACGACTTCGAAGGGCGTCGCGACGGCAGACGCGAGGTCGATGCCCGCGTGGACGAGGTCGCCATTCCCGCGGCTTGCGCCAAAGGGCTCGACGACCCGGAGCGGCCCGCGGACGGGCAGGCGAAGGGAGAGGCTGATCGCATCGACCACCTGAATGGCGTTGCGGCCCACTGCCCCTTCGGCCGGGTCGGTGGTCTTCACGTCCGCTGTGGGTGACGGTGTTGGGCTGGACGCCCTCGTGGCGGCGCGGGTCGGTGCCGGGCCACCCGGGCCATCGGCGCCGTTCGCGGGGGGGACATTGCCGGGCTGTCCTGTCTCGCCGGCGGGGATCGTAGCGTCCGGAGAGCCGCCACCGCGGGTGAGGGAGAAGGCCATGACGAGGGCGGCGACGGCCACGCCGCCAACGGCCGCAACCATAAGGAGCGGCTTCAACTTGCGGCCGGCGGCCGGGGTGTCGCCTACGACGAGTTCCCCGAAGTACTTGCGGTCATTGCGGGCGGCATCGCGAAGGCGAGCCATCCGGTCGGCCATGTACTTGCGGCGGTCGAGCTCTTGTTGGTTGTCCTGGGGGTCTTCAGCCACGGGTGACGTCTCCGGAGGGGTCCTACTCTCTCCTTCGACACTTGATTGTCACTTCGACATGGGCGGAAGCGGGAAAGATGGCGGACGGGCTCTCTTTGACGTCGCCCCGAACAGGTCTCCGAGCTCCTGGGGCCGACCGTGGCGAAATGTACTCGTAACGTATCTGACATCTTTCTGAAACAAGGCCGACATTCGGCCGAAACCACTCGCTGATAACTTTCGCTCTCACCCGGTAGACGGGTATCACACTGGCCGTCCAGCCAGTATGGAGAGGTGGCCAGCCATGGAACTGAATAGCGGCAACATCGCCTGGATGCTTACGGCGTCCGCGCTCGTGTTGTTCATGACGCCCGCCCTCGGCTTCTTTTATGGCGGGCTGACACGAAACAAGAACGTGCTCGCGACGATCATGCAGTCGTTCATTACGACGGGTGTCGTGGCCATCATCTGGGTCGTGTTCGGCTATTCGCTGGCGTTCGGCCCCGACCAGGGCCTCGGCCTGATCGGTAACTTCGACTGGTTCGGGCTCAAAGACGTTGGCGGCGTCCCGGGCGGTCCTGTGGCGGCGGGCCTGCTGGCGGATGGGAGCGTCGATCCGGAGAACCCGGGCGTGTTCTACGGCTACGGCATCCCGCATCTCCTCTTCATGGCCTTCCAGCTGATGTTCGCGATCATCACCCCGGCCCTGATCACGGGGGCGTTTGCGGAGCGGGCGAAGTTTGGGCCGTTCCTCGTCTTCACGGCCCTCTGGTCGATCCTCGTCTATATCCCCGTCGCCCACTGGGTCTTCGCCTACGACGGCTGGCTCAGCGCCTTCAGCACGGCTGGCACGGATGTCGGCCTGAACTCCCTCGACTTCGCCGGTGGACTCGCAATTCACGTGAACGCGGGCTTCGCTGCCATCGCGGCGGTCCTCGTATTCGGCAAGCGCAAGGGCTACGGCAAGGAGCCGATGGAGCCCCACGACATCACGATGGTTGTCCTCGGGGCCGCCATCCTCTGGTTCGGCTGGTTTGGCTTCAACGCGGGCAGCGCCGGCGGCGCCAACAGCCAGGCGGTCTACGCCTTCGTCAACACGGCGATCGCGGCGGCCGTGGCCGGGCTCACCTGGACGCTCATCGCCTGGAAGATGTCCGGCAAGCCGAGCGTCGTCGGCGGTGCCTCGGGCGTGGTGGCTGGCCTCGTCGCCATCACCCCTGCTTCGGGCTACGTCGAGCCCATGTCCGCCATCGCGATCGGCCTCGGTGCTGGCGTCTTCTGCTACCTCGCCGTCCGGTTGCGGGCGAAGCTGGGCTTCGATGACTCCCTCGACGTGGTCGGCGTCCACGGCGTCGGCGGCATCTGGGGCGCGGCCGCGACCGGCATCTTCGCCGTCGCCGCGGTCAGCGGCCTGCCCTATGCGGAAGGGTTGATCGAAGGCGAGTGGCGCCGCTTCACGGACGCACTCATCGGCATCGTGGCCATCGGTGGCTATTCGTTCATCGTCACGTTCGTCATCCTCAAGGTGCTCGACCTCACCGTCGGCATCCGCGTCTCCGAAGACGATGAAGAGCTCGGCCTCGACGTTACCCAGCATGGGGAACGGGCGTACACCTCGGACGAAAGCGGCGTGCCGCTCCAGCCCGGGCCAATCCTCCCGGCTCCGCCGGCCATCTACACGGCCAGCGCGGCCGCCACGCACACCGTACCCTCGACGACCGGTGGCGGCGGTCAATAGGACCGCGGAGGCAATAACGTGAAGAAGATCGAAGCGATCATCCGGCCTGACAAGCTCCATGACGTCAAGCAGGCGCTGGACGATATCGGCATCCACGGCATGAACTTCACCCAGGTCACGGGCCGCGGCGCGCAGCGCGGCGTTGTCCACCAGGGCCGCGGTGGGGAGACGGTGACAGTCGACCTGCTCCCGAAGGTGAAGCTTGAGGTGGTCGTCTCTGACATCGCCGTTGAGCGCGTGATCGACGCGATTGTGGCGGCGGCGCGGACGGGCAACATCGGCGACGGCAAGATCTTCGTCATACCGGTCGAGACGGCCGTCCGCGTGCGCACCGGTGAGCGGGGCGACGTGGCGGTCTAGGCCGGCGTGTCAGGGGCGCGTGTGTGAGCAAGCGCTGCGACGGTGCCCGTGGCACGGTCTGCCGGGCGGCGCGCCTGGGAGAATCACCGAGTTCAAGCGCGTAACACGCCCTTACGGTCGTGGCTCTGAGGGATTCATCCTCTGGTAGACTGAACCGATGACCGAACAGCGAGTGCAGCCTGTCGTCGAAGGGGACGGGAGCATCCACATCCCGGCCGAGCTGCTCGAGGCGGCCGGGATGTGCCCGGGCACGGAACTGGACATCATGCTCACGGAGCATGGCCTCTCCATTACGCGCGTGGCGGACCGGGACCCGGAGCAGGCCTGGTTCTGGACGCCGGAGTGGCAGGCGGGCGAGCTCGAAGTGACGATAAACCATCGCAACAAGGTTCCAGGGACCATTTACATGAGTGACGAGGAGTTGGTCGCGGCCCTCGATGCGCGGATGAAACCCGCATAGCGTCCCTACGCACGCGGTGCAGGACGCGTTCTGGCGAGACTACGATGTCCTGACGAGGGCGCAGCAAGCTCGCTTTGGTCGCGCGCGGCAGCAGTTCCTGGAAGACCTGGGAAGGGGTTCCTTCCGGCCCGGCCTACGGGTGAAGCGAGTCGTCGGCCATACCGGCGTGTGGGAGCTGACCTGGGCCCCGGACGGCCGGGCGACCTTCCACTACGGCCCGGAGCTTACGGCCCGGAGCTGATCCCTGGGCAGCCCCACATCGTTTGGCGGCGGATCGGGACGCACGACATCTTCGCGCGGCCGTAGCAGCCCTGAGGCGGCCGCCGCGAGCGTATACTTCGTGGCAATCTCCACTTCCGAGGTGTGCCATGACTACCGCTGAGCGTCCCCCCGTCGCCGTCCTCCACCCGCTTGAGCCGCTCACCGATGAGGAGATGCGGACCGCGGTGCGCGTGCTCCGCGAGGCCCGCCCGCTTGGCCCGCGGACGGTCATCTGTTCGGTCGTGCTCGAGGAGCCGGAGAAGCAGGTCCTTGCCGCCTTCCGCCCCGGGTCGGGCTGCGACCGGGCGGCGTTCGTCACCCTGTTCGACCGCGACAGTGGCGAGACGCACGAGGCGGTGGTTTCGATCACGGGTGAGCGGCTGGAGTCGTGGCACCATGTCCCCGGCGTCCAGCCCGGCATGACGGGGGCCGAACTGTTCGACGCGACGAACGCGATCAAGGCCGACCCCGCCTACATCGCTGCCCTGGCGAAGCGGGGCGTGACCGACATGAGCCTCGTCCAGATCGACGCCTGGCCGAACGGCAATTTCGGCTTCGCGGAGGACAGCACCCGGCGCCTCACGCGGGCGCTCTCGTTCGTGAAGCGGTTCGACGGGGATAACGCCTACGCGGGGCCGATCGACGGGGTCATCGCCGTCTTCGACTTCAACCGGCTCGAGGTCGTGCGAGTCGAAGACCACGGCGTCGTGCCACTCCCGCCCGAGGATGCCAACTACCGGGCGAGTCTCGTCGCGGACCAGCGGACGGACCTGAAGCCGCTGGAGATCATCCAGCGCGATGGCCCGGGCTTCGCGGTCGAGGGCCATTGCATCCGCTGGCAGAAGTGGGAGATCCGCTTCGGCTTCACCCACCGCGAAGGCCTCGTCCTCAACTCGGTCGGCTATGAGGATGGTGGCCGGCTGCGCTCCATCCTGACGCGGGCCTCGCTCTCGGAGATGGTGGTGCCCTACGGCGACCCGCACCCGATGCACAACCGCAAGAACGCCTTCGACGCCGGTGAATATGGCCTCGGCATGTGCACGAATTCGCTCGAACTCGGGTGCGATTGCCTGGGCGAGATCCGCTACTTCGACGGCTTCATCTGTGACGCGGCCGGCGAGCCGGTGCGCGTCCCCAACGCCATCTGCCTCCACGAAGAGGACTACGGCATCCTCTGGAAGCACGTCGACCGCGACAACACGGCGGAGGTGCGGCGTTCGCGGCGCCTGGTCCTGTCGTCGATCGCCACCGTCGGGAACTACGAGTACGGCTTCTACTGGTACTTCTACCAGGACGCGTCGATCGAGTACGAGATCAAGCTCACCGGGATCGTCTCGAACGGCGCCCTCCCCCTCGGCGAGGAGCGGAAGTACGGCACCGTCGTCGCGCCCGGCGTGTACGCGCCGATCCATCAGCACTTCTTCAGCCTCCGGCTGGACATGGCGATCGACGGTGAAGAGAACTCAGTTTACGAGGTGAACACGGTGACGGAGGAGGCGAGCGCGGATAACCCGTTCGGAAACGCCTTCTTCGCCGAGTCCACACTCCTGGGCCGCGAGTCCGCGGCGAAGCGGCGGGTGAACCCTGCCAGCGCGCGCTACTGGAAGGTCGAGAACGCGAACGTGAAGAATCGGCTGGGGCAGCCCGTGGCCTACAAGCTCATGCCCGGGGAGAACACGGTCCCCTTCAATCGGCCCGAATCGAGCTTGATCAAGCGGGCCGGGTTCACGACGAACCACCTCTGGGTGACGCCCTACAACCGCGAGGAGCGGCACGCGGCCGGCCAATACCCCAACCAGCATGCGGGCGGGGCGGGCCTCCCGGAATGGACGGCGGCCGACCGGCCCGTCGAGAACACAGATGTCGTGGTCTGGTACAGCATGGGACATAACCACGTCCCCCGCCCCGAGGACTGGCCCGTGATGCCCACCCAGTACATGGGCTTCAAGCTCCAGCCCACCGGGTTCTTCGACCGCAATCCCGCGCTGGACGTCGCTCCTTCGATGAAGCACGGGGACGAGTGCGAACAACACTGAACCTGGCCTTTCGCAGACCGTAAACGCGGATCGAATAGTTAGCGCCACGCCACGCTCTTGATCGTCGGGAGCGAAAGGCGTTGACTGCGTAGGCTAACCCGACAGGAGACAGAACACATGGGCCTCAAGAATCCCGAATGGTACCGAGAAAGCCTGCGCGACGGCCGCGTCACCTACATCGCCGGCGAGTCCGTCCCCGACATCACGAAGAATGAATGGTTCGATGTCGCCATCCAGAACGCGGCCGACGACTACGTCTACGATGACCCGGCCACGAAGGACATCCGCGTCTACGAGACCGAGGATGGCACCCTCGCCCACCGTATCTATAAGATCCCCACGTCCGTCGAAGACCTCGAAAAGCGGGTCAAGCTCTCCCACATGACGAGCATCAGCACCGCCGTCTCGGCCGTCCTGATGGCCCTCTACAACATCAAGGACCAGGTCGCCGCGGTGAACGGCCAGTACGCCGAGAACATCGAGCGCATCTACAAGCACTGCCGCGACAACGACCTCCGGGCCGACCAGTGCATTACGGATGCGAAGGGCGACCGCTCCCGCCACCCCAAGGACCAGGACGACCCCGACCTCTACATGCGCATCCTCGACAAGAACGCGGACGGCATCATCGTCCGCGGCGCGAAGCTGCACATCAGCGGCGCCAGCCTTGTCCACGAACAGACGGTCATGCCGACGAAGGCGATGGGCCCTGGCGAAGAGCAGTGGTCGGTTTCGTTCTCCATCCCCACGAACGCGCCGGGCGTGAAGATCATCAACCGCGCCTACGCGCACCCGAACCTGAGCGAGATGGACTACCCGCTGAGCGCAAAGCACAACGCTCCCGAGGGCTTCGTCGTCTTCGACGACGTGTTCGTCCCCTGGGACCGGGTCTTCCTCGCGGGCGAGTACCCGCTGGCCGGCATCCTCGCCCGCTCCCTCGGCCTCTGGGAGCGCGTCGGCGGTCTGATCGCCCTGGTCGAGCGCTCGCGCCTGCTCGTCGGCACGGCCCAACTGCTCTGCGAGATGAACGGCATCAACAAGGCCTCACACATCCAGGAGAAGATCTCCGACCTCGTCTTCTACGCCGAGATGCTGCGGATGTCGCTCGAAAGCGCCCTCCACAACTACAAGGTGACGGAGACGGGCATGGTCTACCCCGACCCGATGGCCGTGAACGTCGGCAAGTTCTACGGCGCGAACAACTGGCACGCCATGGTCCAGAAGCTGCACGACATGAGCGGCGGCCTCGTCCTCACCCTCCCGACCGAGGCCGACTACCGCAACGAAGAGATCACGAAGACGCTCAACAAATACCTCCACACGAAGAACGACGTGGTGGTCGAGGATCGGATGCGTGTCTACAACCTCATCCGCGACCTGACTGCCGACTCCTACGGTGGCTGGGAGCTGGTGACGACGATCGCGGCCGGCGGCGGCCTCGCCGCCCAGCGCATCGTCACCATGGGCGGCTACGACCTCGAAGCAGCCAAGGACCAGGCCCGGGCCGCGGCCGGGATTACGGCCGGGCATTAGTTCTCTTCGCCACGCCCCCTCGCTCAACACGGTGGGCGAGGGGGCACTGGCGCATCCCGGGGCGGCCGCCGGGGACCCGGCGGCCAGGTGGTATGATGTCCCGAGGAGAACACGATGGGCCAGATCGTTGTGCGGGAGATCGATGACAGCGTCCTTGCGGCGCTTGAGCGCAAGGCGAGAGCCCACGGCCGGTCCCTTGAGGCCGAGGCCCGGGACGTGCTCGTCTGCTCCACAAAGATCGACCGTGCCGAGGCGCGGCGGCTTTCGGCGGAATTCCGCGCGCGCTATGGGCCGTTTCCGGGCCCGGATAGCGTCGATATGATACGCGAAGACCGCGACCGGTGAGCGGGTATGTTGTCGATGCTAACGTTTCGACGAAGTGGATGATGGCGGAGGAGCTATCCGACGTTGCCGTGCGTCTCCTCGTCGATGACCTCGAACTTCACGCCCCAGCGATGATGTGGCTCGAAGTTGCCAGTGCATTGCGCAATGCCGTGAGGCGCGGGAACCTTGATGCCGGGACCGCAACGGCAATGCTGCGCACCCTTGAAACCTATCACGTCACGATCCACGCCGAACCTGAGCTTGCAGTCCGCGCCCTTGAGGTCGCCCTGGCCACCGGGCAAACCCCGTACGACTGCGTATACCTCGCGCTGGCCGAACGGGAGGGGCAGCTGCTGATCACGGCGGACGATCGCTTCGTCGCGGGGCTCGCGAGGACACCGTGGGCGGCACGTGTGGTCGCCCTCCGGGACTGGCAACCGCCTGAATAGCTGTTAGCTGATAGCTGTTAGTGGCGGGAGTCCCCGCGCCACCTGATGCGCCAGCTCTGTCCTGATTGACTGGTTCTCAAGAGACCATCATGTCTAACAGCTACCGTGCCTTCCACTGGGCGGGCCGCTTTTCGGCGAAGGCGCGGGGGCCGTCTTTTGCGTCCTCGGAATTGAGGACGACGCGGCCCACCCACTCGCCGAAGCGGTAGGACTCGTCGAGTTGGAGCTGGCGCCACTGGTGGGCGACCGCTTTCGTGCCTTCGACGGCGAGGGGCGCGTTGGCGGCGATGAGTTGGGCGATGGCGACGGCCCGTGGGAGCAGGTCGCCCGGGGCGGTCACTTCGTGGACCAGGCCGATGCGCATCGCTTCCGCGGGCTCCACCCGGTCGGCGGTGAGCATCAGGTACATGGCTTCGCCGAAGGGCACCAGGCGGGCGAGGTGATGGATCGCATACCCGGGCATGATCCCCCGCTTCACTTCGAACAGCCCGAAGTAGGCCTCCGTGGAGCAGATCCGGATGTCGCAGTCCAGGGCGCGTTCGAGGCCGCCGGCGAGGCAGAGGCCGTTGATCGCGGCGATAAACGGCTTGGGGTTGCGCGAGAACATGAGGCTGCCGGGGTCGAGGGTGCTGCCCCGGGCGTCCCCTGGCGCCATGGCGGTGTTCCGGGC
>JBJXGC010000195.1:0-7037 GCA_046154545.1 Dehalococcoidia bacterium | reverse complement strand
GGGATGGTCATCAAGAAGTCGACAGCCCTCACCCTGGAGCGCAACGGCCGGACGTACTACTTCTGCAGCCCAAACTGCCTGAAGACGTTCGAATCGCCTGAGCAGGAGCTGAAGGCGATGCGGACGCGCGTCTCCATCGCCCTCACCGCCGTCCTGATCCTCGCCATTGGACGGGCCGCGGCCTTCATCGCCCTCGCCGCCGGGGCCACGCTGCTCACCTGGGCGCCGATCCCGGGCCTCCCCTGGCTCACCTGGGGCCGGTGGCTGTTTGTGCTTGTCACGCCTGTCCAGTTCATCGGCGGTTGGACCTTCTACAAGGGAGCCTGGAGCGCTATCCGGACGCGCAACATCAACATGGACTTTCTCATCGCGCTGGGTACGACGACGGCGTACCTGTACAGCGTGGCCGTCGTCTTCTTTCCCTCCGCGCTCCCTGTTGAGGTCGGAGAGCGGGAGGTGTACTTCGAAGTATCGGCCGTCATCATCGCCTTCGTGCTTTTTGGCAAGTACATGGAAGAGGCGATCAAGAAGAAGTCCTCGGCCGCCGTCCGCAAGCTCCTCGACCTGCGCCCCGCGACCGCGACGGTCATCCGCGACGGCCAGGAGATGGAGGTCCCGGCCGAGAGCATCGCCGTCGGTGAGATCGTCGTCGTCCGCCCGGGCGGGCGGATCGCCACGGATGGCCTGGTGGTCGATGGCAACTCGAGCATCGACGAGTCGATGCTGACCGGTGAGTCGATGCCGGTGGAAAAGGGGCCGGGGAGCCAGGTGATGGGCGGAACCGTGAATCAGACCGGGCTCCTGCGCTTCACAGCGACCCTGGTTGGGGCAGAGACCGCCCTCGCCCAGATCGTGAAGCTCGTCGAAGACGCACAGGCAACGAGTGCGCCCATCCAGCGGCTCGCCGACCAGGTGACGCGCGTGTTCGTCCCCGCCGTGGTCATCGTTGCGGTGGCGTCGTTCTTCGGATGGTGGGCACTTGGTGACTTTCCCCAGGGCCTCCTCGCCTTCATCGCCGTGCTGATCATCGCCTGCCCCTGCGCCCTGGGCGTGGCGACACCGGCTGCCCTCATGGTCGGCGTGGGCAAAGGCGCCGAGGCCGGCATCCTCATCCGCGGCGGCGACATCCTCGAGCGGGCGCAGCGTCTGACGACGGTGGTGTTCGACAAGACAGGCACGCTCACCCGGGGCGAGCCGAGCGTCACCGACATCGTGCCCCTGGGCGGGATCGATGAGGCGAGTTTGCTCACCCTGGCGGCCGCAATCGAAACCGGCTCCGAACACCCGCTGGGGGCAGCCATCGTCCGCGAGGGCCTGCACCGGGGCTTCGTCCTGCCGGAGGTAAAGGCGTTCGTGGCCGTCCCCGGTCGCGGGATCCGCGGTGAGATTGCAGGTCAGGCGGTGCTCCTCGGGAACCGCCGTTTCCTCAATGAGCTTGGGCTCGATCCCGCCCCGGCCGAGGAGGAGATGGTCCGGCTCGAGCTGGAGGGGAAGACGGCGATGCTCGTCGGCGTGGACGGCCACGTGGCCGGCATTGTCGCCGTCGCCGACACCATCAAGCCGGAGGCCCAGGAGGCCGTTACCGCGCTCCTCCGGGACCACATCGAAGTCGTAATGCTCAGCGGTGACAACGAGCGCACCGCCCGTGCCGTCGCCGCCCAACTGGGGATCGAGCGGGTGATTGCCGAGGTGCTGCCAGGGGATAAGGCGCGCGTAGTCCAGGACCTGCAACGGCAGGGCAAGGTGGTCGCAATGGTCGGTGATGGCGTGAACGACGCGCCGGCCCTCGCCGCCGCGGACATCGGCGTGGCGATCGGCTCGGGTTCCGACATCGCCAAGGAGACCGGCGGGATCATCCTCATCAAAGACGATGTCCGCGATGTCGTGACCGGGATCCGGCTCTCACGGGCCACGATGCGGAAGATCAAGCAGAACCTCTTCTGGGCGTTCGTCTACAACAGTGCTGGCATCCCCATCGCCGCCCTCGGCTTTCTCAACCCGATCATCGCGGCTGCGGCGATGGCCCTCAGCTCGCTCTCCGTGATCGTGAATTCGGCATTGTTGAAGCGGGCGCACATCGCGGAGCGCTCGTAACCGGTGGCGCCACCGCGGGAACGAGGCTTAGCACATGAGGACCGACACGCTCGCCTACATTGCTTTCGGCATCCTCTTCCTCACCTGCACCGTCGTCGTTCTCGGATTCGTCATGATCGCGTGGCTCGGGATAACACTGGGACTGCTCTGGATGGCCGCCGCGACGCCCTTCGTGGTCTTCATGCTCATCCTCCTCTATCGCTACCGCCTCGGCGACGCGGGCGGCAGTGGCCACGGGGAGAGGCCGCGGTGAACCGGCAATCGGCGTCGTAACCAGGGAGACGCGCTCCCCCTATCCGGTGGTGACGCACCCGGTCATATCGACCCGCGGCCTCGCGGCACCATCGAGGTAACGACCTCATGGGCGACAGCTTCGGCCCGCGTCAGCAACGCCTCGTGACCGCCTTCGATTACAACAAACCGCTTCACCAGCGGGGCATACGGTTCGAGGACCTGCCGGGGAACCGTCGCATCTTCAGAGGCGTGGACCAGTGTCACTCGCCCGCCGACTCCGCTCACCAGGGACCGGCCGAGCCCACTGAGGACGACCCGGTCGAGTGAACGTGAGTAGGACGTCCAGGTGTGGTCGAGCCCTGCCCTCACCACAGCGGCGGGAAGGTCGCGGACAAACAGCGGTGCAATCGGACGCAGGACGGGCCGGAGCATACAGGACGCTTCGCAGGCGACGCGTGCCATACGCGGTGAATGCAAGCTCAGGCGCTGAAGCCACGGCGCGTGCTCGACCACCGCAAGAGCCTGCTCGCGCGATTCGTACAGCGCAGGGCAAATCAGCACCCCGGCGCCGATCTCCGGGCAGCGTTGGAGGAGGGCGAGGGCGATAACCCCGCCCATCGAATGACCGATGGCCGCGACCGGCCGAGTCTGCGCGATAATCGGCGCCAGGGCTGCACAGTGCGCATCGAGATCGTAGGGAGAGTCAGGCTTTGGCGACCGGCCGAAGCCGAGCAGGTCGGGGATGACAAGCCGAAAGGCCGGAAGAAGCGGCGCCAGCCGCATCCAGCTCGCCGACGACCCCGTGAGGCCGTGCAGCAACAACAGCGTCGGCCCGGGGCCGTCCCGGATCGTCACAGCCAGCGGACTGTTCGCGTCCGCCTTCCGTCCGAACACAGGTGGCTCCCCCTCAAACGTCGTGTCCGCGGAGTCAGCGACTCCCCCGCTGCCACGCGGCGACCCTCAGTGACGGTTCCTTTGACGGCCGAGCATAACGAATCTCGTGCCCAGGCCGACGGCAGCGGCTATGCCACCCACGAACCAGACCGGCGCAATGAATCCCCAGCCCGGGGGCTCTACCGCGGCGCCGATGATCGCAAGACCGACGATGAAGGCACTCGCGAGGATCGCCGTCGCCAGCCGGCTAACCATACTGCCCACCCGGTCGAGGTACTCATCGAGATCACGGTGCCGCAGTGCCACCTCCAGCTCGCCACGGTCCAGGCGCGAGGCGATCCGGCCGACCTGGCCCGGCAAGGCGACCGCTGCGAAAGCCGACTGCTTGCCCGTCTCGGCCACGCGCCTTCGCATGTCGCCGACAGACGAACGTCGAGACCGGGCCCGCTTCGCGAACGGCTCCGCGACAACAGCGATGTTGAAGTCGGGGTCGAGGCGGCGCCAGAGGTCCTCACTCATCGCGATCGTCTTCATCACGAGCGCAAGCTCCGTCGGAAGCTGCAGGTGGTTGCGCCGGATGACGCCGAGAAGGTCGCGAATGAACGCCGAGATGTCGACCTGGCTGAGGGCCAGTCCGTAGTAGCTGTCGAGGAGATGCTGAAGGTCGCGGCGCAACGATGCGCGGCTCGCCGCGCTGGCCACCACACCGAGCGATTCCAGCGCCCATGTTGCGCCGGCGGCGTCCTGGCGGACCGCGGCATCAAATAGCGCCATGAACTGGTACTTCAACTCGTCGTCGAGATTACCGACCATGCCGAAGTCGAGCAGCGCCAATCGCCCGCCGGGCAGCACAAGGAAGTACCCCGGGTGAGGGTCGGCGTGGAAGAAGCCGGCTTCGAAGATCTGGGTGAGCAGGCCTGCCGCGCCTACGCTTGCAAGGTCCCTGCCGTGTACACCGGACGGGAGGCCCGGGGAGGCCGCCAGCCGCGCACCATCCAGCCGCTCCATGACGAGGACAGCTTTTGTACTCAGCTCCCAATGGATCGCCGGGACGACCATCGCCGGGTGGCCCGCGAGGATCTCGCGCAGCCGGTCCGCATTGCGGCCTTCGCGAATGTAGTCGAGTTCGGAGCGAAGCGTCCAGCTGAAGTCGTCAACGAGGGCTTCCGGGTCGGAGAAGGCTGCGAGCCGCCCACCCGTCACCCTCCGGGCAAGTTCGGCGAGAATGCCAAGGTCCTCGGCCACGGCCTCGGCGACGCCCGGCTTCTGCACCTTTACAACGACGCGAGTCCCGTCCGGCAGGACGGCTCCATGTACCTGGCCGATGGAGGCTGCCGCGAGAGGCTCCCGTTCGAACGCGGCGAACAATTCGGCGATCTTCCCGCCCAGCTCTCGCTCGACAATCGCGATTATCCCGTCCACAGGCACCGGCGGGACTCGGTCTCGAAGCTTTTCGAACTCCGCGATGTACTCGGGCGCGACGAAGTCGGGGCGGGTGCTCAAGATCTGGCCGAGCTTGATCGCCGTCGTGCCGAGGTCCTCCATCGCTAACCGCACGTGCTCGGCCGTCGTATAAGCGGTGTCGCGACGGGCATGGCCCAAGAGACCGCGCTGGAACGGCACGGCCCAGCCGATTCCGGCCTCGTTCACGAAGGCGCCCAGGCCATGGCGGGACAGCGCGCTCAGGATTTCGCGATATCTTCGCCGCCGAGGGCTTCCCCCGAGCCGGATCATGGCGCGACGCCTCCTTGCTTAGCGCGCGAGCAACGCCCACGCCACGGGCGCCGGTCGAGCCGCCTCGTGCAGTCAGCCACGCCTCCGTCCGCAGCCTGACGCCTCCGTCTCAGTGGTGGCCACCATGGCCCATCACCCGTTGATGGACAAACATCATGCCGATAAAGCCGACGGCGCCGATGGTCAGTCCGATTGGCCAGCCGACGACCGGGATGAGGAGAAAGAGCAGCACCACTGACATGCAGCAGGCCATCATCATGGCCATCATTGCGAAGCCGCCGTTGTCTCCTTGGGAGTTCTTCTGATCGTTGTCGTTTGGCGTTGGCACAATACTACCTCCGGTCGTAGTGACTTTACTATCGACCCGCCGCTGTCGCGACCGCATGGCCGTAGGGCCCTCTCTTTCCCAGCCGATCGGGCCGCGTTTTGACGTTCGGAGTTCTCGCTGCGTCAGCGGAGGGGTCAGCACACTCGTTGCGAAAGCGGGAAGGCGCAGCAAAGCATGCGACGCTTGATCGGCGTCCGGTTAAACTGTTGTCATGGACCACGAAACCGAACGCACTGCGCTCGAGGTCAGCTACTGCCTGCCAGGCGATGCCTGGCAAGCAGAGGTGCCGACCGAGGACGTTGCCCGAATCCTGGCGCCGTTCGAAGGCCGCAAGCGCGCGTTCCTGGTGCGGCTGCTGAATGGGCGGTCCAAGCGAGCGGCGGCGGCTGGCGTCGGTATTAGCGTCCGGGCGACGCAACTGTGGGCGAAGGCTGACCCGGACTTCGCCGAGGCGGTCGCGTTCTGTAAAGAGGTCGGGTTCGCCACCGTCATTGAAGACGAGTTGTATCGCCGGGCACTGGCTGGCAGTCAGGACTCCGGGTCGATGCGAGCCCTTGAGTTGGTGGCAAAGAGCCGCGATCCCCGGTACCGCGACCGCGTCGCGAACGACGTGACCGTGACCGCTTTCCGGTAGGTGACGCCGAATCGGCGTATGCTGCCACCCCCGCGCAGGTGTGGGAGTCCAGTCATCAAGTGGTCACTATGGGTCAGCTCTCGTTGCCGTTGGAGTATCCCCCGGACCCGCTGTTGGAGGCCGTCCGGAGGCGGCGCTTCCCCGCGATAGACGGGCCTATTGTTGTCGAGGTTTCAGGCCGAGGGACGCTCGCCTACATCGAGTCCGGCGGGTCTATAGCACCGCGGGTGATTGCTCACGCGATCCTCAACGACGCCCACGTGCCTGCGTGGGTTCGCGCGTTCGTCTACACGCACGAGCTGCTGCACCTTGAGGTTCGGCCCCGGCAGATCGGCAAACGTTTGGTTGATCACCCGCCGGAGTTCTGGGCGCGCGAAGCTGAGTTGTGTCCGGAGCGAGACCAGGCATGGCGCTGGATCTGGGCCAACCTTGGTGAGTGTCTGCTCAAGCGTCCACGCCTCGAATGCATCCAGGTCACGGGGCGCTGGAAGGCGGTACGGGACGAAATGAGGCTGAGGTTCGCAAAGGGCTGAGAGCGGGGTCCTTCGCGCATTTTCGCCCCTCGCGCGGGAGGATGAATGGCGGCAACGGACAACGCAGCGGTTCGTGGGCTCGCCGAGCGGCTGTTCGGACACTCTTGGCAGCCGGGAGAGGCGCAGCCGCGGCCGGCCCGGGCCGCCTTCAGCTTCCATGGTCGAGCGGGCTTGAGTCTCGCCGGCCACCCCCGCCCGGCGGCGTCGCGCTTCGGCGGTCGCTCAGCGTGAAAACGTGGGACGGGACGGCGATTGGACTCTCTGACTCACGGCGAGAAACGGATCACACCGGTGAACTCGTCGAGCGTGTAACTGCCGCAGGTCCAGATGCCGCGGCCCTGATAGACCGCGCCTTCCGCCGTGCAGGACGCCCCTTTGCGAAGTCCGTGGCGAGTTCTGTCGAGGGCGTATCCGGTAACCGAGCCGCTAACCTGGGCCGCGGTCAGCCGAGGGATGTCCTGGGCGGCCGTCGGCGACGAGTCGGTCGATCGGATGGCGGCCCCGACGACGACTGTGGCCGTCAGGCTGAGTCCAAAGACGCCAAGGCCGACGAGCACGACGGCGCCCAGGAGGACGGGTGTGGCGA
>JBJXGC010000189.1:0-10293 GCA_046154545.1 Dehalococcoidia bacterium | reverse complement strand
GGGCGCCGTCTAGCGCGCGGCCACGATGGCCCGCTCCAGCTCGCGCCGCCGCCAGCGGGAGGCTACCACCGTCCCCACGGCGCACGAGGTCAACTGGGCCGTGAACATGGCTCCGCCGGCCTCGCGGGCGACCAGCCGTAACCCCAGTTCGACGATACCCCAGGCCACAGCCGGCCAGGCGACGATCTCCATCAGCCCGTATGCGGTCGCTCTCATGCCGCGGACTCTTCCCGCGGCTGCCGCTCGATGACGGCGGAAAAGGCCCGGGCGAACTCGGGGTCGAACTGTGTGCCCTCGTTCTTCCGCACCTGGTCGAGCGCCTGCCCTGCGCTGAGCGCCCTCCGGTACGGCCGGTCCGTGGTCATCGCGCTGTAAGCGTCGGCCACGGTGAAGATGCGGGTCGCTTCTGAGATGCCGGTCCCCTTCAGGCCAGCGGGGTAGCCCGCGCCGTCGAACCGCTCGTGGTGGTGGCGCACAAGGTCGATAACCGTCTGGTAATCGGTGACCGCCGCGGTTATCGCCGCCCCGAGGACCGGGTGCTCTTCCATCGTTGACCGCTCATCGGCGGTAAGCGGTCCAGGTTTTCGCAGGATTTCGTCCGGCACCACGATCTTCCCGAGGTCGTGGATCGGTCCGCCCACCGAGATAGCCCGGATGACATCATCGTCGAGGCCTGCCTCGCCCGCGAGAAGCAACGCGAGCCGGGTCGCATGGTCGCTGTGGAACCGGGTGTAGCTGTCCCGCCGGTCGATCGCCTTGACCAGGCCGCGGAGGGCCTTCAGGTTCGTCGCCTTGAAGGGCGATTCGCCTCTCACGATTCCGGCGGATGGGCCGGCGAGCGTGTTCCACGACTGCTTGTCCAGGTGCATCTGGCGCTCAGCCTCGGCGATCAGTTCCCGTGCCGATTCATAGCCGCGGAACGCCGCGAACCCAGCGCTGACCCGAATCGGGAGCGACGGCCGTCCTACGGCGGCGTCAACGTCGGCCATACCCGCGGCGACCGGACTCAGCGCCAGCCGGGCCGCGATGACGCTCTTTCCCGGGAAGATCGCCACGAATTTGTCGCCACCGAATCGACCGAAGACGGCCGGTTCGCGGACAGCGGTGGAGAGCAACCCGGCAAGCCGGCGAAGGATAGCGTCCCCCCGGTCGTGTCCCGCGACATCGTTAAAGAGCTTGAAGTTATCGACATCGAGGTAGGCGACGGTGAGAGGCTGGCCATCGCGGCCGCTCTCTTCGATCGCCCGCGCGAGGTACTCATCGACCAGGCGGCGGTTCGGCGCGCCCGTCAGTGCGTCGGTGTAGGCCAGCGTCTGGCAGGCCCGCTCCCGCGTCGTGGCGATTGAATCCTGGCGCCGGTCGATGGCCGTGCTCAGCGCCGCCCAGAGGCGATCGGGCCGAAAAGGCTTGGCGATGAAGTCGTCGGCCCCGGCCTTCATCGCGGCCACCGCCACGGTGACATCGACCTGGCCGGTGACCGCGAGGATGCCCGCGGCCGGCAACGCCTGGCGGGCGCGGCTGATCACGTCCATGCCGGACATGTCGGGGAGGCCGATGTCCACGGTCGCCGCGTCGAAGCCGCCGGCGTCCAGGGCGGCCATCGCTTCCCGCCCCGAACGGCAGACCACGACGGCCGCGTGCGGGCGCAGTCCGTGTTGGATCATCCGTCCGAGCAAGGCGTCGTCCTCGACCACGAGGACATGCGGAACCCGCGCGCCGGCGGCCAGGTGTTGGGTCATCGCCATAACTGTCGGATCCTGACAGTCCCCGCTGAAGGGCAGTGACCCGCCTCAAGCGGGGTCGCCGTCCCCAGGCGCCGCGATCAGTACCCATATGCGCCCCGCCACCTGCGTGCCCATCACCACCGAGCGCCCGCCGATGTTCGCGCTCACCGTGCCGCGATGGTGGGCCACATTCTCCAGGCGGAGTTCGCGCCCCGGCCGGATTCCTTCCTCATCGAAGAAACGGAGGAGGGCTTCGTCTTCCTCGTACACACGGTCAATCGTGACGCGGGCGCCCTCTTCGAGGTCCGCGAGTGTGGTCATCGGCAGGTTCCGGGGCGTGTCGGGTCCGGGGATGGGGTACCCGAACGGACTTCGCGTTGGCCGGCCCAGGGTCTCGTACAGGCGCGGTTCGGTCACCGCTGAGATGCCGTGTTCCAACAGATGCGCCTCTTCGTAGGCGCGCCACCAGTCCAGTTTGAGCACGTCTGTCAGCAGGCATTCCGCCAGCCGGTGCCGCCGGACCATCTCTTCCGCGCGACGCAGCCCTTCGCTGGTCAGCCGGATCACCTTGCGGCTGTCGATTGTCACCAGGTCGTCACGTTGAAGCCGCTTCAGCATCCCCGCGACTGACGGCGGCGTGATCCCCAACCGGTCCGCGAGGCGGACGGCGATCACGTCCTGCCCCTCGTCGTATTGCATCCGGTACACGGTCGTAAGGTAGTCGTCGGAGGCAACGTTCGAGACCTGCTTGGGCATCGCCCGATGGTGCCATGTCCCTCGCTGGCGGGCTACCGCGTTGCCGTGCCCGCGGTGGTCCTCAGGCTGCCCGTACGGGCCGAGCCATTTCCGTCAGGGGTACCAGGTCCGAGCGCAGTCCCACGATCGCCCTGCTCGTCCGCAGCCAGTCCCGGACGCACGGGGTGAGGGAAGCGTTCTTCTCGCAGCAACTTTCGCACTGGGCCGCGCGCGTGACTGCGTCAAACGGACATGACTCTTCGATGCGGTTCATCCTGGCCTCCTTGCCTGCCCAGGTCATCGGCAGTCCGGTCGCGGTGGAGAAGGGGTGGCTGTTGGTGAAAACTCCGGTCGCGTCCGAGCAGCCAGGGAGCAAGGCCCGGTACCCGGCCGGTGGCACCTCGTGTGACTCACCGCCCGCTGGCCGCTAGAGTACCGCCGGGATACCGGGGCTGCCCTCATGCGTGTGCTTTCCAGGTCCAGCGGAGCGTTCTTTGCCGGTTGCGGGAGCATCACGCCGCTCCTCCCGGTGCTCTGTGCCGCCGCCAGCGCCTGCGTCTACGTGAATAACCCGGGCTGGATCTTCGACGACGCCTATGGCCGCCAGGCGGCTCTCGGCCTTGTCCTCGGCATCGCACTCTGGGCACTGGCCGCGGTCACCTATTCGTTCCGGACGTCCGCCGCGACGGCCAACCCGCGTGTCTACCTCGACCTCGTCTCCCGCACCGGTGACCTCGACACCGCGCTCATCCGTCACCTCCAGCAGGAAGCCCCCGGCAACCAGGCCGCCACCCGGGAGGTCGGCCGCCTCCAGGCCGAGATCGTGGAGATTCGGAGGATCCTTGGCGTCAGCCTCCCGGCTGAGATCGGCGGCGAAGACGAGGAGCTCGTCGCCGCCGAAGCGAGGCCGTTCTCCAGCCGCATCCATTGGCTCCTGGGCACCGCCTACATAGAACTCTACCGCCGGCTGCATGTCATCGACGCCGATACCCTGCTCTTCTGCTCCCCGCCGGAGCTGAAGACCGCCGCTGTTACCGACCACTTCCGCCTGACGAACTCGCAGATACCGGGCCACGCGACCTGGCAGTACCACCTGGACCAGGCGGTGACCGCGTTGGGCGCCGATGCCAGCACCTTCTTCGCCCCATCGACGCCCGCCCAGGCTGCCCCTGGGGCCGCACGGCTGGCTACCCGCGTTGCCGGCCAGGCGCAGACCTCGGCCGACGACGCCCGCTTCCTGCTCCGTGCCGTCCGCCGAGGGATCGACGACTACCGCGACACCCTCTTCGAAGGAATCGTCCGCCAGCGCGGCCGCACGATGTGGGCGCTCTTCGCGACCGGCGCCGCCGGCTACCTCGTCCTCCTCCTCTCAATCCTGGGGCGGGTGGAGCGTGAGAACGTCCTCGGCGCCGCCATCCTCTTCCTCGTGGGTGCGGTCGTCGGCCTCGTCAACCGTCTCGCCCTCGTCCCAGACCCGGCCTCGGAGATCGAGGACTACGGGCTTTCGACCGTGCGGCTCCTTCAAACCGTCGTCGTCTCCGGCCTGTCGGCCATTCTCGGTGTCGTCGTGGTGGCCTACGCCGCCGCCGCCGCTGCCAACGCCACTGGCCTCCCCGCTGACGGCGCCGTCGTCGAATCGGCCGCCGCCACAGCGACGCCGGCGCCCGCACAGGCAGCCGCCACCCAGCCGGCGGCCACCGCCACCGTTGAGCCACCGGCCACGACCACGCCGGCCGCAGCGCGGCCAGTCAACGTTGTGGTCGAGACTCCGTCGCTTGAACGCCTCTTCCGGCTCCAGGCCTACCCGTTTTCGATCGTCATCGCCGCCGTCTTCGGCCTGGCGCCCACGCTCCTCCTGCGACGGCTCGAATCGACCGCTGACCGGTTGAAGCTTGACATCAAGCGCATCGACAACGGGTAGACTGGGCGGGCGCCGCTTACCGCTGCACGATCTGGGTGAGCACGCCGCCGGTCTCCTTGGGGTGGATGAACACCTGCCCGGTGACCGGGTTGCCCGCGCCCGGGTCTCCGACCAGGCGGACGCCCTTCGCCCGCAGATCTTCGAGCGTCTTGTCGATGTTATCCACGTTCATGGCGATGAGGTGGACGCCCTCGCCCTGCTCCGCCAGCCGCTTTGCGATCGGCCCCTGGTCGCCCAGGGCCGATACGAGCTCGACGTAGCTCGGGCCGAAGCGGAAGAAGGCCATCTTCATACCCGCCGCCGGCGCCTCGCTCTGGTCGCTCACCTGCGCTCCGTAGATGGCCTCGTACTTCTCGATCGAAGCGTCGAGGTCTTTCACCGCGATGACGACGTGGTCTACGCCCTTAAACATGTCTTTCTCCAGGTAGTCTGAGATGCCGTGAACCCTATCGGTCAGGTGTGACCCCGGCAACTGGCGTATCGTCGCGCGGCGTGAACTCCGATTCGCTGGGGACCTGGCTGGGTGTTGGGTTGGGCGCCGTTGGGCTGCTCGTGTCGCTGGGCGGCTTTGCGTTCACCATCGTGCAGGTACGAAAGACGCGATCGGCTGCGGAGGCGGCGCGTGACGCGGTCGGCCGCGCCCAACACGACCTCGCGCGGACCCGGCTCCTTGCCCTCATTCCAAACATGCTCCGTGCGGAGGCCTCGCTTGCTGCCGCCACGGAATCGGCCGCGCAGGTGGCGACCCTGGTGGAGTGGCGCCACCTTGCGGGCGAGGTTCAGGGAATCGCAAACTCCGAAGCAACAGCCGCTGTTGCCACACGAGACGAGTTCGACGAATTGGTACAGGCGCTCACCGACGCGATGAGCCTCGCGATCGCCGCCGAAACGGCCGCGCGGTCAAGCGGCGGGGGCCGGGCTGCGTTTGGCCGGGCAATGGGCGCGATCGCACGCGCGTCGGTTAGTCTCTCTATCCTGAACAGTCGTTTGCAGGCGTATACTGAAGGTGATGAACACCGTGGTTAGGCCGAGCCGCCGGATGTCCGAGCTGGTCGATACGCTGATCTCTCACACGGCGAAGGGCGCGATCAGGTGGCTGAGTTCGGACCTCCCGGGCGGTTACGTGTACATGGGCAAATCCGGCGGAGTGATGGTACGAGGGGCCGGGCAGTCCCTCTCAGGTGCGGCGTTCGGGGTCTCGGTCCATGCGCTCAATAACGTGGGTGACATCGTGGAGTCATACCCTCAGCCCGGCGAAACGGCGACGGATTCTCGCCTTGAGCAACTGGCCGACGCGATGGGCCACACGCAGATCGACGGGAACCCCCTCATCGACGCCCTCAGGGCCGAAATCGCCTCCGCCTAAACCAGCCCCAGTGCCTCGAACACCTCCACCAACGCGTTCACGTTGCCCGGGTTGAAGTGCGGCTGCACGTACTGGACGCGCCCGTCCTCCCCGACCACCACCACCGCCCGGCGCGACTTCCCCTGGTCCGCATCCCAGAGCCCGTAGGCCTTCACGGTCTCGCCGTGGAAGTCGCTGATCAGCGGGAAAGGGAAGTGGTCGCGTTCGTGGAACTTCGCGTGTGACCCCAGCCCGTTCGTGTTCACGCCGAAGACCTGGATGCCAGCCTCCGCCAGCAAATCGTGCTCAGCCGCGAATGCCTTCAATTCGGTCGTACAGATCGGCATGCCGTCGTCTTCGTAAAAGAGGAGCAGGAGCGGACCGCTCGCCAACGAACCCGGCACCGAAACCGTGACCTGCTCTCCGCCATCGCAGACGGCCGGCAGCTCGAACGCTGGCGCCACATCGCCCGGCGCCACGGGCGCAGCGCGGGCGACTGGACCTGGGCGAGGCGTGCCGCTCATGCCGCGCCCTCGAACCCGGGCAACGGCCCATCAATGCCCCTCGTGGCTGCCAGCACCCTGACCCGGCCGAGTCCGGCCGAATCGGTCAGGCTTTCGAGTGCCCGGCGGCGTCCGAAGTACTCGCCCAGGTCGTTCCGGGCGGACTCTACCACCGCACCGAGGCCCAGCGCGTAGAGGAAGGCGGCCTGGCTCACCGGCCCATGGACAGAGAACCCTTCGTCGTCGGCCGCCGAAGCAAGTTCCGACAGGTTCACGTGGGTCGTCATATCCTGCTCCCCGACGTGGATGTAAGGGTCCTCGTGGGCCGTGTGGCGGTAGAAGCAGAGCAAGGTGCCGGTCGTCCTCCATGGCGCCCAGAGTTCGTCCTGCGGGTAGCCGTAGTCGAACACCAGCACCGCCCCCGTCCGCACCAGGCCACAGACTGAACGCATCGCCGGGTAGGCCCGGGCGTTGACCTCGAACCGCCCTGAATCGGGCGCGTCGTCGAGGTTCACCACTGGCCCCCGTGTCTCCGCGAAGCGCTCCCCGTCCCAGCGGACGAAGACTTCGGCCGGCCCCCGTTCCGTGGCGTCGAACATCCGCACCGGGAATGCGTCGAACAGCTCGTTCGCGACGACGACGCCGTGCTCCACGGGCGCGATCGGCGGCCTTGCCCAGTCCACCCGCCGGTCGTCGCCCGGTGAGTTCGGCTCGATCGCGACGTAACGCAGGGCGTCGGCGAAACCGTCGTCCCGGCCGGCCGCCCAATCGAGGATTGCCGCGGCGAGCCGTCCTTCGCCCGCCCCGGGCTCGATGATGGTGAACGGCGCTGGCCGCCCGAGCGCCTCCCAGGTGTGACGGCACCAGCCCGCCACGGCCCAGCCAAACATCGGGTGGATAGCCGGGCTCGTGAGAAAGTCGCCATCCTTTCCGATCCGCCCCCGCTTCCGGTAGTACCCGAACTCGGGGTGGTAGAGGGCCAGCTCCATGAACCGCTCGAACGAGATCGAGCCGCCATCCATTTCGTTGATGATCGCGCGGACGAGCAGCGGGTTGCCAACGTCGCCAAGTCCGGGTGACAGGTCCAGCGCCATCGCCCGAGTGTACGGGAAGGCGTCCGCATGGGTGGAACACGCCGCTGTCCGCCTCCTTCAGGGCCGCCGCTGCCACCGGTCGCGGTAGCTCCACCGGGGCGCTACGCTACGCACATGTCCTCTGCGCCCGCGATCTCCGAACATGCCGTTGATGCCGCCATCCGTCACCTGGGCGATGCGCTCGCCATTTTTGACCCGTTGCGGTTCCGTGCCTGGGCCGAACTCGGGCTCACGACGGCCCAGCTCCGGGTCATGTTCCTCGTCCGTGAAACGCCAGGCGTAACCGCCGGCGAACTCGCTACCCGTCTCTCCGTTACCCCTCCAACCATCTCGGGCATCGTTGACCGGCTCGTGAAGCTGGGCCTCGTCCGCCGCGAAGACGACCTCGCCGACCGCCGCCTCGTCCGTAACCACCTCACCGAGGCCGGTGACGCTGCCTGCGGACGTCTCGAAAAGGGCGGCGACATCTTCACCCGCCGCATCCTCATCGAAATGGACCACCACGACCTGGAGTACCTCCTCCTCGGCCTCAAAGCGCTCGTCCGCGCCGCCGACTATATCTCGCGGGTGGAGCCCGACCTGGCCGTGGTCGCCATGCCTGGGGCGAACCTCTGATGGCCGGCGCGCGGCGGATAAAGCTCACCGACCTTGAGAATCCGTTCGTCGATTCCTTCGAGGGGATGTGTGAACTCCTCCTCATCCGCCACGGAGAGCAGCAGTTCCGCGAGAACATCCCCCTTGGCGAGGCCGTCGATGCTCCCCTCTCCGAGATGGGCTGGCAACAGGCCCGGGCCGTCGGCGAACGCCTGGCCGGGGCACGACTGGGCAAGGTCTTCTGTAGTCCCCTCCAACGCGCCCACAACACGGCCCGCGAGATCGCGAAGCACCACGGCCTCGAACCGATCGTGCGCGGCGAACTGAGCGAGATCGACCTCTGGAGGCACGCTCCCCAGGAGAAGGGCCTCCTCGACATCTACACCAAGGACGAACTTGTGGCCGTTTACCGGGAAGTGAACGCCACCCGCAAACACACCTCCTACCCCCATTGCGAAGACGTCGATGCCTGGCGTGCCCGGGTCGTCGGCGCCATCGATCGGATCATCGGCGAGAGCATCGGGATGCGGGTTGTCGTGGCCTGTCACGGGGGCGACATCAACGGCTATCTCAGCCACCTGATGCGCTCCGCCTACGACCACCTCGTCTCCGTCCATCACACCTCGATTACCGTTGTGCGCGCGGCTGACACCCGCCGCGAACTGCTTACCATCAACGACTATGCTCATGTCATGCCCTTCCAGACCGGACGTGGCTCGCTCAACGCGACCCGCTAACCGTCCGGAACGCACGCAGATGAGCCAGGGAGAACGCTATGCCATCCGAACCAAATCCTGAGGACGCCGAACTCGACCCTGCCGCCGACGGCGAGAGCCTGAACGAAGAAGAAGAGGTCGATCCCGCCTACTACGCTAACGGCGGCATCATCTTCTCCGACGACGAGCGCGGCGCCTTCGGCGACCTCACCGGCAAACGGGTCCTCCACCTGACCTTTGGCTGCTCCGAAGAGGGCCCCTCGCTGGTGAACATGGGCGCACACGTCACCGAGGCTGGCGACGACGGCACCACCAAGGCCCTTGCCGAGGCCGCCGGGCTGACGATCGAGTTCGTCGATGAGGCCCCCGCCGCCCTCTCCGCTGAGTTCTGCGACACCCGCGCCTTCGACATCGTCTACAGCAGCTACGGCGCCATGGACTGGATCGCCGACTTCGACTCCTGGGCTGAGGGCGTCGCCGCCATCATCGTCCCCGGCGGGAGGCTGATCGTCTACGACGAGCACCCCTTCTCGTACGTGTTCGAGGCGGACGATGCGGGCAAGCTGGTGGCTGCCAGCTCCTACTTCGGGGGCTTTGGCGACGATACCGGGGGCGAGTTCGATGAGCCGACCCCCCAGGGCGTGGCCGCCGACGAGGCGGCGATGGCCCGGATCGACGACGAAGAGAACGTCGAGGCGGATGAGACCGGCTGGACCCTCGGAGACCTTGTCGGCGCCCTCGGCACCCACGGCCTCGCCGTCATCGACCTCCAGGAGTTCGAGACCTCTGAACGCTACGAGACGCCGCTCGACCGCCTCGCCGAGGAGGTGGACGAGGATGAACTGGCGAAAGTGCCATCGGCCCTGCTCCTCGTCGCGGTGAAGATGAAAGCCTGAGGCGGCCATGGACCCGGTGGTCGCCAAACAGAAACTCTGGCTCGAACGCGACGGCCGTGTCGTCATGTCCGACTACCGCGTGCGCCTGCTCGCCCTCGTCCAGGAGACCGGTTCCCTGGCCAAAGCGGCGAGCGCCCTGAAGCTCTCCTACCGTCGCGCCTGGGGCAAGGTGAAGGAACTCGAAGCAAACCTGGGCATGCCTCTCGTCCAGTCGGAGGTGGGAGGCGCCGGTGGCGGGCACACCGTGCTCACCCCAGCCGCCACCGCCCTCGTCGAAGCCTATACGCGCTTTCAGATTCGCGTCGCCCGGGAGACCGAGGCCGCCTTCTGCGAAGAACTGGCGATGCTCGCCGCGTTCTCGACGGAGGATCCGGAGGCGCACCTGAACCGCGACCGGTAGGGAGCCGGCCTGCGCCGGTCAGTCGTCCTGCACGCCTGGGCCTGCGGCCGGACGGACCATCGTGGCCCCTCGCTACCGCTCGGGGTTCCGTGGGTCTTACACGTGCGCAGCGCCCCGTGTGCCCGGGAAGCCCCTGTCACCTGTCACCTGTCACCTGTACCCTTTTCCCATGCATAAGGACACCTACTGTGGCGACCTTCGCCCCGCTGACGAAGGCAAACGCGTCCGCCTGGCGGGCTGGGTCCATCGCCGCCGGGACCACGGCGGCCTCATCTTCATCGACCTGCGCGACTCGCGCGGCATCGTCCAGTGCGTCTTTAATCCCGAGGACCCGGCCAGCCACTCCGTCGCCCACAAGGCCCGGA
>JBJXGC010000187.1:0-7751 GCA_046154545.1 Dehalococcoidia bacterium | reverse complement strand
GTGGCCGTCATGACGTTCATCCTCCGGGAGATTTCGCGCCAATCCTACGCCGCCGGGCAAAGCGCTACCAGACACCCAGCAGGCCCGGCGAACACCAACTCGGACCGATGGAACTCGGAGCGCCGGGATGGTCTAATGCCCATCAGGAGATTGAACCATGCACAAGTGCCCCTGGTGCGGCCGTGAGAACCTGAACGTCTACGCCTATTGCCAGTCTTGCGGCCGCGGGTTCGACGGTCCGGAAGTGAAGAAGAGTTCCGGGAAGCCTTCGCCGCTCGAGAACTTCAAGAAGTTCTGGCCGTTCGGCCACCGCGCTGCCTGAGCGGGAGCCCGAAAACGTGCGGACGGACCCCAAGTTGGAATCGCCAAGACGCAAGGTCGCCAACTCGCGCGTTCAAGGTATGTCGCGACCGGAGAGGGCTCTCTCGTACCATGGGGCGATGGTGGCCTTCGGTCAGCGTGAGCGACGGACGTGTTGAGCATCGAGCCCTGCTCCCCCTCGCCCCGGGAGGCAAGTATGGCCGGCGGCCAGAGGAGGGGTGAAAGACCAGGTCTCCGGCTCCCCCTCGCCCCGCGCACGGGGAGAGGGGGCAAGGGGTGAGGGCCCTCAGTTGAACATGATCACCGAGCGGTTCACCTCGCCGCCCTTGAGCGCGTTGTAGGCCTCGTTGATCTCGTCCAGCTTATATCGCCGGGAGATCAGTTCATCGACTTTCAGGCGCTTCTGGCGATACAGCTCCATCAACCACGGCATGTCATAGGTCTGCCGCGTCGATCCGTAGAGGCTGCCGACGATACCCTTCTCGCCGAGGAAGGCGATGCCGGCCTGGGGGATCGTGAGGTCCTCCATCATCGGCAACATGCCGACGATCACAGCCTGGCCGCCCCGCCGGGCCATCGCGAAGCATTGCTGGGCCGTCTTGAGCAGGCCGATGGCCTCGAAGGCGTAGTCCACTCCGTCGCCGGTGAGGGCCTGCACCGCCGCCACGGCGTCGCCCTTGGAGGCATCGACCACATCCGTCGCGCCGAACTGCCGGGCGGCTGCCAGCTTATTCTCGAGCATGTCGACGGCGATGATCCGGGACGCGCCGGCCAGCGCCGCGCCCTGGATGATGTTCAGCCCGATGCCGCCGCAGCCGACCACAGCCACCGTCTGGCCGACCTGGAGGCGGACCGTGTTCGTGACCGCGCCCACGCCCGTCATCACACTGCAGCCGATCAGGCAGGCGACCTCCATCGGTACAGCGTCGGGGACGTGGACGCAGGCCGCCGCGCTCACTAACTGGTGGGTCGCGAAGGCCGACATGCCGGCAAACTGCACGCTCGGAGTGCCGTTGATCTTGAGGCGGTCCATGCGCTGCTGCGACTGCGTGTCGGTGCAGATGTTCGGGCGTCCCGAGACACACCGCTCACACTTCCCGCACGACTGGACGAAGGCGATGACGCAGCGGTCACCCGGCTTCACGTTCGTGACCCCTGGCCCGACCTTCTCCACGATTCCTGAGCTTTCGTGACCGAGGACGGCGGGCAGCGGGTACATCCACTTGCCCTCCATAAAGTGGAGGTCGGAATGGCAAACGCCGGAGGCGCTGGTCTTGAGCAACACCTCTCCGGGGCCGGGATCGTCGAGTTCGATGTCCTGGATCTGGAGTGGTTGGTTGACGCCATAGAGGACGGCGGCCCTGGCGGTGGTTGGCATAGTGTTTCTCCTTCCGAAAGCCCCCGGATTGTGAACCGTGCCGGGGGAAAGGGGAAGCAGCCGGGCTGCGGACCCGAACGCCTCAGGAGACGATGAGGACCGTGACCAGCCCGAACATGCCCGCTTCACTCTCGGCGTGGTTCAGCACGTGGCAATGGAACGCCCAGACACCCGTTTCGGTCGCGTCTATCATCGTGTCAACGCGGTTCCCCGGGGAGACATCGACCGTATCGCAGAGGTAGGGGTTCGGGAGCGGCCAACCGTCCATCGCGAAGACCTGCATGGGCATGCCATGGAGGTGCATCGGGTGATTCATGATGCCTTCGTTCAGCCAGCGCACGAGCACCTTTTCGCCCTTCTTTGCCGTGAGCGCGTCGGTCGCCGGAAATCCCTTGCCGTTGAGCGTGTAGCCCAACGAGTTGTCGTTGATCACCATGATGTATTCCCGGTCGAACTTCGGATAGGTTGCCGGGTCCTTCGGGTCGATGATGAACGCGCCCAGAAGCCCGCGGTTTACCTGGTCCATCGAGTTGTGATGAGAGTGGTACATGTGGGTCCCTGAGTTCCGCAGCGTGAACTCGTAGGTGAAGGTCTCGCCGACCTTGATCGGCTCCTGCGTGACATAGGGGACGCCGTCCATGTTGTTCGGCACATAGATGCCGTGCCAGTGGACGGCCGTGCTCTCCGTCAGGTTGTTCTTGACGATGATCCGGACCTGGTCGCCTTCGGTGGCCCGGAGGAGCGGTCCGGGGATCATCTTGTTATATCCGCGCCCTTTCTCGATCTGGCCCGGCGCCACCTCCCAGTCCACCTCGTCGATGGTGAGGTTGAAGACCTTGACCCCCCCGGCGAGCGTCGGCTGCAGCGGGACGTTTCCCCTGCCCTTCGTAAGGGGCGTCGTCTGGTTCTTGAGGAAGTCCTCGACGCCCTTCTTGTGCATCGCGTCCATGTCGAGCGCGACCCTGGCGTTTCGCGGTGCCGTTGTGGCCGCGGCCGCGGCGGTCCCGTGTGGGTTCGGCGTGGCCGTGCCGACAGGAACCGCCCGAAGCGACTCCTTCGGCGCCTCGGAAGTGTTGCAGGAGGCAGCAAAGAGGCCGCCGACGACCGGCAACGACGCGCCGAACAGGGCGGCGCCCCGGAGAAAGCGGCGGCGTTGCATGCGGACCGATGAGGTTGTGGGTTCAGTGGTCACGAGTGGTCTCCTCTTGGGCGGGGCCACCCTGGCTTCCGCCCTTTTGTGGTCAATTTCACAATCGCAAGGAACGGGCCCGCCCAACGCGGCCACATGGCCACATTCCCGCGGACGAACGGCCCCATTCGTGCGCGTTCGACCGGTCTGGGGCGCGCTATCCAGCGACCAGTGCCCGTTTCGGACGGCTCCCGTATGCTTGCGGGCCTATGTTCAAAAAGGTCCTGGTGGCTAATCGCGGCGAAATCGCCCTGAGGATCGTGCGCGCCCTGCGCGACCTCGACATTCCCTCGGTCGCCGTCTACTCGGAAGCCGACCGCCTCTCCCAGCACGTGCGCTACGCGGACGAGGCCCATCTCATCGGCCCCGCCGACGCGCGCCTCAGCTACCTGGACGGGGCCAGGATCATCGCCGCCGCGAAGGCCTGTGGCGCCGACGCCATCCATCCGGGTTACGGCTTTCTCGCGGAGAACGCGGACTTCGCCGAAGCCTGCGCCGAAGCCGGCCTCACCTTCATCGGGCCCTCACCCGAGTCGATGCGCCTGCTGGGAGACAAGATCTCGGCGAGGGAGATGGCCCTCGCGGCGGGACTCCCGGTCGTCCCCGGGACGCCCGAAGTCACGTCGCTGGAAGACGCCGTCAATGTCGCCGAGAAGATCGGCTTTCCCGTCATGGTGAAAGCGACGGCCGGCGGCGGCGGCCGCGGCATCCGCATCGTTCAGTCGCGCGAGGAGTTCGCGGGTGCCGCGCAGCGGGCCATGTACGAAGCCCAGGCGGCCTTCGGCAACCCAAGCATCTACGTTGAGAAGCACCTCAGTCCCGTCCGCCACATCGAGATCCAGATCATTGCCGACCGCTTCGGCAACATCGTGCCCGTCGGCGAACGCGAATGCAGCATCCAGCGCCGTCATCAGAAGATCATCGAAGAGTGCCCGAGCGTGGCCGTGACGCCCGCGTTGCGGCGCAGTCTCGGACGCGCCGCCGTCCGCATCGCGCGGGCCGCGAACTACCATAACGTCGGCACTGTGGAGTTCCTCCTCACCGAGAGCGGCGAGTACTACTTCCTCGAAATGAACACCCGGCTGCAGGTCGAGCATCCCGTCACCGAGATGGTCACGGGGACAGACATCGTCAAGGACCAGATCCTCGTCGCCGCTGGCGAAGAGCTCGCTTACGACGAAGCGGAACTGCTGACCCGGGGCTGGGCCATCGAATGCCGGGTGGTCGCCGAGGACCCCTTCAACGGCTTCCTGCCCTCTGTCGGCCGCATCGTCCTGGCGCGCGAACCGGCCGGCCCAGGGATCCGCGTCGAAAGCGCCCTCTACGACGGGATCGAGGTCACCCCGTACTACGACTCGCTGCTGGCGAAAGTGACAGCCTGGGGCCGTAACCGGGAAGGCGCCCGCGCCCGGATGAAGCGTGCCCTGGCCGAGTTCCGCGTCGTCGGCGTGGCCACCAATATCCCCTACCTCCAGGAGATTCTCGACCTTCCCGACTTTATCGCTGGCAACCTCGATACCGGCTTCCTCGACAGGCATCAGGTCTCCGCCCCCGACCCGTTGGAGCAGCAGAAACTCGCCTCCGAGATCGCCGCCCTCCTCGCCGTCCTGGCGAAAGACGGCGGCGACCGCAACGGCCATTCGGGCAACGGCACGGGCCAATCGCAGCGTACGTCAGCCCCGTCCTCGTGGCGGGCACAGATGGGCGGCATCGCCGGCCGTGGAGGGCGTCGATGGTAGACAAGTACGTGGTCCGCCTGGGCGACGAAGAGGCAACCCTGGAGATCGAGCCCGGCGGCGGCGGCCTCATGCTCGTCCGCCGCGAAGGCGACGACCGCCAGTACGCCTGTGAACTCGCCCGCGTCGGCGATTCGGGGCTCTATGTGCTCATGCTCGACAACCGGCCGACTGAGCTCTACATCGAGCGTCGCCGCGGCGGGGCGATCGTGACGATCGGCCGTCACACCTTCGACTACGATGTTGGCCCCTGGCGCCCGGGCGGCGGCCGGATTGCCGCCGCTGGCGCTAACAAAGGCCTCGTCCGCCTCGTCGCCCCAATGACAGGCTCGATTGTCGAGGTGCGCTGTCAGCCAGGGATGAGCGTCACCGCCGGCGAGGTCCTGCTCGTCATCGAGTCGATGAAGATGAACAACGAACTCCGCTCACCGAGTGACGGCACGGTCGAGACCGTGCCTGTCGTGGCCGGCCAACGGGTGAAGGCGCACGACCTGCTCGTTTCGATCAGGACGGGTGAGCCCCAGGAGTAGTTCAAGGCGTCATGAAAGGCCCTCGCTGTATTGACCGGCGAACGTCCGTTCGCGTACGTTGTCGTTGGCCGTGCTAGACGGGGAGCTAGCGGTGCCCTGAACCCGCAATCCGCTATAGCGGGGTTGAATCCCTGCCGGAGGGCTGGCTTCTGGGGACTGTCCTTGTCAAGCGGCGTTGACGATCTGGTCCTGCGCGGCGAAGCGCCATGAACCTGGTCAGGTCCGGAAGGAAGCAGCCATAAGTGGAATGCTTCGGGTGCCGCAGGTACACCGGGTCTGAGTTGGCTGGCGCAGGAAAAGCCTGGAGTCCAGATCGAAGGCAGGTGCACGGCCTGTTAACATTCGAACGAAGGACCCCGCAGCCAGCGGGGGCGAAATCGCGAACCGAGGAGTGACTTTGGCCCAGGCACTTCGCTCTCCCCGCTACCGCGGGCGGGCGAAAGCCGCTGGACAGCACATCACCCGGTCCGACCTTCTGGTGCACCCCCGCCATTTCCGAGGTCGGCATCACGCGGCGACCATATTCGTGGTCATCGTGCTTGCTGTCGTCGGCTTTCGCCTGTTCCCAGAACAGGATGTCACCGTCCTTCACGACGGCCAGTCCTATCGCGTCTCGGCCATGTTTCAGCCACAGGCCGAAGCGCTGGCCGCCGCGGACGTAGCCCTGCGGCCGGGCGACCGCGTCCTCGCCGGTTCAGGTGGAGGCACCACCACCTTCGCCGTCCAACGGGCTCGGCCCATCCGTATCGCTGTCGATGGCCAGCTCCTCGAACGCAATACGCTCGCCACAACTGTCGGCGGGGCTCTCGCCGATATGGGCATCGACCTCCACACCGGTGACCGCGTCTACATTGGCAATCGGCTCACCACCCCTCGCGGACCGTTGCTGTCGTCCGGATTCGTTTCACTGGAAGCGGCGGGAGCGACCTCCGTCACGCCGCTCACTGTCCAGGTCCGGCGCGCCCGTCCCATTACGCTTGTGACCGACAGGGACTCCGTCACGCTCCCGTCGGCTGCCGACACCGTCCAGGACTTCCTCGCCGACCAGGGGATGACCGTGCGCGAGCTGGACCTCGTCGAGCCCATGCTCGAGAGCAGTCTGCCCCAGGACGGCGTCGTCCGTCTCAAGTCCGCCTTCAGCATCCCTGTGTGGCTCGATGGCAAGGACCACGTCCTCTACACCCAGGCACAGACCGTCGCCGACATCGTGGCGGTGATGGGCGTCACCCTGGGCGGCGATGACTCAGTCGAGCCAGCCCTGGCGACCCGAGTTACCTCCTCCACAAAGGTCGTCATTCGTCGCACCCGGGTCGTCGAAGAGACGGAGGAGGAGGCGATCGCTCCACGGGTGGTCGAAGAGCTCGACATAGCTCTCGCGCGCGGACAGTCGCACTTCGTCGATGGCACCCCGGGCTTGAAGCTCAAAACGATGAAGGTCACGTACAAGAACGGCGAAAAAGTCGCCAGTGCCGAAGTAAGGTCGATGGTGGTGCGCGAGCCCGTCCCGACCCGCCGGATCGTCGGCGGTAAGGGCCCCGCAGCCGCGGCCGCGCCCGGCGTCTCCAGCGCCAACGCTCCGCTTCCCGGCCGCAAGATGTTCGTCACGGCCACCTGGTACGACGCGAGTCACGGCGCCTGGACGAGGGATGATCCCAACTACGGCACGACCTACTCGGGTATCAAGTTGAAAAAAGGCATCTGCGCTGTCGATCGCAGCGTCATCCCGCTCTACACACGCATGTGGGTGCCGGGCTATGGCGAGTGCCTGGCGGCCGACACGGGCAGCGGGGTCAACGGTCCGCACATTGATGTTGGCTTCGACGAAAGTGATCCGGACCGCAGTTCGTGGGGCGTCCGAGACCTCGAAATCACCATCCTCGACTGACGGCTAAGCCCCACCTACCATCGAGGCGTGCCCCGCACCTCTGTACGCGAGCCCTCCGCCCGTAAAGCGCTCGGCCAACACTTCCTGCGCGACTCCGGCGTCCTCCGCGATATCGGCGATGCCGTCCGCGTCCCCACCGGTGCGCTCGTCCTCGAGATCGGGCCTGGGACCGGTGCCCTGACGGCCGAACTGCTCGACCGCGGCTTCGAGGTCCTCGCCCTCGAAATCGAAGAGCGCATGATCGCCCACCTCAGTCGCCGCTTCCCGGCCGAACCCCGCCTCCACCTCGCCCAGGGCGATGCCCGTGACCTCGACACGCGCACACTCATCCCGCCCGGGCGGCCCTTCGTCGTCGCCGGCAACCTGCCCTACTTCGCGGCCAACCCGATCGTCCGCCGCCTCCTTGAGAGCGATCCACAGCCGCTGGAGATGGTCGTGATGGTCCAGCGCGAAGTCGCCCGCGAGATGTGCGGGCTCGCCGGCGGCCTCTCGCTCCTCGGTGTGTCCGTCGAGGTCTACGCCGAAGCGGAGTTGTTGTTCGACGTGCGGCCCGAAGCGTTCGACCCACCTCCGTCGGTCACGTCCTCGGTCATTCGGCTCACCATCCGGGCGGAACCGCTTGTCCCCCGGGTACGCCTCGCCGCCTTCTTCGAACTCGTCTCACGCACGTTCCGGAACCCCCGCAAACAGATCCATAACGGCCTCGCCCGGG